>DAOMFR010000247.1:0-6839 GCA_035429885.1 Blastocatellia bacterium
AAAGGAGATATTGAAAGTGAAAGAAGGAATCCATCCCAAATACATCGAATGCAAAGTGCATTGCGCTTGCGGCAACATTTTCACAACTCGCTCAACCAAGGATGAAATCCAGGTTGAAATTTGTTCGGCTTGCCATCCGTTTTTCACCGGCAAACAGAAGCTGATTGACACTGCGGGTCGAGTCGAGCGGTTCCAGAAGAAATACGCGAAGAAAACTCAACCGGCTGCCTGATTGCAGATTTCGGATTGCGGCTTTGCGATGAACCCAGAACGAAACATTTTCGGACGAGTGATCGCACGGTTTGACACCGTGGTTCGCCAATCTGTGTTTCATCAGTTTCAAGCCGCACGCGTTTGCGGTCACCGTTAGCTAACCAAACCCAAGCCACAACGCTCACGAAGCGTTGGCAGCGACGTCATCCAACGGATAGACAACTGCCAGCAAGTGTTCTTCGTGACAGCGTTGTGGCTTTACCTTTTTCGTTCACAAGGCAGGTTGTTATGAGCCAGGAAAAAGAAATTATCGTCGGCGGCCAGGCAGTGATCGAAGGCGTGATGATGCGCGCGCCGAATTCATACGCGGTCGCGGTTCGTAAGCAGGACGGCAGCATCGTATCCAAATCTGAGCCATTGCCGAAGCTCAGCGACAAATATCCGATTTTGAAAATTCCAGTGCTGCGCGGCAGCGCGGTGCTGATTCATTCGATGATTCTGGGCGTGAAGGCGTTGAACTTTTCGGCCTCTGTCGCATTCGAAGATGCCGAAAACGAACCGCAGCAGGCCACGGCATCGGCTAAGGCTGTGGCCGCAACCGGCGCGCTGGCGACAACGGCTCATGTGCTGGAATCACCAGGTGAGTTTGCAAAAACCAGCCAGCCTGAAACTCAGGAAAAATCAGGCAGCGCCAGCGCTGCAGCCACGGCTGCAGGGTCGCTCATCTTCGCTCTGTTTTTTAACGTGATGCTGTTCATCGTATTGCCCTTGTTGCTGACCAACGTAATGTTTATCTACTTCGGTTGGGGCAATGCGCCGCAGGCTTCAGTGGAGTCGTCCGCTGGGCTAAGTTGGTATCAAGCGACCTGGGCTTGGTTACACGCTTACATGAAACCTGTTCGTCCGTCGTTTTCGTTCAACTTTGTAGATGGCGTGATTCGCATGTGCTTCTTCATTGCGATGATTTACATTTTTTCGCGGCTCAACGATATCAAGCGCGTATTTGAATACCACGGCGCGGAACACAAAACCGTGTTCACCTGGGAAATGGGCGAAGAATTGACTGTCGCCAATGCGCGTCGCCATCCGCGCCAGCATCCGCGCTGCGGAACCAGCTTCCTGATGGTGGTAATGCTGGTGTCTGTCGTTCTGTTTTCAATTATCAAGTTTGATTCGCTGCTGCTGAACATGCTGTCACGCATCGCGCTGATTCCGGTGATTGCGGGGCTTTCTTATGAAGTCATTCGCGCCGCTGGCAAAAAAGAATCCGGAGCGATTTTCCGGCTCATGACGTTGCCGGGCATCTGGCTGCAAAACCTGACCACGCGCGAACCTTCCGACGACCAATTAGAAGTTGCGATTTATGCATTGAAGGAATCCTTGAAACTGGAACCACAAGATCAACCGCAACCAGCGTAAAACCAGCAGGAAGCAGGAATTTGAGACTTGAGAATAAATTACCGCTTACTGACTACTGTCTACTTTGATTATGTTTGAAAAACTCGAAGCCATCGAAAAAACTTACGAAGATCTGAACCAGCAGATGACTGACAATGAAGTCATCAGCGATCAGGCTCGGTACACCAAAATCGCCCGGCAGCACCGCGAATTGGAAGCAATCGTCATGAAGTTCCGCGAGATGAAAAAGCTCGACAGTGACATTGCCGGCAACAAGGAAATTCTGCGCGAAATGGACGACGCCGAAATGCGCGAATTGGCCGAAGCCGAATTGCCGGAACTCGAAGCCCAGCGCGAAAAGGTCGAAGAAGAGTTGAAAGTCCTGTTGCTGCCCAAGGACCCGAACGACGAAAAGAACGTCATTCTGGAAATTCGCGCAGGCACGGGCGGCGAAGAAGCCTGTCTGTTCGCGGGCGAGGTCTTGCGCATGTACGCCCGGTACGCCGAACGGCAAGGCTGGAAATTGCAGATCACCGAATCCGCCGAAACCGGTTTGGGCGGCATTCAAAAAGCCGAAGCGATCATTGAAGGCGAGCGAGTCTATTCGAAGCTGAAACATGAATCAGGCGTTCATCGCGTCCAGCGCGTTCCGCAAACTGAAACCAGCGGACGCATTCACACTTCGGCCATCACCGTTGCTGTGTTGCCCGAAGCCGAAGAAGTGGACGTCAAAATTGATGCCAAAGACATTCGCGTGGATACGTTCTGCTCGTCCGGCCCAGGCGGCCAATCGGTCAACACGACTTACTCTGCCGTGCGCCTGACCCATATTCCGTCGGGCGCCGTTGTTTCGATGCAGGACGAAAAATCGCAGATCAAAAATCGCGAAAAAGCCATGCGCGTGTTGCGGTCGCGCCTGTACGAGATCGAACAAAGCAAACAGCATGAAGCCATCGCCGCCGAACGTCGGTCGATGGTCGGCAGTGGCGACCGGTCTGAAAAAATTCGGACGTACAATTTCAAAGAAAACCGCGTCACGGATCACCGCATCGGCCTGACGCTGCACCAACTGGATTTGATTATGGAAGGCGCGTTGGATGAATTGATTGGCGCCGTTGTTACGCATTTCCAGGCAGAAAAGCTAAAAGCCGAAACCGAACGACAAGCGGCGGCCGTTTAGTGTGATTGGAAGCCAATGCCGTCAGCGACCATTGCCGAAACCTTAAAACTTGCCAGCCAGCAATTGCGCACCGCATCCGTCCCCAACGACGTGCTGGACGCGCAAACGCTGCTGGCCGAAGCCTTGGGCAAAGATCGCACCTACCTGATCGTCAATTTCAACGAACAACTCAGCGAAGAATTGCTGGCAAAATTTCAGCGCTTGATCGCTCGGCGAAGCGCAGGCGAACCGGTGCAATACATCACTGGCCATCAGCAATTTTTCGGCCTTGAATTCGAAGTCACACCCGACGTGCTGATTCCCCGGCCTGAAACCGAGCTCATCGTCGAAGAAACCATACGGTTGGTGGAAGAAGACAAAATTTCCGCGCCGGTCATTCTTGATGTTGGCACCGGTTCCGGCTGCATCGCCATCGCTCTGGCTCGTGAATTGGAAGATGCACAAATCACCGCGTGCGACATTTCCGAAGCGGCGCTGAATGTCGCCAGACGCAACGCGACCAAACACGAACTTGCCAACCGCATCCAGTTCATCAACTCTGACTTGCTATCGGCTTTCCCTGAAACTCAGCTTGCCGATTTCGTCCTATCCAACCCACCGTATGTTGCCGCAAACGAATTGCCAACGCTGCAACGCGAAGTCCGGGATTGGGAACCACACACTGCACTGACCGACCACGCCGACGGGCTAAGCCTGTACCGTCGCCTGCTCAACGAATCGCCCTCACGATTAAAGCCGGGGGGATATCTGATTTGCGAACTGGGCCACACACAATCGGAAGCCGTTTCGGCAATGGCAGATTCTCAAGTTTGGGAAGCGTCGCGACTGCTCGACGACCTGCAAGCCATTCCGCGCACTTTGGTGCTGCGGAAAAAGTAACTCTTCAACTATTTCCATTCCTGCGCGAACCCGTTAGAATCTCGCGCGTCTTGCGAACTGCTGCCGAAGCTTCGTGACTGATTTGCCCTAACTTCACGACAACACGACTTTGGCGTTTACTTCCTCCTCACAATCAAAAACTTTCTGCACGTCCGGGCTAAGTGCGCCCAAGACGCAACAGCGCCGACGTGTTTTCAATTCAGAGGTATTTGCCCATGACCCCCGAAGTGCCCTACCGCGCAAGCCAGAGCCTTGCGCCGATTTCGTCTTTGGATGAATTGCTGGTTTTTCCGGTTCCGGCTGGTTCACCGGCGCGGCGTCCCGTTTGGATGGACTGTCTGAATGACCTGAGCTTCCTGCTGCCGGCGTTTGGAACGCTGCTGGGGCTGTTGCTGCTGCTGGGTCAATCGCCGTTTTTAGGCGCGACTGCGGTCACGCTTTGCCCCGTCGTTCTCGCCATCAGAATTCGCTCGGCGTTGCGCTTGCGTCGCGAGCGTCGTCAGATTTCTGCCCTTGTCCGATGGTACCAAAACAATCGCGTTTACTGTTTGGATCGTCAGCAGCTTTTGGATGAGGAATTGCCAGACGTCATGTATTGTCCGGTGCCGCCTGTTCGATGAGATTGAGAGATTCGGGACCGGAGAGCTTCAGGGATCGCAACTGCGCTCTCTCGCTCTCTCAGTCCCCTTTCCCTCAGTCGCGGTCATCATTTCTTCTTCGCTTCTTCAATTCGTCCACTGAGTTCCCCGACGAAATCACCGCGCGGGTTGTAACCAGCCTGTCGAAAAGCGACCTCCCCTTTGCGGTCGAGGATGATCGTTGTCGGGATTGAATTCACAGCAAAAAAGTCATTCAAGTAATCCGCGTAAGCCACGGGCAGGTTGAACTTGTGCTGTTTCAGAAACGGCGCGACCAGATCGCGGTCTTCGTCTGTGGTGATCGCCAGAAAAACAACGTCCTTGTCTTCCTTGAACCTGGCGATCGTCTTTTCGAACATGGGCATTTCGGTCAAACACGGCCCGCACCACGTCGCCCAAAAATTAAGCACAACCACCTTGCCGCGCAAGCTGGCCATATCCAGTTTCGACCCATCCAGTTTGGTCAATTTGAAATTCAACGCACTGTTTGCGCCTTCGTTAATGTTCGGAACTTCCAATTTAGCTAACCGCTCTTCGCGATCTTTCACAAATGCGTCGTAAGCTTTCAGCAACCGGTCGCCCAATCCGGCTTCAGAACCATGTTTGCTGGCATAAAGCTGGCTGAGTTTGCGACGCAAAGCTTTCAAATCAATTTCTTCGCTCGTTGCCAAAGCGATGGCAAAGCCTTGCGAGTAATAATCAATCGCCTCGTCAACGGCTTTGCGCTTTTCCGCCAGCTCGCCAAGCACCATCGCGGCGCCAGCCATTCGCGCCGAATCGAAACTTTTCATCACATCGGCTTTCGCTTTTTCGTCGTTGCCCATATCGGCGTGAACTCTGGCGCGCACCAGATAAACCGAAGCCAGACCTTGCTGCTTGCGCTCTTCCCACTGAGCAGCGCTGATGCGTTTGGGTTTGGGGCGAGAAGAAACAATGCCTTCGAATTCGCGGACAAGCTGGTTGGCATAAGTAATGGCGACATTTAGATCGCCATCGGCTCTGCGTTCGCGCAACATTGTCACCACATTGGTCAGCGCATCAATGTTGCCTTCATTCGCTTCCACCAGCTTTTGGCCGTAAGAAATTGCGCGGTCGCGGTCGCGCAATTTGATGGCGATTTTGTATATCTCGCCTTCGATTTCCTGGCGATGCTCGCTCTTCGGAAATTTCTTCAGATAACCTTCCAGATTGGTGACGATCAAGGTTTCACTGCCGCCGCTGGATTCAATCGCGCGGCGAAGCTCGTCTTCCGAATCCACAGGCTGAGACGACGAATTGGCGGGCGCTTGTTTGTCTTGTTTGTCCTGAGCCAACACAGACCAATTCATCACCAAAAGAACCGCCAAAGCCAAAAACATAATTTTCGTTCTCACTGGTTGCTCCTCAATCCAAAATTCAAAATCCAGAAATCAAAATCAGGCATCACGCCCAATCACTCCCATCAACCGTCCAACAGGTTTTTCCGCACCGCGTTCCAACCGGTAACTGAAAAACAAATCGTTCCGCAACCAGGTGCAAAGCCCGCAATCGTAAATACGATCCGCTCGCAACCCGGCATCCACAAGCTGACGAGCATTGGCCAGATTCAAATTGATGTGACCTTTGCCGTTCGGCTGCCCAATCATCTTTAAGCTGGAAAATAACTCTTCGGCATAATCGTACTTGGCGCGAAAAGCGTCCAACACTTCCGCGCCAACTTCAAAAACTTCAGCACAAATGGCTGGGCCAAGCGCCGCGTGCAAGTCTTCGGCGCGGGAACCGTACTCGTGTTGCATGCGTTCAACCGTCCGTGCGACGATGCCTGCCAGCGTGCCTCGCCAACCGGCGTGGATTGCGGCAAAGGCGCGTGTCCGTTCGTCCGCAATCAGCACAGGCATGCAATCGGCAGTTTGAATTGCCAATAAAATTCCAGCGGCGTTGGCGGTCAACGCGTCTCCGGGCTGAGGCTCGCTACGAGCATCTTCAGCGTCTGCAACCGAGCGAATGTCTGCGGAATGAATCTGTTTGGCGGTTACCATCGGCCAGTTGTCAGCTTTCAGTGAGGACAAAAATCGCCGACGGTTTTCAATCACGTTGGCGCGTTCGTCGTGACTGAAATTGCCCAGACTGAGCGCATTAGCAGGCAACGGACTGACGCCGCCAAGCCGCGTGCTGAAAGCATTTTTGAATCCCAGTCGCTCCAGCGGCTCGCACACTAACAGTTGAACCTCGCCCTCTTGGCGGAAAGAAAAGTTGGTCATTGGTTTTATGGTAGCCGGAATCGGAGTAGACATCACAGACATCAAACGTATCCGAGAATCCTTGGACGAATTCGGCGAACGGTTTCGCAATCGCGTCTTCACCGAAGCCGAGATCGCCTATTGCGAACGGTTCACACATCAAACTGCAAAAGTTGAACGATACGCCGCGCGTTTTGCCGCCAAAGAAGCGGCGCGAAAAGCCCTGGGCGCTGCCACGCCGTTGAAAAGTCTGTCTTGGCATGACGTCGAGATCATATCATCAACCGAAGGCGCGCCACAGCTTCGATTCCA
>DAOMFR010000248.1:0-6762 GCA_035429885.1 Blastocatellia bacterium
GTGGCACACAGCAAGGAATACAGACGCGCAATCCCGTAACGGCCAGCGCAGGCGTCTTCACGGTCACACTCGATTTTGGAGCTGTGTTTACTGGCGGAGATCGGTATCTGGAAATCGGCGTGCGTCCGGCGAACAGCGCGATTGCCTATACCGTGCTGGCGCCGCGCCAGGCCATTACCGCGACGCCATACGCCATGCGAAGTCTGAATGCCGCAAGCGCCGACGGGATCTCAGCATCCTGCGTCAATTGCATCACCAGCAGCCAGATCGAAAGCGTTGACGGAACACAAATTACCGGCGCAATCCCTGTTGCAAGCGTTCCAACGGGAAGCGGCAACTACATTCAGAACGCGACGGCAGGAGGTGCGGGAAAACGAGCAGTGGCGCAAGTGGGTGGTTTCGATATTACTGGAGATGGAGTCATCGGCGGCAATTTAACCGTAAACGGCGGAGTGGGGATTGGAATCAGCAACCAGACTCCCGGGCAATTGTCTGTGCTCAGTAGCACTCCTGGTAGTTCAGCTGTCTACGGCGAGAGCGCCTCAGGGCCGGGCGTCTATGGCAAAAGTACGGGCAGTCGTGGCGTGTTTGGCGAGAGCGAAGGCGTGGCTGGCGTGTATGGAGCCAACACCAACGGTGCCGGAGTCGTTGGCACCAGCACAAACGGCTACGGCGTTCGAGGAGCATCTGCCAGTATCGGCGGCTTCTCGGGCTATTTCACCAACACTGGTGGCGGACACGGCGTTTATTCCGAAACCTCAACCGGACGAGCCATCTGGGGGAAGAGCATAAGCAGTCGCGGCGTGTATGGCGAAAGCGTCAGCAACGTAGGCGTCTGGGGAGTCAGCAGCAGCAGCACGGGCGTCATTGGCAACAGCTCGACTGGCTATGGTGTTGACGGAAGTTCTGCCAGCGTCAATGGCTACGGTGGACATTTCATCAACACCGCCCCAGGAGGCAAAGCGCTCAAAGTCGAAGGAACAGCCAACGTTGGCGTGCTCGAAATTACGAGTGGCTCGGACCTGGCGGAAAAATTCGAGGTCGAGGATGACACAAAGCCTGGGATGGTGGTCGCCATTAACCCCAAGAATGTCGGCAGGCTCTCCATTTCTCGTGGGGCTTATAACCGTCGCGTGGCTGGCGTCATTAGCGGCGCGAACAATCTTTCTGCGGGAATGGTCTTGCCCGATCTTGCAGGAGATAAGACCACGCTGGCCCTTCCTGTTGCGCTGTCCGGGCGCGTTTGGGTTTATTGCGATGCCACAAAGAATGCAATTCGCCCAGGCGATCTGCTGACATCAGCGGACACACCCGGACATGCCATGAAGGTCGTTAATCACACGAGGGCACAAGGCGCAATCATCGGCAAGGCGATGACCGAATTGAAATCGGGTCGTGGACTGGTGCTGGTGCTGGTGTCGTTACAGTAGCTCAACGATTGGTCGTTGCCAGCCCTATAGGTCAATTGGAAATACTGTCGCCGCAATCGAAAAAAGAGGTGCTTCATGAATTCGCGTCGGAAACGTAACACCGGGCTGTTGGTGCTTTGTCTGGCATTACTGGCTGGAGCGGATGTCGTCAGACTCCAACACAAGTTGACATGGCGCGAGGCAATAGAGCTGTCTGTGCGAAACAGGACAGAGCCTCAACCTGGAAAGAGCGATCGAAACGAGCGCGAAGATAACGAAAATGAGCCTACCGATCCTGGCGGAGCTTTCCGATTTCGACGTTTGCAGATGCAAGACGAAAATGGGGAAATCCCGCTCGACGGCATGATAAAGGCTCACCATCATCTGGCACTGATGAAGGCTGAACAGCAGCGGCGGATCAAGGCCCGGCAGCAAAGCGGGAAACCTCAAGGAATCCTCGAAGCTGGAATCGCGCCGGATTCGTGGTCGTGGATGGGACCCGGCAACGTCGGCGGGCGTATTCGCTCAATCGTCATTGATCCAGCCGATTCAAATAAGATGTGGGTCGGGAGCGTTGGGGGCGGCATCTGGCGTTCGACCAATGCGGGCTTTTCCTGGTTCCCCGTCAACGATTTTCAAGCCAACCTCGCCGTTACCACGATGGTGATCAATCCCGCCAACACCAACATCATGTATGCCGGCACGGGAGAAGGTTTCCTCAATACTGACGCAATCCAAGGAGCCGGCATCTTTAAGTCCACTGATGCTGGCGTGACGTGGAATCAATTGCCGTCAACAGCAAACAACAATTTTTTCTTCGTTAACCGCTTGGCGATTTCGCCTGATGGAAACACTCTCCTGGCGGCTACTTCACAGACGGTTGACGTGAATAACGTCCTTGTCCAAAGCGCAGGGATCTGGCGCTCGACCGACGGCGGCACAAACTGGAGCCGTCGAGTCAACTTAGCGGTGAATAACTCCGCCGTTGACCTCGATTTTCTGGCGAACGACAGTAATCGCGCAGTGGCTGGAGAATTAGGGGCCGCGCGTTTCTCCCTGGATGGAGGGCTGACCTGGGCTGCGGCGACTTTTACGCCTGCGGTCACTGTGACCAGTACAAACAATGGGCGAGTCGAACTGGCAAACGCGTTAATCACTTCTCTAGTTTATGCCGTGGTCAACCAGAATAACGGCGAAGTTTATCGTAGCAATGATGGGGGACAGTCCTACACACGCGTCAACACTGGAACGAACTTCTTCTCAGGCGGAGCGGGAAATCAGGGATGGTATGACAATGCTCTTTGGCTGAACCCACAAGACCCGGATACTGTGATTGTTGGTGGCATTCATCTGTGGCGCGGCAGATACAGTCAGCCGAATTTGCCCTTAACGCAGATCAGCGATGGCAGCAGCAATTCGGCGCACGCCGACCATCACATCATCGTCGCCCACCCCGGTTTCAATAACACCACCAATCGCATCGTCTTTTTCGGTAATGACGGCGGCTTATACAGGGCGAATGACGTTTCCAGCGTTGCTCAAACCAGTGGCTGGACAAATCTCAATAATCTTCTCGGCATCACTCAGTTTTACGGCGGAGCCGCCAGCCCTATTACTGGCATCATCATTGGTGGCGCGCAGGACAATGGGACAGTCCGGTTCAGCGGCGATCCGCAAGGCTGGAGCTCCATGCAAGGGAGCGACGGCGGGTTCTGCGCCGCCGACCCCACCGACGCCAACTATTTTTACGGCGAGACACAAAACCTGGGGGCGCTTGTGCGCAGCACAAACGGCGGAATGAGTTCCAGTTCAATTAGCGCCGGCATCGGCAACGCAAATCAGAACGCGCCTCAGTCGAACTTCATTACTCCATTTATTCTCGATCCCAACAACCCGAACACAATGCTTGTAGGTGCGTTCAGCCTATGGCGTAGCACGAACGTTAAGGCTGCCACTCCGACTTGGACGGCAGATCCAACAAAGCCGAATCCCAATGGCTCTTTTATCAGCGCAATTGTAGTTTCCCCGGTCACTTCGGACCTCATTGTCGTGGCACACAATAATGGAGACATTTATCGCACCTTCAATGGCACCTCCGCTTCGCCTACCTGGGCAAAAATTGATACGGCCAGCCTGCCAAATCGCTTTGTGACTCGGCTGGTGATTGATAGCACTCGCGCCTCCAGCTGGATTTATGCGACATTCGCCGGATTTGCTGGCGACAATGTTTACCGTACCACCGACAACGGCGCGACCTGGGTAAACATCACTGGCGTTGACGCGAGCGCGACCGGTTTGCCCAACGTGCCGGTTTTCACTCTGGCGATTCATCCTGTGAACCCAAATTTTCTTTATGTGGGCACGGAAGTCGGCGTTTTCACTTCAGCAGACGCTGGTGCGTCGTGGGATTTGCCGCAAGACGGCCCGGCTAATGTTTCCGTGCAAGAACTATTCTGGCTCGGCGGAGATTTGATTGCTGCGACACATGGACGCGGCATTTATCGCGCATCCGGTGGGGTATACGTTGATTGCACCTGGAACGGCCCCTTCAACGGAACCTTTGCCCAGCCATTTAAAACGATCACTGCTGCGGTGAATGCCGTGACAACATATCGCACAATCTGGGTCAAGCCGTGTAACTACGACGAGACATTCCTTTTGCCGAACAACGCCATCAGCAAGCACCTTGAAATCCGCAGCTTGGGCGGCACAGCACTCATCGGAAAACCGTAGGGAGGAAAATTCATGACTCTCAAAATTCAAACTTGGGATCTTTTTGGCTTATTTACCCTGTTGATGATGCTGATTCTTTCGCAAGCGGCGTTGGCACAAACCACCGCCTTCTCTTACCAAGGCAAACTGATCGACGCGGGCAATCTTGCCAACGCCAACTACGATCTGCAATTCAAACTCTTCGACACAATAACCATCGGCACGGGCGCGCAGCAGGGTGCGCCCATGATTGTTCCTAATGTGGCAGTCGCGGCGGGCATTTTCACCGTGCAATTGGATTTTGGGGCGAGTGTCTTTACGGGCGCGCCACGCTTTTTGGAAATTGCCGTCAAACCAATCAGCAGCGTGGCCTTCACGGTGCTTGGCCCTCGCCAGCCCATTACCTCAACGCCGTATACCATCAAGAGCGCCAACGCGGCAACCGCCGACGGCCTTTCGTCAGTCTGCGCGGGATGTGTCACAGGCGCACAAATCGGCAGCTTACCAACCAACAGTAGCAGCTACATTCAGAACACGGCTACGCTGCAGGCCGCCAGCAATTTCAACATCAGTGGGAATGGGTTCATTGGCGGCAATCTCGGCATTGGGACGACCGCGCCCGCCACTCCGCTTGAAGTAAACGGTCTGCTCAGAAGTACCAGAAATGGTATAGCCACGCAGTATCTCCAGCTTTGGGGTGGGGACTCTGCTTCGATCAGGCTGACCGCCCAATCAACGCTAGCCGCAGAGAAACCTTTACTGATTCAAAACCTGAGTGGGGAGGCCACGCCGGGCTCGAGTAACTCCATTCATTTTCAAGTTGGCACGACTGCCGCTCCTTCCACAAAAATGATTATTGATAGGAACGGCCAGGTCGGCATCGGCATTGACCCCACTGGTTCAGGCATTAAGCTGAATGTTTTTAGCGGCAGTTCTGCGAGCCTTGCCGTGTCCGGCACGAGCAGTGGCAACGGCATAGGCGTAGCGGGCTACAGCACCAATGGGACCGGCGTATATGGTGAAACCCATACTGGCAGTGCTGCCCAAGCCGCCGTGTATGGCTCCAACCCCGATGGCTACGCGGGTATCTTCTTTGGCAAAGTTCAGGTCACTGGCCTGATCGAAAAGCCCGGCGGCGGCTTTAAGATTGATCATCCGCTTGACCCTGAAAATAAATACTTGGTGCACTCCTTTGTCGAATCACCCGATATGAAGAATCTTTACGATGGCACCGTGACTACAGATGCCAATGGCGACGCTGAAGTCACCTTGCCCGACTGGTTCGCCGCGCTCAACCGCGATTTCCGCTATCAACTGACCTGCCTCGGCGTCTTTGCTCAGGCGATCATTGCCGAAAAGATCAAAAACAATCGTTTCAAGATCAAGACCAGCTTGCCCAACGTGGAAGTCTCCTGGCAAGTTACCGGCACACGGCAGGATGCCTGGGCGAATCAGAACCGGCTGCCGGTCGAAGAGGCGAAGCCCGAAGGGGAGCGAGGCTTCTATCAAAATCCCACCGCCTTCGGCCAACCCAAAGAGCGTAGCCTTGAATGGGCCAGACAGCCGGAAATGATGAAGCAGCAAAAGGAACAGCGTGAGAAGGCAGCGCGCGAACCAAATAACAAAGATACCGCGTCCGTTGCACGGCCCAATCATCAGTAAGTCGCTGCAATCGGCGCAATCGATTCAACCTGGCAACTGCCGCCAGTGCAAACGCACGCGCGACGGAGAAAAAAGATGAAAACCAATTTGCGACAAACGAAATTGACGCTGCTGCTGGGCCTGCTGGTCTTGTCGGGCTTGACCGTTTACGCCTACCGGGCGAGCGAACAATGGCGCGACCATTCCGCCGCATCTGCCGGGCAGCCCACCGCCATTTTGTCGCATCCGCGTGGACGAAATGCCATTACCACTTCGATTATGTTGCCAATTACTGCAGGCACGGGACGCGAAACTGTAGCGGAACCCGCGCAGAGCGGCGGCAGTTACACCATCACGCAATCAGTCATTGCGGGTGGAGGGGGAGCAAGCTCCGGCGGGAGTTATGCCGAAACCGGTTTGATCGGGCAAAGCGGTGTCGGCGCATCAAGCGGCGGCCAGTACTCTGTCGAAGGCGGCTTCCTGGTCGGTGGGCAGAGCGGAGGATGTCAGACCATTCTGGTTGGCCCTCCAACGCTGCCCAACGGAACTGTCGGCGTCGGCTATCCGGCGCAGACTTTCACTGCTGGGGGAGGAGTTGCGCCGTACAGCTTTTCCGTCAGCATCGGCAATCTGCCGACGGGATTGAATCTGGTCGGGGACACTTTGTCGGGCACGCCGACGGCAGCGGGAACCTTTAACTTCACCGTCACGGCGACGGACAATCTGGGGTGTCAGGGATTCCAGGTATACGCGGTGACGATAAGTGGTGTCCCAAATAGCGGGTTGCAGTTTTATCCGCTGGCGCATCCGGTGCGCTTGCTGGACACGCGGGCAGGGCAACCGGGCTGTGATGCTCCCGGAGCGATGATTCCGGGGCAGAGTTCGCGGACGCAAACGGCGGCTGGGCGCACCTGTGATGGGTTAACGATTCCGGCGAATGCCAAGGCTCTGACCGGCAATATCACGACTGTGCAATCGGGCGGAGGCTTTCTGACCTTGT
>DAOMFR010000249.1:0-6701 GCA_035429885.1 Blastocatellia bacterium
CCACGACCGCCGCCGCCACCACGTCCGCCGCCGCCGCCGAAGCCGCCACGACCGCCGCCGCCGCCGAAGCCACCGCCGCCGCGGCTTTCTTTCGGACGAGCTTCGTTAACGGTCAGAGCGCGACCATTGACTTCAGCGCCATTGAATTGGCTAATGGCTGCTTCACCTTCTTCTTTGGAAGACATTTCGACAAACGCGAAGCCGCGTGAACGGCCTGTATCGCGGTCTGTCACCACCGAAGCCGATGCAACATTTCCAGCCTGTGAAAACAAATCCAACAGATCATCTTCGGTCGTCTGGAATGAGAGGTTGCCAACATAAAGTTTCATAGATAGATGTACCTTTCCCCGGAATGGGGTTTTAAAGAGAAGCTTCGAATCAGGTTGTCTTCGGTGAACGGTAACAGCGAAGGTGTGTTCGGGCGTTCTAGAGAACGGCTTCTTCAAAGTTAATACCTGCCTGCTCTCGAACAATCTAAAACGCCGCCGTTACTACTTTGGGCTTGGGCGCATCACCGTTGATGCGCGAGAGAAGGAATTGACGGTTTGGATACTGCACTACTGGACGGGGCTTTGCAAGCTGGCTTTCAGTTCCTTCGCTCGAAAGCCTTAATAAAGAAAAGCGGCTCGCCAATTTGCGGATCAATGCTTTGAGAATGGCCAAAGATTCTAACCAGCCGGTAATTGCCTTGAATCCACCCACCAAGCTGAGTGTAAAAATCGCGGCCAAACGCTTCCTGGCCAAATTCTCGCATCGGGCGATTGACAATCAGCACATATCGAACGCGGTCTTGCTGCAACTGAGCAATCGCTTTTAACTCATCTTGCTCGCTCATTAATCCGGGAATCAGAATCTGGTGGCGGAGCGGCATACGGCGCCCAGTCAAAAAAACCAAGTCGCTGCCTTCAGGCAAAATGGCGATGGACTCGTTCGGTTGAGTCGCAGTGCGGATAAAATCCAACGCTTCTATAATTTCGCTTCCCGTAACTTTGGGAGCGAAGAAATGGCCACGCTCCGCTCGAATTTCGACGCTGAAGTTTTTGCGATACCGAATGCCGAAGGTTATGGCTCCGATCAGAACTGTGACGATCAGCAAGGCTCGGCCAAACAACAATGTGCGACGAACGGAAGCTTCGTCGCTTGTCCATCGCTCAATCGCGTTTGGCAAAGTTCGCCAGAACAGGTGACAAAACAGAATCAACGATGTCGGCAAAAAGAATCCGCCGAATGCTCCACCGCTGGGCACACGCAAGGCAACGCGAGCCAAAATCGCGAAGCTGTACACCGCAATAATAAACCGCGACTGTTTGCGAATTGAGGGGAGCGAATTACAGGGTTCTGTCGCGACATTGCTCCGTCTGACGTGCCAAAGCTCTATGCCAATAATCATCAGCAACAAAATGGGCAACGCTCGGAGCGGGCTGCCGTCCCACTGTTTGCCAACGATCAGCTTGATAAGTGCGATTGCCACAAATGAAAGCCCCAACGCTGTCGCCGACCACTTCAAAACTTTCCTTCGCCGGTCACCCAACATCACAACGAAACTCAACGCGGCAAAAGCTACAGCCGCGGCTCCCAATATTTGCACCACTGACAACAGCGGACGATCCAGACCAGTTCGCTGAGCGTTATAAAAAATCAGCGACGGAGGCAAATGCGTGTAAAACAAATGGCAATCTTCGACCAAAGTTTGCCAGCCGAGTTTCGCAAATAACCAGCCGTATACCGGCACAGCGATCAAAAAGGCGGGCAAGGCCGCAAGCACCAAATCTGAGATCAGCTTTTTGAGATTTGAAATTTGGGATTTGAGAGCTGGCAGATGCAAGTAAAACAACGCTGCTGTCACCGTAGCGGCTCCAGCCAGCGCAAACTCCTGTTTGGTGATGACAGCCAAACCGATCAAGAGTCCGGCAAAAATCAATTCCTGCTTCTTGCAATTTTCGGCGTGCCGCAACGTCAGCAACAAAACTCCCAACGAACACACACACGCATAAAGCGCTGCGAACGCATACGGCTGAATCAGATTGCCAGCGGGCTTAAAAATGCAGAAAACAATGACGGCGATGGTCGCGATGGCGGCTTCAGCAGGTTCAAACAAACGCCGGGCAATTCGATAACAAAGCGTAGCGATAATCACCGAACAAACAATTCCCGCAACGTGCAACACGTCCAGATGCACGCCGAAGATTCGATACAGCAACGCATTGAAATACGGCGCGAACGGAGGATAAATGTGATGAACGTCTCGATACAGCCATTCGCCTTGCAACAAGCGCGCGGGTAAATCCATTTCGCGCCCACTGTCAGCAATCGGCGAAGTCCAACGCCTCCACGAAACGGCGAGCATTCCGGCAAATACGGCCAGAACCGCGGATAGCGGCCACCATTGCGGAGTTCGGATTGCGGATTGCGGAGTTGACGAAAGTTCGTCTGCTCTATCGTAATTCATCTGTTTCGATTTGCGTTTGAAGTCTGCTGCGTGGGCCGCAGTATGCTTTTGGAAATCGTAATCCGCAATCCGAACTCCGCAGTTGAATAATGGTTCGACATTCAAAAATGCCTGCGTTAGCATACGCCCTACTTCAAACAACACTCTCCCCGAAAGAGTTACATTCATGAACAAAGTTTTGATCGCCAGCGACCACGCCGGACTGCCAGGCAAAGAAACAGTCAAAAAGACGCTTGATGAGATGGGGATCGAATACGAGGATTTAGGCACGTATTCGCAAGATTCCGTGGATTACCCGGATTACGCCGAACGAGTGGCTCGCCGCGTCGCCGCTGGCGAAGCGGAGCGCGGCGTTCTGGTGTGCGGCAGCGGCATCGGCATGGAAATCGCCGCCAACAAAATTCCGGGCATTCGCGCCGCGTTGGCCTGGAATGAAGAAACCGCCAAATTGTCGCGCGAACACAACGACGCCAACATCGTCGCCATTGGTTCGCGCACCACGCCACAGGAAACCATCGAACAAATCACTCGCGCGTTTATGACGACTGATTTCAGCGCTGGCCGCCACATACAGCGCATCGAAAAAATCAAAAAACTTGAACAGCAGAAGGACTAATCCAACAATGCCATACAATCACTATCGTTCGCTCGCTGAATCCGATCCTGAAATTTACAACGCTATCCAGAACGAAACTCGCCGCCAGCACGAAGGCCTGGAGCTGATTGCTTCTGAAAATTTCGTCTCCCAAGCTGTGCTCGAAACCGCCGGTTCCGTGTTCACGAACAAATACGCCGAAGGGTATCCGGGAAAACGTTATTACGGCGGATGTGAGTTCACAGACGTCGTCGAAAGCCTGGCGATTGATCGCGCCAAACAACTATTCGGCGCAGACCACGTCAACGTGCAGCCGCATTCCGGCAGCCAGGCGAATATGGCTGTGTACCTGACCGCTTGCCAGCATGGCGATACAATCTTGGGAATGGATTTGTCGCACGGCGGCCACTTGACGCACGGCCATCCGCTGAATTTTTCCGGCAAAAGCTACAAGGTCGTGGCTTATGGCGTGAAGAAAGAAGACGAAACGATTGATTACGATCAGATGGAAGCTCTGGCGAAAGAACATAAACCAAAGATGATCGTTTGCGGCGCGTCAGCCTATTCGCGCGTGATTGATTTCGAACGCATCGCCGCGATTGCTCACGGAGTCGGCGCGCTGGTGATGGCGGACATCGCTCATATCGCCGGATTAGTTGCGACTGGATTGCATCCGTCACCGGTTCCGCATTGCGATTTCGTGACGACGACCACGCACAAAACGCTGCGCGGCCCGCGCGCCGGAATGATTCTGTGCAAGGAACAGTTTGCCAAAGACCTGGATCGCAATGTGTTCCCCGGCATTCAAGGCGGCCCGCTGGTTCACATCATTGCGGCCAAAGCTGTCGCCTTCAAAGAAGCCTTACAGCCGGAATTCAAAGCCTACCAGCAGCAGATCGTTAAAAACGCATCCGCTCTGGCGACGGCGGTTGCCGACAACGGATTCCGTATTGTTTCGGGTGGAACGGACAATCACGTGTTCCTGGTGGACGTGTTTTCCAAAGGCATTTTGGGCAAAGACGCCGAAAAGGCTTTGGAAGCGGCGCATATCACCGTCAACAAAAACACCATTCCGTTCGACACCAATCCGCCGATGAAAGCCAGCGGCGTTCGGTTGGGAACTCCTGCCGTCACGACTCGCGGCATGGGCGAAGCCGAAATGAAACAAATCGCTGCATTGATCGCGGAAGTGCTGGACGCTCCGGCGGATGAAGCTGTTCGCCAATCCGTCATCGGCAAAGTCAAAGACCTGACGGCGCGCTTTCCTCTGTACGCCAACCGGATGCAGAATTCCGGCGCCAGCGCCAATGCTGCCTAAACCTCAATTATGAGTGTTGCGACCAAAGAAGAACTGATTCGCCTGATTCAAAGCCATGACGTCGAACTCAAAGCGTTCGGCGTCAAACGGCTTGGGCTGTTCGGTTCGTTTGTTCGCAATGAACCAACGCCTGAAAGCGACGTGGATCTACTGATTGAGTTGGAAATTGGCCGTTATGGTTTCGTAAATTTCAGTAGGTTGTGGTTCTTTCTGGAGGACCTATTTGGCCGTAATGTGGATTTGCTGACGCCCGAATCATTGAGTCCGTATATCGGTCCGCACATTCTGAAGGAGGCTGAATATGTCGCACTCGATTCGTGAGTTATTGCTGCATATTCAAACTGAAACCCAGTTTCTGCTAAATCACTCCACCGATTCCCTGCTTGAACAAAGAGAGTTGTAACTGGCCTTTTTCATCTTTAAAAGCTATGCCGTTAACACCAGCCACTCCACTCGCCGTCACCCTTCCAGCATCTGACAATCCGTACAGCTTTGTCGAAGTCACAGCTTTTCGCGGAGATTTCGATCCGTCGCTAGGATTTTCCAATCCGAAAGGAATTGCATATCACCCGGCACTGGATCGGTTGATCGTTTCCGTTGCGCCATCGGGATTTCAGGGAGGCAGAACGCAGATTCTAAATCTGGTGGCGGCGGACGGCACGCGAACTCGCTTCGCGCCGAGCTTTCAGATGTACCGCGAAGTCGAATCGAAAATCGTCGTCGTTCCTGAAAGTGGGCCACCTGTGGATGCAGGCTTCATTCCCGGAGAAATCTTCGTGGGTCGTGGACCGAACACGGAAATTTCCAGGTTGACGGCGAATGGCGATGTGCTGGCAGATTTGTTCACCAAGCTCAGCCCGAACAGCAGCCTGTGGGGAGGCTTGGCCTTCGATACCGAAGGCGAATTTGGCGGCAAGCTGATTGCCGTCGAAACCGATGGCAAAATCTATTTGGTTTCACCCGACGGATCGGCGGAATTGCTGACCGATATGCATTTGCGATTGGAAGGCGTCGCCGTTGCTCCCGTGACGTTCGGCCCGCTCGCCAAACAGATCATCGTCGGCTGCGAAGGCTACGGCGATGACGACCCGCACGGCGGAGAAATTTACGCCATCGGCAAAGACTTAACGATCACCTTGCTGGCAAACATCGGCTTTGCCGCAGAAGACATTCGCTTCATTCCGCAAAGCGGCGCCACGTTTTACCAAACACAAATCAGCTTTGACCGCGAACGCGAAAATCGGTTGTTTTCCGTCAGTTCCAGCCAGTTTCTGCTGCGGTACGGCAAGATGATCGTCAACAACGAATTGACCGGCGAACTGTGGGAAGTCGGCTGGGACGGTCAACGATACACGCAACAAATCGCTGGTCGCGTGCCCGGACGTTGGTCAAGTCAGGGTTTTAACTGGCAGGGCACCGAAATCGAAGCCGCCTGTTTCGCCATCAAAAAACCGCGCATTCCCAATTGGAGCGATTGGGCGGCAATCCCCGGCACATTTTTGACGGACCGCGCTCCGGCGGCGGCAACCGATCCAAACGGCGAAGTGCTGCTTTTAGGCAAAGGCTCTGGCGACCGAGGCGTTTACCTGAATCGGTTGCGCGAGCCGGAACAGTCGGCCTTGCCGGACCCGGAAGGCGAACCGCGTAGCTGGCAAGGTTGGCAGCGCGATCCGCTCAGCGTCACGACGCCGCACGCTCTGTCGTGTTCTCAGCACAACCAGAAAATGTATGCCTTTGCGGTGAAAGCCGAAGGTGGAATCCTTCATAAGTTTTTTTCGCCGGATGAAACAGCGCAATCGGTTCAGCCCTGGCAAGACATACCCGGCGGATTGCTCACACCTTCTGCTGTCTCCAGCGCGACGATCAACGGACGTTTGGTGGTCTGTGCAGTTGGACAGGATCGCCGAATTTACCTGAATGAGTTGGCTCCGGGCGGAAGGTATTGGAGCGGCTGGCAGTTGGTTCCCGGTGGAGGCAACACTGACATCACCCCAACGGTGATCGGCTTTCAGGATGAACTGTATCTGTTCATTAAAGGGTTAACTTCCAAACGAATTCTGATGCGAACCCGCACGTTGGCTGGCGATTGGACGCCTTATGGCGAAGTCCCCGGCGCAGCACGCACCGATTCGCCCATCACCGCCGTGACAAACGCTGACCAGTTATTCGTTTTCATCAAAGGAGCCACAGACCGCGCACCTTACGTCAACGTCGCCAGCGAAACCGGTTCGTGGAGCGGCTGGCAACAATTGCCCAACCCCGGGTCGACCGATGTCGCGTTGGCCGCGGCCCCTTCCAACAATCGCGTGTACCTGTTTGCCAAGGGAATCAACAACCCT
>DAOMFR010000250.1:0-3038 GCA_035429885.1 Blastocatellia bacterium
ACATCATCCGTTGAAGCCGTGCAAGGCGAATTGCTGATTGTCCAACGCAAGGTATAAGTCGTGCCTGCCACGCCCGTGAAGCCGGAAGTCGGACTGGAAGGCGTGGTGATCGTGCCGCCCGCTCCACTGATGATGCTCCACGCGCCTGTGCCAACTGTTGACAAGTTTCCAGCCAACGTCACCGAAGTCGCGCAAACCGTTTGATCCGGCCCGGCATTGGCAACTGTTGGATTCGCGTTATAAGTCAGCACGACATCATCGGTCGAAGTCGCGCAGACTCCAGTGATCGTCCAGCGCAAGGTGTACGTTCCGACTCCACCCGCCGGGGTAAAGATCGGGGTGGGACTGGTCAGACTGGTCAATTGTGAAGTTAAAAGCGACGGGCCGCTGACGATTGACCACGCGCCCGTGCCGACGCTTGGCGTATTCGCCGCCAGCGTGGCCGGAGCCGTCGCGCAAAGAAGTTGATCTGACCCGGCGGCGGCAGTTGTTGGAGGCGTGGCCGCAGTGACATTGACAGTCAGTGTGGCAGTGATGCTTTGGCTTTGATCATTTGTGATTCTGACAGTGAAATTCGCGTTTGTCGCCGCGCACGTCGCCATCAAGTTAGCAGTGACGTTGCCGTTGGCGGCGACAGCGACGTTGCTGATCGTCACGCCGTTCAAAGTCGCCGTTGAACTGAAATTCGTGCCGTCGCTGCTGACTTCAACGGTCAACGTGTTGGCTGCTTGCGATGTGCCAGACGTGGCAGCGCCAATCAGAGTCCCTGTGGAGCTTTGCCCCTGCGTCATAGAAGCTGCCGTTGTGTTCAAAGTCGGTTGATAGTTTTCAGGATAGAACTTGATTTCGCCGATCTGCGTGGACAAAACGGCTCCCGCATTTTTGACTGTCGGGAAAATCAGCATGAACGATTTGTATGTCGTCGTGTTCGCAAAGCTGACTAATTGCGAATTGGCGTCATCAAGTGTGCTGGTGTTGCGTCCTGATGGCAAAGCCAAACTGCCTGAACTGATGAGCGTGAATTGCGTCGCGTCAAACGGGCCGTTGCCGGAAATCGTGGCGTTTGTGCCGTAAAACGCGTAACTGGCCGGGTCACGATCTGAAAAATCGTTGGCGGTGTAAATTCGAAACTGGTTGATGATTTTTCCTGCTGGATCGCAACTTGCCGGTGTAATGACGTAACCAGCGTTGGCCGTATAGCGAATCAGCGATTTGGAAAACGTCCCATCAAAAGCGTAGCCAGGTCCTTCAGTCGAAGGCGCGCCATTGGTTCCGACTTCAAACAGCGTTCCGTTCAATCGCCCGCCCCACAATGGCATCAGGTTGGTCATCGTCGTGACGCCCAGCAAACTCAAACTGGCGGCAGAGGACGTGACGCTGGCACAGCCCGTGGAAGTGACGACCACATCGTAACTGTCCGCGTTCGCCGCGCCGAACGCCGGGATGGTGTAACTGCTGCTGGTTGCTCCGCTGATAGGTGAGCCGCCTTTGCGCCACTGATAACTCAGATTGGTGCCCGTGGCTGTGACGGAAAGCGTGGCTGAAGCTCCGTCGCAAATAACCTGACTGACAGGTTGAGTAGTAATGGTTGCGCCGTTGACTGTCAGTGTCGCGTTGCTGGATGTCACAGGAGTTCCGCACGCGCCGCTGACGATGACGGTGTAAACCGCTCCAGAATCGGCCAGCGTCGTGACGGGCGTGGTGTAACTGCTGGAGGTCGCGCCACTAATGTTTGTCGAGTTTTTTTGCCATTGATACGTCAACGCAGTGCCAGTCGCCGTAACACTGAAGCTGGCCGTGCTGCCGGCGCAGACTGTTTGATTGGCCGGTGGAATCGAGATTGACGGATTGGTGCAGGTGTTGGTAAGCGAAAAATTGACGCCCGTGCTGACGCCGCCTGCGGTGGCGCTGACAGTGTATGAGCCACCCGTACCATTGGCAGAGATCGTTCCTGTTGTTGCCGCTCCACTTGCGATTGAGACTGACGTAGAGACTATGCTCAGGCCTGCGCCCGTGTTTGGTCCGGTGAAGGTGACTCTTCCGCCATCCACCGGCTCACTGCTGGCCGAAACTACGGTCACAATTAAGGGATTAGGAAAATTAGTATTGATCTGCGTGCTTTGGTTATTGCCGCTGCTCAGAGCCATCGTGAATCCGCGCGATTCATACGCGCCGATGTCCACAGTGGATTGTTGCGGACGGGCGATGCCACGTGGATCGGTTGAGGGAGCGCCCGTGTTGGTTCCGGCATTGATGGCCAAACTGCCGGGCAACAAAGCATGGGTTTGCACGTAACCGCCGTTACTCCCCAGCGCCCCCAACAGCGGCGATGATGCAGTCACAATGTTGCCGTTCACGCCGTTGCTTATGCCGCCTGTGCCGGTATTGCCAATCAGATTGTTGGCGCTTGTCGAACTAATGCTGCCGCCGGAGAGAATAACGATATTGAATCCAGGGTTAGCTGCGACAATGGAGTTTTTGAAAACGTGCCCGCTACCAACCAGAAACATCCCATCGCCGGAGCCTCCCGAATTATTGTTCGTCACTGTGCAATTGGTTAGGCTTAAGGTTCCGCCACCAATATAAATGCCACCTCCATCATTCGATGCGGTGTTGCCGCTGATGGTGCAGTTGGTCAAATTATTGGTCGTTCCGAAACTAACCAAGCCGCCTCCCGTACCGGGAGACCCCGTCGAGGTATTGCCGCTGATGGTGCAATTGGTCATCGTCAGCGAATTGTCGTTCTGGATGCCGCTGCCCTGAATCGAAGTGTTTCCGGTAATGGCGCAATCGGTCATCGTCAGCGTTCCGCTGTTTTGCACGCCACCCGCTTGGTTTGACCCTGGATTGCCGCCCGTGATGGTCAACTTGCTCATCGAGGCCGTGACACCAACGTCAATGTGAAAAATACGAAACTGCGTCGCGCTGGAGCGAGTGACGGTCACGCCATTGGTCCCGCCGTTGATCGTCAAATTTTTGTCAATCAACAACTCGGCGCTGGTCAGCGTGACGGTCGTCACGCCGGAAAAGACGATGGT
>DAOMFR010000250.1:3138-6508 GCA_035429885.1 Blastocatellia bacterium
TGACAGACGCCAATTTCGCGTTGGGCGCAATGCGTTTGATGATCTGGCCGACGCGGCTTTGTTCGGTAATGCCAAGTTTGTCAAAAGCCGATGCACTGGCTCCCCGCAAAACCATCGTGGAAAGCGCGACTACAAACAGCGCGGAAACTGCCAGAGTCAAAAGAGTTCTGCGATTGCGAGCGATTGCATTCAACATCGTCAGGGATAAGTTCATAGCGTGTTCCTCTTTTCGTGTTCTGTTTTTCAAGGGTCAATGTCTTTGCCGTGAAAACCGGCTTTGATGTTTTCGTGGTCAGGCAACAGTCGTAATTTGGTAGAGCAACGACGGCAGACAGAGCATCACTCCGCCTGTCGGTGTTTCCAGAAAGTGAAATTCCATTTGTTCGATTTGGCGGAAAATTTCTCGCAGACTTTTTCCGGTCAGCGCGGCAGCCTCATCCGGAGTGACCAGTTCAACCCGCGTTTCGCAGAATTGACACCAAGCTTGTGGGTTAAGAGTGCCCTTTTCCTGCTCAGGCAACTTATGGACTACCCATACTTCGCGAGTCTCGATTGTGATTTCGGTCCTTTGAGCCACTTGATGAGTCCTTAATCTAAAATCTAATTCAGTTTTGCGTTTATGAAACCAATGCCTGGATTGCTCGATCCAAAGGTAAGGTGGTAAATTCCCCACCATCAGGAACCAACCGGCATCTTCAAATCCGTAATTCCGCGAAAAAACTTTCAACTGCGCCAGAGCGTAATCTGGCTTCAAAAAATTGTGGTTTAGGTTCGGTAAAGAAACGGTTGAGTTTTGGTAAAGACAGGTTATGAGCAATAGAATCAACAATTTGTATATGTTCGGAGAGTTTCAGATAAGTGCGACGGAGCGCCTGCTGAAGCGCGGCGGGCAGAATATCCCTCTGCCGCCCAAGGTTTTTGACCTGTTGCTGGTGTTGGTAACGCGCCCCGGTCAGGTTGTCACCAAAGACGAGTTAATGAATGAGGTTTGGCCGGACACCTTTGTCGAAGAAACCAATATTAAGGTTTACGTCTCTACGCTGCGTAAAGCCTTGGGCGAAAACGGAGATGGAGCGAAATTTATCGAAACCTTGCCTCGCCGAGGTTATAGATTTGTCAGCCCCGTCACCCAAATTGCTCCTGTCCCGGTTTCGGTACCAGAGTTGGTAATCGAAAAACAAACTGTCTCCAAAATTGTCATCGAAGAAAAAAAAGACGTTGAGGCATCCACCGAACTCCTCCAGCCTGCGCTTCCGGCAACCGGGTTGGCTGTCAAAAGAAAGTTCTCTTCTCGAACGCTGTTATTGGGCGGGACGTTGTTGGTATTGGCAGCAATTGGCTGGCGATTCTGGCAACACTATGAAACTCAGACGACGCCAATCAGATCATTGGCCGTATTGCCGTTTACTTCACTGATGCAACAGCAGGACAACGAAAATCTCGGACTTGGGTTGGCCGACTCACTGATTACACGATTGGGGGCAACGAGAATGTTTACAGTCCGCCCAACCAACGCGATTCAAAAATTTATGGCGGCAGACCGTGACTCGCTGGAAATTGGACGCCAACTCAAAGTCGAAGCTGTGCTGGATGGCCACTTGCAACGTGAAGGCGACCAACTGCGCCTGACCTTGCAACTGTTACGCACCAGTGATGGGGCCACTTTATGGGGAGAAAGTTTCGACGAACGCTTCTCCAACATCCTGAGCGTACAAAAAAAAATCTCGGAAAACATCGCCTACCGACTAACAGACAAACTCAGCGATGAAAACCGCCAACACCTGAACAAGAAATACACTGAAAATACCGCGGCTTTTGAGGCATACATTCGCGGACGGTTTCTTTACAGCAAACAGGACAAAGATTCTTTGCTCAAAGCCATAGAATTTTATCGGCAAGCCACCGAACTTGATCCGAATTACGCGCTGGCATGGGCTGGAATTGCCGATTGTTACGTGCTGTTAAATTTAACGACCGTCACGATGGGCGTGGCGCCGCCGCCGGATTCGCTGATTCGAGCGCGCGCCGCCGCTGAAAAAGCGATTGAACTGGATGAATCATTGGCCGAAGGCCATGTTTCGATGGGAGCTGTGATTCGAACCTGGTTGAACAACGACGACGCAGCGCATCGTGAATTTGAACGAGCCATCGCCCTTAACCCCAATCTGGCTCAAGCCCACAATTATTACGGCATGGCCTTGATGGGAGAAGTTCGTTTACCTGAAGCCTTGGCGGAACTCGAACGCGCTCGACAACTTGATCCGCTGTCTGCTCCGATCAACAGCAACGTGGGAATCGTGCTTTTCCGCTTACGCCGGTATGACGAAGCCATCGCCCAATTCCAAACAACCTTGCGATTGGATCCAAATTTCGTTCGCGCTATTCAAGGACTGGGGCAGGCTTACGAACAACAGAAACGGTACGAAGAAGCCATTGCCGAATTTCAAAAGGCAGAGAAATTGACCAAAGGTGGCATTGTTCCTTTGGCCGCGCTGGGATATTTGCACGCTCGGTTAGGACGCAAAGCGGAAGCCCAACAAATCCTGTCACGGTTGATTGCCATGGAATTGCAGAATGAAGAAGCTCCATATTTCGTCGCCACTGTGTATGTCGGCTTGGGAGAAACGGAGCAAGTCTATGTCTGGTTGGATAAAATAAAACACCTTCGCACAGTTCAAATGGTCAGAACCGATCCTCGGTTTGACAGTTTGCGCGATGATCCGCGAATGACACAGATCTTATCCAAATGAAAAAAGAGCTGAACCCAGTGCTTAAATTTGACGAATTTTGTGTCAATGCCTTCGAACGAAATTTGCAGCGTGACGGTCAAGACATACCACTGCCACCCAAGGTTTTCGACCTGCTGCTGGCAATGGTAACGCGCCCGGTCAGGTGGTGACCAAAGACGAATTGATCAATGAAGTCTGGCCAGACACTTTTGTCGAAGAAACCAACCTGAAAATTTACGTTTCCACGCTACGAAAAGCGTTGGGCGAAACCGGATCAGGATTTATTGAAACACTCCCTCGGCGGGGTTACAGGTTTACAGGCACAATTACCCAAGTCGTTCCTGACCAGCCAGTGATTATTCCCGAATTGGTCATGGAGCAAGCTCTTTCCTGGATATCAAAACTGGCCGGAAAGCACATCGTCAGACTGCTGTTGATTGACGAACGGTTTGATTTAATCCGTGACGATCCTCGAATTCAAAATTTGCTTCCAAAATAACCGCCGCTGAGCGGATGGATATTCTGTTGAGTTGGGAATCAAAAGAAAGGCGCGCAGACAAGTCAAAAGCTTGTCTGCGCGCTTTTCTTTTTTACGGCGCGAAGAACCCGACCACATCCACGATCAAATCCGTCGTGCTGGC
>DAOMFR010000251.1:0-6452 GCA_035429885.1 Blastocatellia bacterium
TTGATGATTTCCGCCGGAGGCAGCGCGGTTCTGACAGCCAGACGCGTTTCAGGATGCAGCGTGTAAGCGACACCCGCCACAGGATCACTGATAAAAATCACGCGCTGCGCTTCGCCTGAAGTGGCAAACGGCCCCACCGGCGCAGCGGATTGTTCGCGGCGCGTGCGGCCTTCGCCATCGCGGTACACTCGCGCAGTTATTTTCTGGGAGAGCTTGGTTCCGTTGGCCAGCGTCTGTGTGCTTTCAGTAATGGCTTCGGCAGAGTAGGGCGCGTTTTTGATGACCTTGCCGCCGAATCGAAATTCCGTGCGAACCAAACCGGATTCCTGTTGTTCGGGCTTTTCGCGTTGCGCTTCTTTTGGCCGCTGCTTTTGTTCAGCGTTGCCGCGTGTTTTTGGGCTGCGGACTTCCTGTGCTGTGGCCAACTCCGCCGACCCGGCCAGCGCACAAGAGCAAAGCAAAGCTTTCAAAATTATCATTCGCATTGTCGTTTCTCCATCAATTGTGCAGCCGAATGGCGCGCGCCACTCCGTCTTCGCTGAAATACACTTTAGCGCTGACTTGTTCGCTGTCGCTTTCCTGGTCAAATGGCAATCCCCACAACCTCAAAGTCGAACGCGGAATCTGCATGCTCACCACTTGTTGAAACTCTTCCGTGTCAGTCGGCGCTATGGGCATCAACGAAATCAATTCGCTATATTGATCGGCTTCATACTGGGCGGTTTTCTTTCGCTTCGGTTTAGGCGGAACAGTTGTCGCCAATTTGGTTCCATCGTTTGCTGAATCGGCAAGTTGCGGCGGAGTCAATCCGACGGCGCTTTCTTTTTCTTTTTGCACCGGCCAAGCCTGACGAATCGGTTGCCGCCACAACGCTGCTGCCAGCCCGGCAACTATCAACACTGCCGCCATTGCCGTTGCCAAACGCCAGTTCATCAGCGGAAACAGACGGAATCGAATCGGTTCTGATTGGAAGTGTTTCGGCGCAACAGGCACTTGTTGTTGTTCAAATGCGGCCATCAACGCTGCGCCCAAATGAGCAGGCGCATTGATGGTTTGTTCTTGCGCAGTCAGCGCGCTCAATCCTGTGGTGATGCTTTGCTGGCGAGCCAGACGTGCCGCGCATTGTGCGCAGCTTTGCGCGTGCGCCAAGGCCAGGCGACGTTCGGCCGCATCCGCCAACTGATCGCAGACCAGGTTTACGATGATGGTATTGAATTGCAGGCAATTCATATTGAACACCTCGCCAGATTCAGGTTCATTTGTGGAGCGGTGTCGGCTTTCAACGCTCCCAGACGCTTCGCCAGAATCGCTCGCGCACGATAGAGCCGGGAACAAACCGTGCCGATTTCGCAGCCGATGATTTCCGCTGCTTCGGCATAACTCAGTTCGTGCAGATGGCACAGCAATACAACCTCACGGTAATGCAGCGGCAATCCCTGCACGGCTTGTCGAACCGCATCAATCATTTCATTGCGCGTCAGTTCCGCTAATGGATCGTCTTCGCTCAGTACCGTCTCTTCAACTGCGCCCTCGCCGTCCTGCTCAAAATCCATGTCTGGCTCGAACGAAACAAACCGCCGTTCGCGCTGCAATCGCCGGAGCACGCAGTGTCGTGCAATGGTAAAAATATAAGACGCAAACTTGCCGCGCGCTTCGTACTGCCCGCCATCTCGCATCAAGATCAGAAATACGTCTTGCGTGATGTCTTCTGCCAGCGCACTGGCTCCGGTCATTCTCAACGCGAAGCGGTACACATTGGATTGCCAGCGTTGATAAAGTTGGGCAAAGGCCGCTCTATCTCCGGCCAGCATCAGCCGGAGCAATTCTTCGTCGGCAGAATTGTCGAACGCTTGCTTCATGTTTGGTTTGCGAGAGCAAAATGATTCAGGGAACTGCTTGAATACGTCGCTCACTTAGGTAGAGACATCAGCCGCCGAACTTATTCCCTAAAGTCGGCAATAATTTTTGGAGACTTTGCTGATGCGCGCTTACGGCAACGGTTCGACGTGAATGGTGGCGGTGACCTTGCCAAATTCTTCCGCTAATTGCTGCTCGACGGCTTCGGTAATGGCATGCGAAGCGACGTGGTCGGCTTCGACTTCTGCCGAAACGTGCAGGTGCATTTCGATGAAGATTTCTCCGCCATGTGAACGCGAACGCACGTCGTGAACAGAGTGGACTCCGGAAACTTTTTCGGCGACTTCGGCTATCCGTGCTGAAGGCACAGGCGCAGCGTCAACCAACACCGGCACTGTTGCTTTGAAAATCTCGTATCCATTCCACGCAATGAATGCCGCGACAGCCAATGACACAACCGGATCAAGCCAGACATAACCTAAGCGAATCAAGAACAATCCCGTCAACACAGAACAACTGACCATAATGTCGCTGCGAGTGTGAATGGCGTCGGCGATCAGGAATTCGCTTTTCAATCGCTGGCCTTCGCGCTTTTCGTACACCGCGACAAAGACGTTGACCACAATCGTCACCACCATCACAGAAATGGTCAGCGTAGTGATTTCAATTGTCACAGCTTCGTGGCTGAAGATCTTTTTGATGGCGCTAAGGCCAATCTGGTAACAGGTGACAAACAAGAATCCGGCGATGGCAAACGCCGCCAGCGTTTCAAACTTGGCGTGGCCATAAGGATGTTCGTCGTCCGGTTCGGCTGTGGCATATCGCATGACGACCAAGCCGACGATGTTGTTCAGAGAGTCCACCGAAGAATGAATCGCGTCGCTGATGACGCTCAAACTTCCGGCCAGAACTCCGGCAAACAGTTTGCCCGCGACGACGGCCAGGTTCAGCGCCAAAGTAATTAGCAAAACTCGTCGCACGCCCTGTTGATATTCGCTTACGGTTGCAGTTGTTGTGTTAGAAGGCATTTTTTTGAAGTGTGGAAAATTAAGGTTCTTGTCTCAATCAGTGACTTGCATTATAGACTACTGCCCGCAACGAAAGCCCAATCAGCCCCAAACAAAATGCCTGAAAACGCCGCCCCAAAGATTACTCAACCAACTGTCACTTAAACTTGCGGAGGGTTTCCCTTATGTCAAAAACTTTCTCCCCCTTCTTGCGTGAGGTTTTACGCGGATTGCTGCTCATACTGGTAATAATTCTGATTCTGATTTCGCCTGATAAATTTTCCAGCCATGCTTCAGCCCAGTCTGCCGGAGCCTGGGTTCACGCCACGTCAATGAATGTGGCTCGCAATCAGCACTCGGCCACGTTGCTCAGCGACGGGCGAATCCTGGTTGCAGGCGGACGAACCGCGCTCTTTCAAGGTCTTAAATCCTCTGAAATATACGACCCAGCAACTGATCGTTGGACTCCGACCGGCGATTTGAACGAGGCGCGCTTCAGCCATGCCGCAGTCTTGTTGAAAGACGGCAGAGTTTTACTGGTCGGCAGACAAAGCGCGGAAGTCTTCAATCCTGCCACTGGCAAATGGTCGCAGACTGGGCCGATGGAGCTGACTCCGTCGCAATCGGCAGCCGCTTACGAAAGCGTGCCGGTGACTTTGCTGGCAGACGGCAAAGTCTTGGTGACTGGCGGACGTTCCGGTTCGTTGTCGTTCGCTAGGGGTGGGGCAGAGTTATTCGATCCAACCACAAACAACTGGACGACTATCAAACCAATGAATTTTGCCCGCCAGTTTCACTCCGCGACCTTGTTGCCAAATGGAAAAGTTCTGATTGCTGGTGGAATAAATCGTACAGACGCTCCTACGGCAGCAGAATTGTTTGACCCGGCAACCGGGCAATGGGCGCTGACAGGGGTGTTGCGAACTTCGCACGCAGGCCATCTAGCAGCATTGTTGCCAAATGGACGTGTTTTGATCGCAAGTGGTTCAGGCGATGGCACTTCCAGAATGGCAGAAATGTACGATCCAGCAACCGGAAGTTGGGGCTATGCTCCAAGCCTGAATTTTTCTCACTCGTTTCAATCGGCAGCGCAAGCGTTACCTAATAGCAAGTTCATGTTCGCTGATTCGCGCAGTGAAGTTTATGACTTCGCCACCGGACGCTGGTCAGTAATCGCCAACCCTGCCTTACCTCGCCAAGCTCCGCTCGTGGCGCTTCCCAATGGCAAGGTCTTATTGATCGGCGGCAGTAATGGCGAAAACTCGTTACGCGACGTTGAACAATTCGATCCCGTCGCCAGTCCTGCTGTTGGCGTCTGGAATCTGGCTCAGCAATACGGAGGTGGGCGAGAGCTAACGGCTACGGTTTTTGCCGATGGCAGAGTGTTGGTCGCCGGTGGAGCGATTCCATCGTTTATCTCTACAACTCCGACAGTTCAGAACAAAACGCAAATTTTCTCGACGGCGTCTGGGTGGCAACTGGCAGGCAACCTGAATACTGCCCGGTATCGTCACTCGGCGACGTTACTGCCGAACGGGCAGGTGTTGGTTGCCGGCGGAGAATCCGCAACGTTTTCATCTTTGCTCAGCGCGGAGCTTTACAATCCCGCGACAAACACCTGGCGCGCCGCTGCTCCATTGAGTCTGCCTCGCCGATTGCATCAAGCCGTTTTGCTGACCAACGGCAAAGTGTTGCTAGCAGGCGGAGCCAGCGACATTGGCGATATGGGCAGCGCAGAACTTTACGACGCAACAATGGACCGTTGGGCGACAACCGGTTCGATGAGTATCGCGCGCCGCTATCACACGCTGATTTTGCTGGCCGATGGAAAGGTTCTGGCCACTGGAGGCGAAACCAATGGCGCAGCAACATCCAGTGCAGAGCTTTACGATCCGGTAACCGGGATGTGGAAAGCGACTGGCTCACTGAAAACCGCGCGTCGGCGACACACCGCTACGCGATTGCTGAACGGCAAAGTTCTGGTCACAGGCGGAGACAACAATGGAGTGTTGGCCAGTTCGGAAATTTACGACCCGGCGACAGGGCAATGGACTTCGGTTAGCGCGCTCAATTTCGCGCGGCAAAACCACACAGCGACTTTGCTTGATGACGGAAATGTGCTGATTGCCGCCGGAGCGGATGGCGATGGCCGATTGCAAAGCGCGGAACTATTCGACCCGACATCCAACAACGGCGCTGGAACGATTCTTCGCACAAGCTGGATGAAAACCCGACGTGAACTTCATTCGGCGACCAAACTTCCCGACGGCAGAGTTCTTGTAATTGGTGGCATCAATGGCATGTTGGATGGCTCGGTTCTGAAAGAGCAGCCCGCATTTGAAGTTGAACTCTTCGATCCCAAACTGACCGACACACCAAGCTCGCCAATCAGAATTACGCCTGTTTCGGCAAGTTCATTTCAAGGCGGTGATTTGGCCGCAGACTCCATCATCGCCATTTTCGGAGAGCGTTTTTCTAACGTCACTGCCGCAGCGACAGCCAATCCATTGCCTGTGACTTTAGCTGGTGCGCGAGTTTCCATTACTCAGTCCGGCGGTAATTTCCCAATGCCGCTGTTTTTCGTTTCTCCAAATCAGATTAACTGCCAATTGCTGAATGTTGTCACCGGAGCCGCTCCGCGCGGAGCCATCACATTGACCGTGACTACCAGCGATGGCGCGACCATCAGCGAACCGGTTTACGTCGTTCCGGTAATGCCCAGTCTGTTTTCCGCCGACTCCACCGGCAAAGGTTTGGCGGCGGCAGTCGTGCTTCGTATCAAAGCCAACGGCGAACAGGTTTATGAATCCGTCTCTCGCTTCGATTCCGCGCAGAACCGAATCGTCCCAGTCCCAATTGATCTGAGCAACGCCAACGAACAAGCCTTTTTGATTTTGTATGGAACGGGATGGCGCAATCGCAGCAGTTTGGCTGCGGTCACGGCTTCGGTCGGAGGCATAGCAACCGAAGTGATTTACGCCGGGCAGCAAGGCGATTTCGTCGGACTGGATCAAGCCAATCTGCGCTTGCCAATGTCGTTGGCTGGTCGCGGGGAAGTTGAAGTGCGGTTGACTGTGGACGGGATTGAAGCCAATCCCGTCACGGTTGTCATCAAATAATCGCGGGCATTTGTTGCGTCACGCAATGAATGGAGCCAAGTCCCCAGATCAAATCCCAGCAATCCAACCCAATGACGCGGCGTGTGGGAAACAGCGATTGCAAAATTTCGCACGCCTTTGCGTCGTTGGCGTGGCGGTAGGTTGGAACCAGCACTGAGGAGTTGGTGATGTAAAAGTTGGCGTAACTCATCGGCACGCGCTGGTCGTCCACGTACCGAACTCCGGGCATCGGCAGGGTGACGACGTTCAGCGCCTGACCGTCTTGGTCTTTCATCGTCAGCAATCGTTCGTAGTTTTCTTTTAGAGGGTGGAAGTTTTCATCCTGCGGGTCTTCTTCGATGACGGTGACGACGGTGTCGGTGGAAACGAAACGAGTCAGATCGTCTACGTGGCCGTCGGTGTCGTCGCCCAGGATTCCATCGCCCAACCACAGAATGTTCGTCACGCCCAGATAATCTTTCAGGTACTG
>DAOMFR010000252.1:0-6341 GCA_035429885.1 Blastocatellia bacterium
ATTCCTTGCCCACACATAAACAGTCGGTGTATAACCTGCCGCAAGTCACCAATTGGTCAAACAAAATTATGAAACTGGAAAGGCGTGATTCCGTCTTTTCGAATGAGATCGGAGCGTGACGTTCCGCCTGCTCTGAACTGATTCAAGTTTCTACACTCTCATTGCTGCGATAATTTGAAGAAAGATAGCCCGGCTGAGGTTATCTGTGTCCGCTCTAAGTTCTTTCACGCGGAAGACAATCAATCTACTCCACGAAGGCAACCGCCAACGTGTTACCAAAGGAGTATTCCAGGTGGAATATCGAAAACTTTTTAGAGTCTCAGGACTGTTATTGCTCTTGTTGGGATGCCTCTCTGATTGGAGTCCGACTCCGCAGGCTCAAAGCGGTAAACTCGCGGATTGGCTGACCGACGGCGGCGACATTGAGCGCACCGGCTGGCAAAAGAACGAAAATATTCTTTCCACCACCAGCGTCAAAAACATGAAGCTGCTGTGGAAAACGAAACTCGACAACGCCCCCCGGCAAATGCACAACCTGCTGCCGGTGCTGATTGCCAGCAATGTCACAACCGCCAGCGGCCCCAAACAGATCGTGCTTGCCACAGGAGTAACGGACAATTTGTATGGGCTTGATGCCGAAACGGGAGCGATTCTCTGGAAGCTGCATTTCCAATCCGAATGGAATCCTCCAGCGGATGGCGGACGCGGCGCAGGCATTTTGTGTCCGGGCGGCATTACGGCAACGCCGGTCATTGGGCCGGGCGACGGGCCGGGCAAATACATTGTTTATGCGGCGGCCTGGGATGGAACCTTGCGTCGCGTGGATTTAGCCACCGGCAAAGAGCTCAAGCCTCCTTCCAAGTTTATGCCTCCAAACGGCAAACCTTATGCGTTGAACTTACGCAACAACGTGATTTACGTCCACACAGCGCAAGGCTGCGGCGGTAACCCGAACATGGTTTACATCTACGATCTGGCGACGGACAAAGTCGGTTCGTGGGGGCCTGCGGGCGGCGGCATGTGGGGACGCACCGGCGGAGCCATTGATTCCAAAGGCGTGATGTACACCGGCACCGGCGACGGACGCTGGGACCCGGAAAATGGAATTTACGGCAACGGCATCATCGGCGTGAAACAAGACCCCGTCACCAAAGCGGGCAAGCTGGTGGATTATTACGGCCCGTCCAACGCCGAATGGTTGTGGAAACGCGACCTGGACATGCAGGTCACCTGCGCGATTTTCAAATACAAAGGCAAAGAGTTGATGGTGGACGCAGGCAAAGAATGCGTTATGTACCTGATGGACACGGATTCGATTGGCGGCGACGACCATCGCACGCCGCTGCACCGCACGCCGCTGTATTGCAACGAAGAAGTCAACTTCGCGTCCGCCGGAGTCTGGGGATCGCTGGCCACTTGGGAAGACAGCAAAGGCACGCGCTGGGTGCTGTCGCCGTTCTGGGGACCGAAACATTCCAAATTCACCGCGCCGATCCAAAATGGCGTCGTCAAAAAAGGCGCGATCGTCGCCTTCAAAGTCGAAGATAAAGCGGGCAAATACACGTTGACCCCGGCATGGATTTCGCGGGATATGGATCGCGCCGAACCGCCGGTCATCGCCAACGGAGTCATCTTCGCGTACGGCAGCGGCGAAGACACTGATCAAGCCGCGTATGACATCGGTCTGGCGTACAACCGGCAGGAAAACCGAATCAAGAATTCGACCAAAGCCGTGCTGTACGCGCTGGATGCCCAAACCGGCAAAGAGCTCTGGAACAGCGGCAACACGATTGCTTCGTGGAATCACTGGAGCGGATTGTCGGTGGCCAATGGCCGCGTTTACATCAGCACGTTTGATGGTTATCAATACTGCTTCGGCATTGCCGCCAGCGGAACCGCCCAATCAGCGGCGAAAGGAGGCCGTTAATGAGACGAATTGCGACACTCGTATTTTGTTTGTTCGCCTGCGCAATCAGCGCCCAGGCGCAACGCGGCGGTGCGGACTGGATGACGGATAATGGCGACGCGCAACGATCCGCCTGGATTCGTTCGGACGCCAAAATCAACACAGATTCTCTGGCCAAACCGGGCTTCGCGTTTTTGTGGAAGCTCAAAACCAAAAACATTCCCAATCAACTGAACAGTCTGACGCCGCCTTCGACATTGGAACGCCTGATTGGCTATCGCGGCTTTCGCATGCTGGGCTTTTTCGCGGGCAGCGGCGACAACCTGTACACGATTGACACCGATCTGGGACGAATGGAGTGGGAACGGCATTTGCCCACCAGCAAACCTGCTGGCGTGGGCTCGCTGAGCTGTCCCGGCGGCATGACCACGAGCGTTGTCCGCCCAACGTTGACGGCAATTCTGCCAGCCCCGACCGGCGCGGGCGGATCTGGCCGCAGCAATCCCGCCAAGAGTGCCGTCGGTGATTCCGGCGCAGGAGCTGTCACATTGGCGAATGTGCGCCCGAATCCTCCGGGGCCACCGCCCAGCGCGGCTCCGCCAACGCAACCAAGACCCAATCGCGCGAACCCTGCGGGCGGCGGATTCGGCGCGGGACCGTTTTTAGTGTACGCGCTGGCCAGCGACGGCAACCTGCATTCAATGCATTTATCGAATGGCCAGGAATTTCAGGCCCCCATCAAATTCCTGTCGCCCGGCGCAAACGCCAGCGGATTGATCGTTTTGGAAAACTCGGCGTATGCCGTGACGTCAAATAGCTGCAATGGCATTGCCAACGGATTGTGGGCGGTTGATCTGGACAGCAAACAGATTTCCAGTTGGAAAGGAAACATCGCCGGTTCCGCAGGCGCGTCGTTTGGCGGCGACGGAACGATTTACGTGGCGACGGGTAGCGGCGGCGAAGCGGCCAACAGCATTGTGGCGATTGATCCCAAGACCTTAAAAACGAAATCGTCTTATTCCGCTGGCCAGGAATTTGTTTCATCGCCGGTCGTATTTGACCACAAAGGCAAAACGATGGTCGCGGCGCAAACCAAAGATGGCCGCGTGCATTTGCTGGATGCGGCGAATTTGTCCACAGCCGTGAGCACCACTGCCGCCACCGGAAAAGATGCTGCCGCAGGTTCGCTGGCCAGTTGGCAGGACCTCAGTGGCACGCGCTGGATTCTGGCTGCGCACGAAGGCGCCTTGCCCGCCGGATTCACCTCCGCAGGCGAAGCCGCCACCAAAGGCGCGATTCTGGCCTGGAAAGTGGTGGAAAGCGGCGGCAAGGTTTCGCTGCAACCCGGTTGGGCTTCGCGCAATCTGGTGTCTCCGCTAACGCCGACCATCATCAATGGTGTCGTGTTCGCCACGTCCAGCGGCGAATTCAAAACCAGTGACAGCAAAGTTCCGGCGACCATTCGTGCCGCGCGTTCAGGCAAAGCAGTGCTGTACGCGTTGAACGGAACCACCGGCAAAGAACTCTGGAACAGCGGCACGACGATCACGTCGTTCGCACACGGTGGCGCGCTGTCAGGCGGCATCGGTCAGCTTTACCTGACGACACACGATGGCACGATTTACGCCTTTGGCTTCCCGATGGAACATTGATCCAAATTGGGAAGGTTTGAAACGTCCGGAAAAGGTCAACGTGACTTTGCGTTGACCTTCCCGGACGTTAAAGTTCTTCAGCATCCCCTTTCGTCGTGCGAGTATTTTTCAAACCCAGGTTTTGATTCCAAAGGAAAGTAGTTGTTATGTCCTTACGTATTGATTCTCTTCGTTTTTGGCGTGGTGCTTTGCTGGCGCTAACACTGGCGTTTTTTGTTGGCAATGCCTTCAACCAGTCTTCTGCCCATCAGGGACCTCCGATGCCGGATGGCCCCGGCAAAGCCGAAGCCTCCAAGTTGTGCAAGGGCTGTCACGAATTGGAAAAGTCCTTTTCCATGCGACAGGACAAAGCCGGTTGGCAATTGACGCTGGACAAGATGATTTCGTATGGATTGAAAGCCAGTGACGATGACCTGAAATTGGTTCTGGAATACGTCGTCAAAAATTATCCGGCGGATGATGTTCCGCGCGTCAACGTCAACACTGCCGAAGCGATTGATTTGGAAAGCGTGCTGTCACTGAAACGTTCACAGGCCAACGCCATCATTCAATACCGAGAAGCCAACGGAAAATTCAAATCCATCGAAGACCTGAAAAAAGTTCCCGGCATTGATCCGGCCAAGATCGAAGCTAAAAAAGATCGGCTGGCGTTCTAACCCATGAAATCCGGACTTCTAAAAATCTCGATGGGCATTTTGCTGCTGGGCAGCGTCGCGGGCGCGCAAGCGGTGCGGCAATCGCCGAGCTGCGCGGCGTCAATTGCGGCGCTGGAACAGCGCGTCGAAGCGCAACGCCAATTGCTGTGGGATTGGGCGGGCTTGATTCGTTTCGGCAGCGAAAACACCGAAGTGCCCAAACCCAAACCGGGCGAAACGCGCGTGGTCTTTTTGGGCGATGAAATTCTGGAAAACTGGGGACAGGGCGCAACGCCGTTTTTTCCCGGCAAGCCGTATTTCAATCGCGGCATCAAAGGGCAAACCACGCCGCAAATGCTGGTGCGGTTTCGCCAGGATGTCATCAAGCTGCAACCCAAGGTTGTTGTGCTGATGGCTGGAACCAACGACGTGGCCAGCGTTAACAGTCCGATTACCCAGCAAATGACTGCGGAAAACGTGACTTCGATGGTCGAACTGGCCAAGGCCAATCACATTCGTGTCGTGCTGGCTTCGATCACTCCGATTTGTGACTGTTACACCAAACGTTCGGCGCTGCGCCCATTTGGCAAAATTATCGGCGTCAATAACTGGCTGAAAGATTACGCCGCCGAAAGCGGTTCGGTGTATCTGGATTTCTATTCCGCGCTCGGACAAGGGCGCAATCTGAAAAAAGAATTCACCAGTGACGGCGTGCTTCTGAACGACGCCGCGTATGCCGTGATGGGTCCGCTGGCCGAAGCCGCCATTGCTCAGGCACTAAGCAAACCCTAAAAAACTCCCGAGGAACAATGATCAACGTCAGCATCTTTTACCCCAACACCGAAGGCAGCCGTTTTGATCTGGAGTATTACCTGAATCAACACATGCCAATGACCATTGAACGGCTCAGCCCTGCGCTCAAACACGTCAGCGTAGAGTACGGGTTGGGTGGGGCAGTTCCCGGCGCGTCGCCGGAATTTGTCGCCATTTGTCATTTGTACTTTGATTCGGTCGAAGCATTTCAAACTGCCTTTGGCCCTCACGCCGCCGCTTTGCAAGGCGACATTCCGAATTACACGGATGTTCGCCCCATCATTCAAATCAGCGACGTGAAAATTTCTCACTGATCCATTTTTACGAACTTAAACCAGTACACCGAGGAGCAAAATCAATGAGCACTACAGCAAAGAATCAATTTCCGAAACTCCACAACGCAACCTGGCCGGGTCTGGTCGGCAAAGGTGGCCCGGACGCTGAGCCCATCATCGAATTTGAAACGATGCTGGATATGACCGCCGCCGCTGAAGTCAACGGCCAGAAATTCGATGGCGTAGACATTTTCCTGTCGCTGCCGCACACCGACATTGATTCCACCGACGACCAGTTGAAAGAACTGGCGGATCAGGTCGCTTCGCGCGGATTAGTCATCGGTTCGCTGGTGGCTCCCGTTTGGGGACCGACCGGCGGAGGTTCGGCGATGGGTTCGGACGAAGAACGCGCCGCCTTCCTGACGCAAATCCGCAAATCCTGCGAAATCGCGCAGAAGTTGAACAAGCTCGGCATTCGCAAATACGGAGTCGTTCGCGTGGATTCATCCTGCTCTCCTGGAGATTGGGCGACTGATCCTGTTGGCAACACCAAAAAGATCGCGGACACCTTCCGCGAAGCCTGCAACATCGCCGAAGGCTTCGGCGAAAAGCTCGCCGCCGAAGGTGAAATCTGTTGGGGCGGCATGCACAGCTGGAAAGACCTCAACGATTTGCTGGAACAGGTTGGCCGTCCCGAAACGCTGGGCATCCAAGCCGACATGGCGCACACCATGTTGTTCACGATGGGTTACAACGCGCCCGAACATAACCTGTTGCCGGAAGGTTACGACTGGCAGGACAAAGAAGTGCTTTACGAAGCTCTGGGCAAAATGACCAGTGTGCTGCGTCCGTGGGTCAAAGACTTCCACGTAGCCCAGAACGACGGCACGGTGAAAGGTTCCGGCACGCACGACAAAACCGGTCGCCACTGCCTGCCGAATGACCCGAATGGCAAAATGGACATCACCCGCGCCGCAGGCCTGTGGCTGCGCGATGAATCCGGCAACCTGACCAAGAGCACGCAGCACATCAATTGGGACGGTTGTATGTTCTCGAACGA
>DAOMFR010000253.1:0-3556 GCA_035429885.1 Blastocatellia bacterium
ATTTTGCACGACGACCGAAAATCCTTGAGCCGATGGTTGAGTTCACAGGATCGGTACATGATTCGGGAAGTCGAAAAATTACAGCATACGCCGCCGGAATTGCTCGGGGTCAGCGACCGGATTCGTCGCACCAAACTATTCGCTCCCTTCCTGGTTCTGTTTTATTGCCTGATCATTAAAAAATGTATTTTGGATGGATGGAGAGGATGGTATTATGCTTTGCAAAGAGCACTGGCAGAGATTTTATTATCAATACGTTTGATTGAAGCAGAAAAATTGAGTCCGCACTCTGACAATTCGGGCACTTCACAATGATCTGCTAACGACCCGCAAACACGACGCCCCATCTCACGTAAAGATTCAAATTCGGTTCTGATTTGTCCCATCAATAGAAAACCGATAACGCCCCCCATTTTTGTTCTTACAATTTATCCTCATATACAGGTAGAGGTTATTCGTGCATATCCTTGGTATCAACGCTTATCACGCTGACGCTTCGGCAGCGATTGTTTGCGACGGCAAGCTCGTCGCCGCAGCAGAAGAAGAACGGTTTAATCGCATTAAACATTGCGCGGGCTTTCCGTATCAGGCGGTTAAATATTGTCTGGAAACGGCGGGCATCAAACCCGAAGAGCTGACGCATATTGCCGTGGCGCGCGATACGCGCGCGAATCTGGACAAGAAACTGCTGTATGCTTTGAAGATTCCGCAGATGGCAATGCGGCGGTTGGCTCCGCAGGGCAAATTCGCGGGCATTAAAGAAGACGTGGCCAAAGCGCTGGACGTTTCCCCCGAAACGCTGACTGCCGAAGTCAATCGCGTCGAACATCACAAAGCGCATCTGGCCAGCGCGTTTTACGTGTCCGGGTTCGAAGATGCGGCGCTGTTGTCCGTGGACGGGCTGGGAGATTTCGCCAGCACGATGTGGGGCGTTGGGCGCGGCACGAACATGACGATTGATGGTTCCATCGCCTTTCCGCATTCGCTGGGATTTTTCTACACGGCCATTACGCAATACCTGGGATTTCCGCGCTACGGCGACGAATTCAAAGTGATGGGGCTGGCTTCGTATGGCCAGCCGGAATTTCAGGAAGAATTCGCCAAAATCGTGTTGCTGGAAAATCGCAACGGCAAACCTAAATTCAGCCTGGGTCTGGATTATTTCGTCCATCACAAAGTCGGTTCGGACATCACCTGGGACGAAGGCATTCCGGTTATTGGCAAACTGTTTTCCGATCATCTGGAAAAACGTCTGGGCGCAACGCGCGAAGCCGGAGCGGACGTCACCCAGCGGCATTTCAACATCGCGGCTTCGTTGCAGGCCCGGCTGGAAGATTCCGTCATGGCCCTGCTGAACAAACTCTATGAAATGCACGGCGTGAAACGCGTTTGTCTGGCGGGTGGCGTGGCCTACAACTGTGTCGCCAACGGAAAGATTTTCGACCGCACGCCGTTTGAGCAAGTCTATGTGCAGGCTGCGGCGGGCGATGCGGGCCTGGCGATTGGCTCGGCATTTTATGTCCAGCATCACGTGCTGGGGCAGCCGCGCGATTTCGTGATGGAACACGCGTATTGGGGGCCGGAATTTTCCAACGAACAGATTCGAACTGCGTTGGACAGGATTCAGGATTCAGGAATTCGGATTTCGGAATTTGCGGATGAAACCATTGCGGCAGAAACGGCCAAGCGAATTGCGGATGGCAAAATCGTTGGCTGGTATCAGGGACGACTGGAATTTGGCCCGCGCGCGTTGGGCAATCGCAGCATTGTGGTTGATCCGCGCCGCGCCGAAATGAAAGACATTCTGAACAGCCGCGTCAAACATCGCGAATCGTTCCGCCCGTTTGCGCCTTCGATTTTGGAAGATCGCGTTGGCGAATACTTCGAACATTCGCATCCGTCGCCGTTTATGTTGATGGCCTACAGCGTCAAACCAGACAAGCGCAGTGTGATTCCTGCGCCGACGCATGTGGATGGAACGGGGCGATTGCAAACCGTCAATCGCGACCAGAATCCTCGGTATTGGCAATTGATTACGGAATTCGACCGCCTGACCGGAGTGCCGGTGGTGCTGAACACTTCGTTCAACGACAACGAACCCGTTGTGTGCCGACCCGAAGAAGCGATTGACTGTTTCCAGCGCACGAAAATGGATGTGTTGGCAATCGGAAATTTCCTGGTGGAGAAACTTTGATGCGAAGCACGTTTTCAGCCCCAACGGGGCGAAATAACTCGACTACCTATTTCGCCCTTTCAGGGCTTGCAGGCCGCGGCATCAACTTTTCCAGCGCGTTGCGCTTTGCTTTTACATTTCGCCCCGTTGGGGCTTGGAGAATCTGATGAAAGTTTTGATTCTCCACATGCGCTTTCATCCTGACCTGACCGGCACCGGGCCGTTGGTGACGGATTTGGCGACGGATTTGGTGGCGATGGGAAATCAGGTGAGCGTTGTCACCAGCATGCCGCATTACGGCAACAAAGACGTTGCCGAAGAGTACAAAGGAAAACTGATTCATCGCAGCAATTTCAACGGCGTGGATTTGTGGCGCACGTTTGTGTACGTGCCGCCGAATCCCAGCGGCTTTCAGCGCAGCATCAATTATCTCAGCTTCACGTTTATGTCCGTGGTCGGCGGATTGATGGCCGAAAAACCGGACGTGATTTTATGCATCAATCCGCCAATTACCGTGGGCTTTTCCGGCTGGTTGGTCAGTCTGGCCAGGCAAGTGCCAATGGTGTTCAACGTGCAAGACGTCTGGCCGGATTGTCTGGTATTGATTGATCAATTGCGCAATCCGTTGCTGATTCGCACCTTCCAGCACCTGGAAAAATTCATTTATCACAGGTCTGCGCGGGTGACGGTGTTGTCCGAAGGAATGAAAGAAAACCTGTTGCGCAAAGGTGTGCCCGACGAAAAGATCGCGGTGATTCCGAACTGGGCGAACATCGAAGCCATTCGCCCGGTGGAAAAACAAAACAGTTTTCGCAAAGCCAACGGGTTGAACGGAGATTTCGTGGTCATGTTTGCCGGAAATCTGGGCTTCATTGCGATGCTGGATAACGTCGTCGAAACGGCCAGACTGTTGCAGCACGATCCGAACATTCAATTTCTGATTGTCGGCGAAGGAAACGCCAAACCCGGATTGATCCACCGAGCCAAAGAACTCGGCTTGAACAATGTTCGCTTTTTGCCGACGCAACCCAAAGAAGTGTTGCCCGAAATGTTGGGCGCGGCGGATTTGTCGCTGGTGACGCTGAACAAACAACTGGGGCAATTAAACGTTCCCAGCAAAACCTATTCGATTATGGCCAGCGGGCGGCCCGTGTTGGCGTCCGTGCCGATGGATTCGGAAATTGCTTCGCTGATCAAACACGCTGAGTGTGGTTTGGGCGTGCCCCCCGAAGACCCGGCTTCGATGGCCGCAGCGATCCAGAAATTGTCTGAACAACCAGAACAGCTCCGCCAGTTCGGAGCCAATGGCCGACGTTACGTTGAACAGCATCTGAGCCGCAAACGATTGACCGCAAAATACAACGATCTGCTGCACGAAGTGGC
>DAOMFR010000253.1:3656-6199 GCA_035429885.1 Blastocatellia bacterium
ATGAACCCACAGTTTTACCAATCATCCGTTGACGAAGCCGTTTTGCCTGCGGGGCCAAACGGAATTGACGTGGGCTCGTTTCTGCGTTCGCGGAATCACCGCGAACCTTCGCTGAAACGACCTTTGGACGTAATTCTATCCTTCCTGATGCTGATGCTTTCGGCTCCGGTTTCGATTCTGGTGGCGATTGCCATCAAGCTCGAAGACGGTGGCCCAATCTTTTATCGCCAGCAACGCTGGGGGCGATTCGGCAAACCGTTTTCGGTATTGAAGTTTCGAACCATGATTGCCGATGCCGATCAAAAATTCGGGCTGAAACAGGCCGAAGAAAACGACCAACGCATTACCCGAATGGGTCGAATCTTGCGCGCGACAGGCTTGGACGAATTGCCGCAAATCATCAACATTTTGCGCGGCGAAATGAGCTTTGTCGGCCCCAGGGCCTTGGCGGTTGGCGAAATCATTTACGACGAATCAGGGAAGAGGCTGGAATATGAACAGGTGCGCGGATTTATCGAACGCTTGGCGGTGCGTCCTGGACTGACCAGTTTGGCGACCATTTTTATTCCGAAAGATTCTCTGGCTCAGCGCAAGTTTCGTTACGATCTGGCATACATTCGCAAACAAAGCTTTCGGTTGGATCTGAATTTAATCTTGCTTTCGTTCTGGATCAGTTTTCGAGGCAAATGGGAAACGCGCCAACGAAAATTGTAAGGCAAATTCAGTGATGCGCTTCTTGCCACGAGCAGGGGCCGAAAGTATATTGCCGCTGCTTAATCTCGCTCAAAAAATCCCCGAAGGAGTAGAACCGGCCCCCACCGGTATTTTCAGAACAAATGAAAATTGTTATTGCAGGCGCCTCGACTTCCGGCCTGTTTGCCGCCTATCTGTTGGCAAAAGCCGGACACGAGGTTGAAGTCTTGGAACGGTCGGCAAAACTGGACCCGGCAGTTCGTACGTTAATTGTCACCGATAAAATTCACGAAGTAATGGGGTTTGTTCCCCACGAAATCATTCTCAACGAAGTTAAACACATTGATCTGTTTTCAAAATCTCGCAGCTCCAAAATGGAGCTGGATCGCCCTGATCTGATCATCGCGCGCGAAAAATTGATTCTGATGCTGGCGCGCATGGCTCAGGAAATCGGCGTGAAGATTTCGTTGAATCGCCGGTTTCAATCCTTTGTTTCCGCGCAAAACGGCGTTGCGATTAGTTATAAAAACCTGGAAACCGGAGAAGACAAACGCGAAACGGTGGATTATCTGATTGGCGCGGATGGCGTGTACAGCGCGGTCGCCAAAGCTGCTTCGTACAACGGGCATTTTCATACCGCATTGTTGCAAGCGCGCATCAAACTGCCGAAAGAAATTCGCAGAGACACGTATCAAGTCTGGTTCGATGTAGAACGGACAAAGTATTTTTACTGGTTGATTCCGGAATCCGACGACATCGCTGCCGTTGGGTTGATCGCCGACGATGCGCGCCAGGCGGGCGTCAGTTTGAAATCGTTTCTGGATGAAAAAGGCTGGGAAGCGTTGGAATATCAATCGTCCAAAGTTCCCATGCATAAGTATGAGTATTCCGCCAAAGTGAAAGAAGTCAGCCGCCGCGTATTTCTGGTCGGCGACTCTACGGCCCAGGTCAAAGTCACGACCGTCGGCGGTGTGGTGACAGGCTTTCGCGGCGTTCGCGCCGTGGTCGAAGCTATTTTGGAAGGCCGCAACATTGGCAAAGAAAGTCGCGGCTTAAAACGCGAACTGGATTTGCACTGGCTGGTGCGCCATGTGTTGAATGGATTTAGCGACGAAGATTACGACCGTCTGATTGATTTTATGGGTGGTGAACTCGGAAACATTCTTTCCGCCGAAACGCGAGACGATCTGGCGCGCATGTATCTGAAACTGGTTGCTTCGCAACCGCGCCTGGTGATGATGGGCGCGAAAGGATTGTTGAGGGCCATGGGATGAGCCTAAGTGTGATGGGCATTGATGAGGTTATGGAAATCTCCTTTACAAAGCGAGTTGTTGTAACGCCGGACACGTTGATTAACGTGGTTGGCGAAGAAGCTGTGCTGTTGAATTTGAAAAACGAGCAGTATTACGGTTTGGATGTCATGGGCACTGAAATGTGGCAAGTGCTGACCGCCAGCGGTTCGATTCGTGAAGCGTACGAAAAACTGCTGAGCGAATATGATGTCAGCGCCGAAGTTCTGCAAAAAGACCTGAATGATTTGTTGCAAAAATTGTTGTCGAATGGCTTAGTGGAGTTACAGGGTGAATAAGCTGGCGAAGCTAAAAGCAATGTCCGGGAATGAACGGCGATGGCTGTTGCAGGCCTGGCTGCTGTTGCCGGTTGTCAGGTTTCTGCTTTGGCAGATTGGCTATCGCCGCACACTGAGTCATCTTCAACGATTGTTTCCCCTAAATTCTGGCAATCCTGATGTTGGATTGGCCGCCACGCTCGGACGGTTGGTCAACATGGCCGCGAATCACAGCCTGCTTGAAATTACCTGCTTGCCCCGGTCGCTGGTCTTGTGGGCAATG
>DAOMFR010000254.1:0-6170 GCA_035429885.1 Blastocatellia bacterium
CGCAGGCGAAGCGTTGCGGATTTGCCGGGCGACTTTGGAGTCAATCTTTTGCTTGGCGCGGTATTGGTCAACGGAAAAAGACTTTTCGGCGGTCAGCGCATCGCGCACGGCAGCTTGGTAGGCCAGAGTGCAAGCCATCGCGGCCAATTCGTTGAAACTCGGGGCCAAGCCCTTTTCGATCAGCTTGGTGATGGCTTTGATCGCCGGGCCGACAATCGGCAGCGCTCCTCCGAGTTCCTGTGCCGCTTCTTTCAGCCACGGAGCCGATTCCAGCAACGACTTTGTCCAGTCTTTGCCTTCTTCCAGTTTTTCTACGGCGTCCGACAAAAAATCAGTAACGGTTGAGACGTTGGATTCTGTGAACACTTTGCGAAGCGCGTCTTGTTCGGTTGGCGAAAGAAAGATGTTTTTATCCATTGGCTAAATCACCTCTGCCGATGTGGTTGAAGTTGGATTGCGCTGGCTGGCTTCGTGCTCAGCGGCGCGGAGTGTAGCACATGGATTTTGAAATCAATCAGAGCGATTGAACCTGTTTGCTTGTCAACTTTGAATCGCTAATTCACAATACCGCGCCTTTCCGGCAAAGACTCAATCCACGGCTACAAAAGGAGAAATCAGATGGCATCCATCAACACCGTGAGCGGCGCTGTTGACGTTTCGCAGCTTGGCGTGACGCTGATGCACGAACACATCTTTGTGCTTTCGACGGAGATCATGCAGAACTTCCCCGAAGCCTGGGGTGATGAAGAACAGCGCATCGCCGACGCCGTCGCTCGAATGAATGAGTTGAAGGCTCGCGGTGTGGATAGTGTTGTTGATCTGACGGTGATCGGACTTGGCCGTTACATTCCGCGCATCCAACGAATTGCCGAACAGACCGCGATTAACATCATCGTGGCTACGGGCGTTTACACTTACAACGATCTGCCGTTTTACTTCCATTTTCAGGGGCCGGGCACGATCCTGGGCGGCGAAGAACCGATGGTCGAAATGTTCGTCCGCGACATCGAACAGGGAATCGCCGACACAGGAGTCAAAGCCGGAATTCTGAAATGCGCGACCGATCAGCCGGGAGTGACTCCAGGGATTGAGCGAGTGCTGCGCGCGACGGCTCAAGCGCATCGGCGAACGGGCGTTCCGATTTCGACGCATACGCACGCGCACACCAAACGCGGCTTGGAGCAGCAAAAGATTTTCGAGGAAGAAGGCGTGGATTTATCTCGCGTCGTCATCGGTCACAGCGGAGACACCACCGACATCGGCTATCTGGAAGAGTTGATCGGCAGTGGTTCATACATCGGCATGGATCGGTTTGGCATAGACACTCTGCTGCCGTTTGAAGACCGCGTCGCCACTGTTGCGACAATGTGCGAACGCGGACACGCGAACAAAATGGTGCTGTCGCACGACGCGGCTTGCGTCAATGATTGGCTGCCCGAACGCGCTCTGCCAGTGATGTTGCCGAACTGGCATTACCTGCACATTCACAACGACGTGATTCCGGCGCTAAAAGCTCGCGGCGTGACGGATGAACAACTGAACACCATGTTGGTGGAAAACCCGCGCAAGGTTTTTGAAAAACAAGGAGCTTATTGATGATTCGCCCATACGATTATTCCGGCGTCAGTCGCGGAGCTGATGGCATTCTGCAGTACGACAACATGCATAACTCGCTGGTGGAGATGCTTCGCGCGACGGTTGATCAATCGCCAAACAACGAAGCCGTCGTTGAACTCGGCGGAGAGCGTGTGAATTACCGGCAGCTTTGGGATCGAGCAGCTCGCGTCGCCGGAGGTTTGAAAGCGATGGGCGTTGAGCGAGGCGACCGCGTCGCCATTCAGCTCGGCAACGGCCTGGCCTGGTGCGTGGCATTCTGGGGAATTCAATTGGCTGGAGCGATTGCTGTTCCGGTCAACACTCGCTTCGCCGAACCCGAAGTCGAATACGTCATCAACGATTCCGGCGCGAAGTTTTCGTTCAAAACTGGCGAGGCGTTGCCGGACGGCGCGCCATTCGCCATCGAAGATTTGCGGCAGGAAGAATCTTCCGCCATTTTTTACACCAGCGGCACGACGGGCTTTCCGAAAGGCGCGATTACTACACACGCCAACTTTTTGGCCAACAACGAAAACTGCGTGCGCGTGGTGAATCTGCCAACCGATGGCAGCGTGCGCACGCTGATTTCCGTGCCGCTGTTTCACGTCACGGGCTGCAATTCTCAGTTTTTGTGTTGCTGCGCCAGCGGCAGTGCGTCCGTGGTGATGCCCGCGTTCAACGTCCAGGAATTTTTGAAGGCCATCGTCAATGAACGAACCAATTCGGTGACGTCGGTTCCGGCGATTCATTGGCTGGCGATCAGTCAGCCGAACTTCAAAGAATTCGATGTCAGTCACGTTCGCTGGCTGACGTACGGCGGAGCGCCCATTGCGCCGGAACTCGTGGGCAAGTTGATTGAAGCGTTTCCAAATGCTCGCGTCGGAAACGGTTTTGGCTTGTCGGAAACTTCGTCTGTGGCTACGTTTCTGCCTCACGAGTATTCGCGCGACCACGCCGATTCCGTAGGCTTTGCTGCTCCGGTGGTTGATCTGAAACTGTTTGAAGTGGACGAAGAAACCGGCGTCGGCGAATTGCTGATTCGCGGAGCCAACGTCGTCAAAGGGTACTGGAACAAACCCGAGGCTACGGAAGCGGCATTTGTGAATGGCTGGTTGCATACAGGCGATATGGCTCGGATCAGCGACGAGGGCTTTGTGTACATCGTGGATCGCAAGAAAGACATGATCTGCCGAGGCGGCGAAAACGTGTACTGCGTTGAAGTCGAAAACGCGCTGGCGGCTCACCCGGCGGTGTTTGAAGTCGCGGTCATTGGCGTTCCCGACGAGGTGATGGGCGAAAAGGTCGGAGCTGTGATTGTGCCTCGTCCTGGCCAGCAAATTGATGCTGCCGACTTGATCGCTTTTGCCCGCAAGCATCTGGCCGATTTCAAAGTGCCGCAATACGTCCTTATTCGGCCTGAACTTTTGCCCCGAAATCCCGGCGGAAAAATACTGAAACCTGCTCTGCGAAATAGTGTCGAATGGGGCAAACCAATCAGGTAATCAATTAACGGAGAGAGAACTACTGATGAATGTTGATTCACCATACGCTGCCAAACCCTGGCTGAAGAATTATGATTTTTGGGTTGATCCTGAACCCAACATGCCGCGCCAATCGCTGTACCAGATTCTGCAAATCGCCAGTGTTGCGTATCGCGATAAACCGGCGACGGGTTTTCTGGGGGCGTTTCAAACCTTTGGAGAAGTGAAATCACAGGTTGATCGTTTAGCAACTGCTTTGGCGAATTTAGGAATTATCAAAGGCGACCGCGTAGGCATCATGCTGCCCAACTGTCCACAGTACATGATCAGCTTTTTTGCCATCGTTCGGTTGGGAGCGATTGTCACCAACATCAATCCCATTTACACGCCGCGCGAAGTTGAAGCTGTCGCCAAAGATTCCGGCTTGAAGGTCATCATTGTGTTGGATTTGATGGCGCACACCGTGCTGAGCGTCCGAGGCAATACGGCAATTGAAAATGTCATTGTCTCCAGCTTGCAGGAATATTCCGCCCATCCGGAAGTTGCGCCTGCTGTCCCCGCCGGCACGCTATCGTTCAAAACGCTGATAGATGAAACGGCGATTGCGCTGCCTCGGATTTCAATTACTCCCGAAGAAGACGTTGCCGTGTTGCAATACACCGGCGGCACCACCGGCGTGCCCAAAGGCGCGATGCTGACGCACTTCAATCTCTACTCCAACGTGATTCAGTCGTACATCTGGGGCAGAGAACTGACTCAGCGTGGCGACGAACGTTACTTGATGGTGATTCCGTACTTTCACATTTACGGCCAGACCGTGGGCATGTTGCTGGGAACCTGGAACGGCGCGATGCAAATTCCAGTGCCGAAGTTCGATCCCGACGCGCTGATTCAAGCGATCAAAGCTTACAAACCAACGTTCTTTCCCGGTGTGCCGACGCTGTACATTTCCATGCTGAATCATCCCGAAATCAAAACCTGCGGACTGGAATACGTGCGGCGATTCAACAGCGGGTCAGCTCCGTTGCCAGTCGAAGTCATTGAACAATTTGAACAGCTCAGCGGTGCAATGCTTTATGAAGGATATGGGCTGACGGAAGCTTCGCCGACGACGCATTCGACGCCAACGCTGGCGCGGCGCAAACCCGGCAGCATTGGACTGACGTATCCGGCGACGGAAGCCAAGATTGTTGATCTGGAAACCGGCACGCAGGAAGTGCCGCTCGGACAGGAAGGCGAGTTGTGCATTCGCGGGCCGCAGATCATGAAAGGGTACTGGAATCGGCCCGACGAAACATCCATCGCGCTGCGCGATGGATGGCTTTACACTGGCGATGTAGCTCGTATGGACGAAGATGGTTATTTTTACATTGTTCAGCGAAAGAAGGATATGATCATCGTCGGCGGCTTCAATGTTTATCCCAACGAAGTCGAAGACGTGTTATTCACGCATTCGGCAGTTCTGGAAGCCGCCGTTATCGGCATACCCGATCAGTATCGTGGCGAGTCGGTCAAAGCTTTTGTGGTTTTAAAACCCGGAGCGGTTACAAGTGCCGAAGAGCTGGCGGAGTTTTGCAAAGCCAATCTGGCGAAATATAAACTGCCGTCCGTGATCGAGATTGTTCCCGGTTTGCCGAAAAGCGCTGTTGGCAAAGTGCTTCGCCGCGAGTTGCGCGAAATGGAATCTAAAAAGTAGAAGAGGTTTTTTGATGCAAGAAGCAGTAAACAATTCACCGAAATACGACGAACGCCCGTGGGGCAATTTTACCGTTCTGGACGAATCGGACGGGTATAAGGTCAAGCGCATTGAAGTCTTGCCTGGCAAGCGGCTCAGTTATCAAAAACACGCGCAGCGCGCCGAACACTGGTTCATCGTCGCGGGCACGGCGAAGGTCACGCTTGATGGCAAAGACATTTTGCTTAAACCCGGCGAATACGTAGACATCGCTATTGGCATGGCTCATCGCGTTGAAAACCCAGGCGAAGAGAAAGTTGTGTTCATCGAAGTGCAGCGCGGCGGGTATCTGGGCGAAGACGACATTGTCCGACTTCAGGATGATTTTGGCCGGTGAAAGCTGGACGATGGCAAAAAATCAAGTCAACGGAATCAATCTGTTTTACGAAGTTCATGGCGAAGGCGAGCCACTGTTGCTGATTTATGGTTTGGCCGGACGGGGCAATGGCTGGAAGTTTCAGATTGAAGCTTTGTCGTCGCGCTACCAAGTCATCACGTTCGACAATCGCGGAGTCGGTGAAACTGATCAACCTGAATCTCCTTATTCGCTGGCTCAGATGGCGGACGATGCGGCGGGATTGTTGGATTTGCTGAAGCTTGAATCGGCCTACGTTTTTGGCATTTCGATGGGCGGAATGATCGCTCAGGAATTTGCGCTTCGTTATCCTCATCGAGTTCGCAAACTGGCGTTGGGCTGCACACATCCCGGCATCAAACATTGTGTGCCTTCGCCCGCGTGGGTGACGGAAATTTTCAAAAGCCTGCCGGGCAAACCGCGCCAACAGGTCGTGCGGGAATGCACTCCGATCAATTACTCGCCGTTCACTCAACGTCACAGACCAGAACTGATTGAATCTCTGATTCCGCTGTTTGCTGACAATCGGCAACGGCTGCATGGCTATACAAACCAGATAAACGCAATTTGGGCATTTGATGTGTTTGATCGGTTGCCGCAACTTATGATGCCGACGCTGGTGATGACCGGGACGGATGATGTTCTTGTTCCACCAGGCAATTCAAACATCATCGTCGAACGGATTCCAGGTGCTCGGTTGATAGAATTTTCTGAAGCAGGTCACCTGTTTTTCATCGAAAAAGCCGATGAGGTCAATCAAGCGTTGCTGGAATTTTTTCAGGCAGATTGAGTAAATGATGGACGCAAACACAAAGGCGCGAGGGGAAATTTCCCTCGCGCCTTTGTGTTTGCGTGACAGCATCTGATTTAGGCGTGACGCCATTTCACGGTGTCCCAGTTGACGCGTTTGCCTGAGCGGAAGGATTCGTTGGCTAGGTGCGCTCCGACCAGCACTCGATTTCCCAACTCCACAGGCGAATTCGGCTGTTTGCGGCTTTTCATG
>DAOMFR010000255.1:0-6152 GCA_035429885.1 Blastocatellia bacterium
GTCAGCAATCGCTTTGGCAATGGTTCGCCAGTTTAGTTCCTGCGTGTCGTCGAGTTCGTTGCGCCCCGGATTGCCTCCGGTGTGGAAGTGGGCGATGTGTTGAATGTTGGCTCGGATGGTGCGGATGACATCGCCGTCCATAATCTGCGCGTGGTAAATGTCGTACAGAATTTTCACGCGCGGAGAGTTGACGCGTTTGATGACTTCGACGCCCCAGCCGATGTGGTCGAACATGTAATCTTTGTGGTCTACCTTGCTGTTCAGGTATTCGATGCAGATGGTGACGCCGTGTTTTTCGGCGATGCTTTTGGCTTGATTGAGAATGGTCACCGTGTTTTCCAGGCCTTCGCCTTCGGACATGCCTTTGCGGTTGCCGGAAAAGGTGATGACGTTCGGGACTCCGTTTTGCGCGGCGAGCGCAATGTTGGCTTCAAAATCCTTCAGCAATTTGTCGTGCAAGTCTTTGCGGTTGCAGGCGTCAGGGATGTTTCCTGCGCCGGTGACCATCGTCGGAATCAGGCCGTACTTTTTGGCAATCGGCCAATCTTTCGGATCGTTGAGTAAGTCAATGCCTTTGATTCCCATTTCGGAAACGGCTTTGGCGAAGTCTTCGAGGGGAATTTTGTTGTAACACCAGCGACAGACGGACTGTTTCAATCTGCCGCCGACTTTTTGTGGTTCAACAGCAAACCCGGTCGAATCGGCGAAGCCAAGCAGGGCAGTTGCTCCCAGTCCGCCAATCGTTCTAGCTATCATTTCTCGGCGTGTCAGTGGTTTTAGCTTCAACATAGGATTTCCTTTGGTTAGGCGTCGCGTTTGATGACGAACAACGTAATGTCATCGTATTGCGGGGCGTTTCCGGCAAAGCGGTCAATTTCGGCGAAGACTTTGTCAACGATGGTGTCTGCGGATTCGTTGGCGATGGGGCGGATAAAATCGGCGGTGCGTTGTTCGCCGAATTCGTTTTCTTCTTCGTCTTGAGCTTCGGTGACGCCATCAGAAAACAGCGCCATCAAATCGCCGGGGTGCAGTTCGAAGCTTTGCTCAGTGTATGGAGTCATCAGGTTGACGAGCATTGGGTCCATCAACCCCAGCGGAGTTCCCGTGGATTTCAGCCACTCGGCTTCGCCGTTGGCGCGTAGCAGCAAACAATCCGTGTGACCGGCGTTGACGAAACGGCCTTTGCCAGTTTTGAAATCCAGCTCAACAAGAATTGCCGTAATGTATTTGTTGGATGGAGTTGTGGCGTACAGCAATTCGTTGGTGTGGGACGCCAGATCGGTCAGGGAAGGAATGCGTCCCAGCAAGGCGCGCATCGTCGCTTGCATGTTGCTCATCAGCAGTGAAGCCGGAAGCCCTTTGCCGGAAACATCCGCGACGCAAATCAAATGGCAGCAATTGCCTTCGGTCGTTTTGAATTCCAGGATGTCGTAATAATCTCCGCCGCAAGAGCGCGCCGGACGATTGCGCGCCGCCAGATCGTAGCCAGTGAGTTTCGGAAGCTTGGCTGGAAACAGGTCTTGCTGAATGGTCGCGGCCAAGGCCAGTTCCTGCTCCAACTTTTTACGTTCCAAGGTTTCGCGGACGAACCAGGCATTTTCGAACGCAACGGCGGATTGCGCGACCAGTCCCGCGCCAAATTCCAAGTCAGATTCACTGTAAGAGAGATTGCCGGGACGCGGCCCCAGCAGCGCAAATCCTCCGGTGGTTTCGTCTCCGGCTTTGATAGGAAAAAGCACTTCGCCCTGTTCTTCGCGCAACAAGGTTTTCAGATGGCATTCCGGCAAATCGGCAACTCGGACGGCATCATCCAGCGATTCGACATCAATGCCGAAACTTTCGTAATTATCTAATCGGTCAAGTTCCATGCCTTTCATGCGTAAAACCGGCGGATGACCGGTTTTCCAGGCAATCAGCGCATATCGGCGAACGGCCCAGCGGCCAGCCAATGTCAGCATCAATAATTGAGCGACTTCGTCCGGTTCAATCGTTGCTGTCAATCCGCGAACCAGATCCAGCAAGGTTTTCAATTCCTGAATTTTTTGATCGAGTTGCTTGTTGAGCTGCTGGGCTTCGGTGTGGGCTCGCGCATTGGAAATGCCGCTGGCTGCCAGCCCCAGCAATGCTTTCAGAAATTGCAGTTCGTCAGTGCCGACTTTTTTATGTGCCGGGTTGTTGATGCCGAGAAAGCCTACGGGCTGCGCTGCGTCGCCAATTGGAAGAATCGTTTCAATGCCCGCGGAGCGCGCCAGCTCTTCGTCAAATTCCTGGCCGACAGAAAGCTTGGTAATGCCGCGAACCAGCGCCAGTCGCATTGTGCCGTCGTCGTTCACGGCGATCAGGCTTTTGCTGACCAACAATCGCCCCATCACGGATCGCAGCAAGTGGCGGAGCAAGTCATCCAGGTTTAACGATGAATGCAGCAGTTGCGCTGATTCCAACAGCGCTTCTGCCGATTCCAACGTGGTTTCCAGCTTCGAAATATGTGCTTGGGTCATACGGAGGGCTATTTTTTGATCAGCTTGGTCATGTGCAGTTCGTTTTTCAGGCCGGGTTCAATTTCGTAACTGACTTCGTCCATCAATGTTTTGATGATTCGAATGCCCAACCCGCCAGACCTTCGTTCGTGAACCAGTTGATCCAATGATTTTTGATTTACTCCGGTTGGGTCGAATCCTCGGCCTTCGTCGATGACAGAAATTTTCAGCCTTTCGTCATCGAAGGTGGCGCGCACGCTGACATCTTTGGTGATGTCGTGGCCATAAGCATGTTCGATGACGTTGGCACAGGCTTCGTCCACAGCTAGTTCGAGCTTGTTGATCTCTTCTTCATTCAGCGTTGCCTGTCGGCCAATGCTGGTGACGAACTCTCGAATGAGGGCGAGGTTTTCCGTGGATGAGGGGACTTGCAGCGTGAATTTTCTTTCGATGGCGGCCATCGTTTTGTAGCCTCCTAAAATTGCCTGGTTTAGCGGTCAGTCGCTTAGCTGGCGATAAATTTTTGTTTGGCGGCAGATTGATCTTCGAGCATTTCAAAGATGTCTTGAAAACCCAGAATTTCGAATGTGTGTTTGACCTTGGGAACCAGACCGCAAATTTTGATGTCGCCTCCGTGATCACGGACTTCTTCCACAAAACTCATGAAAACGCCGAGTCCGGCGGATGAGATGTAACTCAGCTTTTCGCAATTGACGATCAGATTGATTCGTCCGGCGTCAATTTCGGATTGCACGGCGCTTTCGAATTGCGGCGCCGTGTGCGCATCCACAAAACCTTCGAGCGTAATGATTGCAAGACCGTCTTCTATAGACGTCTGAATCGCAAACGGATTTGGCACGTTGTAAAAACCTCCAACAAAAATAAAAGCAGGGAAAATCTGTAATGCTTGAAACTGCAACCAATCTTAGCATAATCGCTTCGAGTCGCAACTTTTCATGTCAAAACAATCAAGGAGCAGGATGGTTAACAAGCGAAGGCTCGTGTTGGGGGCGCTTTTCTTTGCGCTGATGTTTTTCTATTTCGGTGTCCGGTGCTACTTCCTCTTCATTCACGTCGGCAGCTACGACGGTTGGACCGGGCAGGGAACGTTGCGCGAAGGCGTTCGCGTTACCGGAACTGACCCTCACGGCCCCGCCACGGCTTTGCATAAAGATGACGAAATTTTGGCGCTCAACGGCATTGCTATGGCTGTGGATCCCGAAATCTTTGCCTTCGCTGACCGCGTTCCGCCGGGCACAGCTTATCGAATGACGATTCGCCGCGCAGGCCAAGAAATGACTGTTTCGTTGATAACCGTAGAGTTTCCACCGGACAAACGTACAAGCGTGTTCACCGGGACTCGGTTTTATGATGTTCTGATTTACCTGATATTTTTGGCGACGGCGCTGATCATTTTTCTGCTCAAGCCTGATAACAAACAAGTTTGGTTGTTGGCATTAGTATTGGGGACATTCACAGCGCTGAATGCTTGGGCTATGCCGACGGTTGTTTTGGGGCGATGGGTGGAAATCACAGTATCAGTGGCAAAGCTTTTGGGGCTTTGGTTTTTACCTTTGACCGTTCACTTTTTTTTGATCTTTCCCGCGCGCTTGCCGATCTTGCGGCGTTGGCCGAGATTGGAATTTTACCTCTATCTGCCGCTCTGTTTCTTCGTCCTGCCGTTTTTTGGCGGAGGCAGATTGCCTGCCATTTGGAGCAGGCAGTTTTTCAATTTGCCGCCTATTTATTGGCTCATCGAGCATTCCTTTTTCTACCTGCCTCATTGGGTTGTGATCGGTTACATGGTCGCGGCATTGATTTGTCTGCTGATTGGTTATCGCATTGCGGATCAAGACGCGCGGCGACGATTGCGAGTGGTGGTGTTTGGCAGCGGCGTTGGGTTCATTCTATTTTTGTTTTTAGTCAGCAGCGAATTTTTGAATTTGGCCAATCGCCTGCCTGACGTAAACCATTGGGTACAGATTGCGGCATTGATTGCGATGCCATTTGTTCCAGCCTCGTTCGCGTATGCCATCATTCGCCACAAAGTCATTCCCGTCAGCTTGATGATTCGTCGAAGTGTGCGTTACGTGCTGGTTTCGCGCGGTTCGGTGTTGATCGAAATTGTTGTCGTGGTCTTGGCGGTTACGGCAGTGCTGACGTACATCTTCAGTCGGTTCAAGCCTTCGGGAATTGTCATTGGAACGGTTTCGGCGGGGGTGGCGATTTTCGTCTGGAAGCTGGAAACCCGTCTGCATGAAAAATATCTGGCTCCGATTATTGATCGAAAGTTCTTTCGGGAATCGTACAACTCGCACCAGATCATTGCCGATCTGACGGATTCGCTGCGTTCGACCACCAGCTTGCCTCAACTGTGTGAAGAGGTCGCAACTAAAATTCAGTCAGCATTGCAAACTGAAAATGTAATTGTGTTGTTGCGCAATGAAGACACCGGAGATTACACCAGCAATTACTCTTGCGAGTTTGATTCAGAAGATGGCAGAGCCGTCACTTGTCGGCAAGCGTTTCGATTGAGCGGGAATTCCATGGCAATTGCTGAGTTGAAGGTGACGGGGCAGCCCTTGGAAATTGAAGAACCGTCGGTTGCTGGTTTGCGCGAGATGAAATCCGCTTTGTTGTTGCCGCTGATGACCAAGCAGGGAATGCCCGGAATTGTTTCGCTGGGCGCACGAATGGGAGATTTGCCGTTTTCGCGCGAAGATAAAACTCTGTTGATGAGTGTGGCTGCTCCGACGACGTTTGCGATTGAAAATTCACGGCTGGTCGAGCGCATGATCGAAGAGGCGCGTCGCCGCGAAGAAATCGAAGCCGAAAACGAACAGCGCGCCAAAGAACTGGAAGAAGCTCGCCAGCTTCAAATTTCCATGCTTCCGAAAACCATTCCGCAACTGCCGCATCTGGAAATTGCGGCGTATATGAAAACGGCGACAGAAGTCGGGGGCGATTATTACGACTTTCATCTGGCGGCTTCGGGCGAATTGACGATTGTCGTCGGCGACGCGACCGGCCACGGCCTGAAAGCCGGAACCGTCGTCACCGCCACCAAAAGCCTGTTCAATCATCTGGCTGAAACGCCGGACGTGACGGAATTTTTCAGCCATTCTTCGCTGGCGTTGAAACGGATGAACATGCGTTCTTTGTTTATGGCAATGACTGTTGCGCGCGTCAGCGGCCACACCTTGACCGTTAGCTCCGCAGGTATGCCGCCAGTGCTGATTTATCGAGCCTCCACCGGCGAAGTCGAAGAAGTTCAATTGACCGGTGTCCCGCTGGGCAGCGTCACCAGTTACCGGTATCGCCAACAGCAACTTCCGATTGCTTCGGGGGATGTGATTGTGCTGATGAGCGACGGATTGCCGGAGCGGTTCAACCCGGCCAGCGAAATGCTGGGCTACGATCAACCGAAAGTGGCGCTGGCCGAATCCGCCGCGTTGTCAGCTCAAGCCATCATCGAACGAATGAATCGTGATGCCGAAGTCTGGGCCGAAGGTCGCCCACTGGATGATGATGTGACTTTTGTTGTTTTGAAGGTTCGATAAAAGATGCGGTGTGTTAAACTGAAGTTTCAAGGCTGAAACAACTTTTAAGACCCAATATCAACAATGGAAGAAATTTTTGGCCCTAAGGGGCTGTTTGCCAAGCTTCATCCCGATT
>DAOMFR010000256.1:0-6121 GCA_035429885.1 Blastocatellia bacterium
TGGAAGCCGAAGGAACTCAGCCGTCTGCAAATCGCGCTGGATGAAAAGCCGCTGCCGGAATTAGCCTTGAATGACGTGTTGATTGCGCACGACTGCCCGGCTTCAACGACTCGGTATCTGATCAAGGTCGGTCGCCGCGAAGAAGAACATCGAAGCTCAGGCATCTGGATTTCGACCGCCGCAGGTTCAACCGCCGGAATTGGCTCCGCAGGCGGTAAGAAAATGCCGCTGGGTTCCAAACGGATTCAGTATCTGGTTCGGGAGCTGTACCGCGAACCGAAACGCAGTTACGCGCTGACTCGCGGCTTCATCGAAGCCGGTGACGACATCATCATCGCTTCGAAAATGGCCGCCGGTGAGATGTACATTGACGGCGCAAAGACTCGGTATGAATTTCCGTTCGGCACGCGGGCGCGAATTTCTGCGGCTGAACATGGCTTGAAGATTTTTCTCAACAACTAACTCTGGGTACGCTCGCGCCCTCGCGGGCAGTCTTCGCCAGACGCCTGCCCATTAGGCTGTGACAACCAACTGACGGCGGAAGCTGTAGTTGGCCCATGAGCAGTCTTCGCCAGACGCCTGCCCGCGAGGGCGCGGGCGTACCCAACTCGGAGGAACACTTATGAAAAACAATCGCTCGTTATCTATTGGTTTGGTAGCTGGTTTGGTGCTGGGCTTGTTGGCTGGATTCGCAATCAATTCTGCCGTCAGTTACGGTCAGAAATCGTCCAAGCGCATCATCAATTTGCCGACTCGCAATCCTGCGTTGCCTTTCAGCGATGGCGTGATGGTCGGCAACACTCTCTATCTGGCTGGGCGTTTGGGAACTGATCCGAAAACGAATCAGATTCCTGCGGACGTGGATCAGGAAATCAAATTCTTGTTGGATGGATTCAAGGACGTGCTGACAGCTGCGGGAATGACAACAGATGATCTGGTGACGGTGACGCTGTACTGCCCGGATTTGACGCTGTACGACAAATTCAACGCGGCGTACAAAACTTACTTCAAGAAAGACTTCCCTGCTCGCGCCTTCATTGGCTCGGGGCCGCTGCTGCGCGGAGCGCATTTCGAGATTCAAGGCATCGCCGCGAAATAGTTCCCCGGCAAAAAGAGATGACGGAACAAACGAAAATAACGGAATGAGCGGAAGAATGCATAGTGTAGCTTCTTTCCCTTTATTCAGTTATTTCCGTTTGTTCCGTCGTTTTTTTGAATCACTTCTTTCCTATTGAAACCGCTTCCAGCTTGTTCTCGCCGAGTAGTTGATTCAGCTTCGCCAAATCGGTTTTGACGATCTCATCCAGCCGCCGCAACTGCACATCAAGCCGTTCGGACAACTCCTTGAAGACAACGTAGGATTGCGCCGTCGGTTTGCCATCGCCGCTTTCAATGCTGCGGCGAAGCGCCGCAATCTGATTGTTGAGCTTGATCGGAAAGTTCAGCGGGTCTTGCCCGCTGCGATTGCGAACTTGATAAATCTCTTCTTCCACTTCGCTGAGTTTGCGAGCGACAGTGTTGCCAGCGTCTGTGAGTGCTTGTTGTTTGGCGTTATCGCTGCGGTCTTTGATTTGTTTTTTCAGGTCGCGGATGCGGATGACGGCCTGGTTGGCTTCGCTGGTTTTGTCGCGAACTTGCATTGCCAGCTTGAACTGTTCGGCCAAGTCGGCTTCGGTGGCTGTCGTCAATCGCGGGTCTTTCTTGATCGAAAACATCTGTGTCTCGGTTTTGCCATTGGCCGTCAACTTTACCTGATAATTGCCTGGAACAGCCAACGGGCCGGATTCGGCGCGGGCACTCCACAAGATCATGCCTTCAAACACAGTCGCGCCGAGATAACGCAAATCCCAGGTGAAGCGATTGGTTCCGGCTTTGCGACCGGGCAAACGAACCGGCGGCGCGAAGGATTCTTCATCGTCAGCGGCTGTCGCTATTCGCCGCTTTTCGTCTTCAGCCGAACCAATGAAGCTGCGAATCAACTGACCGTTGCCGTCCAAAATTTCAATCGTCACTTTGTCGGTCTCGGTTTTCAGCCAGTAATCAAACACAGCCTGATTCAGTCCGCGAACCGCCGTGCGCGGCTGAAACAGATGAACGTCTTTGGCCGCGAGCTGAGCTGATCGCTGCCGCAAAATTCCAATGTCGTCCAGGATGTAAAACGAACGACCGTGAGTGGCGATGACCAAATCGTTTTCTTCGACAACCAAATCAGGAACTTGCGTGTCGGGCAGGTTCAGCGACAGCGATTGCCAATTGGCTCCATCGTCAAAGGAAACATAAATTCCGTGCTCTGTTCCGGCGTACAGCAAACCTTGCCGCAGCGGGTCTTGGCGGATGACGTGAACGTAATCGTTCGCCGGAATGCCGTTCGTGATCTTTGTCCAGGTTTTGCCAAAGTCCCTCGTTTTGAAAATGTATGGCGCACGGTCGTCCAGTTGATAGCGCTTCGCGGCAAAGTAAGCCGTGCCTGCTTCGTGCGAAGACGGTTCGATGATGCTGACTCGGCTGAATTCTGGCAGGTCTTTCGGCGTGACGTTTGCCCAGTTGCGGCCACCGTCGCGCGTCAGATGAATCAAGCCATCATCCGAACCCGTCCAGATCATGCCGGGGCCGTACATCGAAGGAGCTACAGCAAAAATCGTCCCGTAAATTTCCGGGCCGTTTTGATCTTTGGTAATCGGCCCGCCGGAATCGCCGAGAGTTTTCGGATCGCCTCGCGTCAAATCCGGACTGATGCGTTCCCAGCTCAAACCGTCGTTGGTCGTTCGCCACAAATGCTGCGAAGAGGTGTACAGCACTTTTGGGTCGTGTGGCGAAAAGACAATCGGGAACGTCCACTGCCAACGCTCTTTCAAATCTTTTGCAGGCATGCCGGAAAAGAACAACGGGTACACCTGAATGTCTCGCGTGTGGCCGGTTGAACGATCAAAGCGCGTCAGCAAAGCTCCCTGACTGCCAGCGTAAAACAAATTCGGATTCGTCGGATGCGGAGCAATGTAGCCGGATTCGCCTCCGCCGACGGCGTACATCACATCGGCAGTGCGACCACGCCCTCCACCCTGACTGGAAACGCAAACGGTCGAATTATCCTGTTGAGCGCCGCACACATGGTACGGAATGTCTTTGGTCGTGGCGACGTGATAAAGCTGCGCGGTTGGATACGCCTGCCCTGTCCAGGTCTCGCCGCCATTGACTGAAACGTTGCTGCCTCCGTCGTTGCTATTCGCCATTCGATTGGGATTGTCTGGCGCAATCCACAGATCGTGATTGTCTCCGTGCGGATCGCGGATGGTTTTGTAGGTTTTGCCGCCGTCTGTGGATTTATAAAAACTGGTGTTCAAAACATACACCGTGTCGCGCGCTTTCGGGTCGGCGTAAATGCGCGTGTAGTAAAACGCTCGTTGGCGCAAGCGGCGATCTTCGCTGATCTTTTGCCAGGTCGCGCCTGCGTCGTCGGAGACAAACACTCCGCCGTTTTCGTTTTCGACGATGGCGTACACGCGCTTGCCATCCGCGCCTGAAACTGAAACGCCGATCTTGCCGATGATTCCCGAAGGCATTCCCGACGCACGAGTGATCTCTGTCCACGTTTCGCCGCCATCAGTGGATTTATACAAACCGCTGTCGGCTCCGCCCGAAGACAGACTCCACGGGGTTCGGAACACTTCCCAGATTGAAGCGAACAAAACCTGCGGATTGGTTGGATCCATTGCCAGATCAACCGCGCCCGCTTTGTTGCTCTTGAACAAAACCTTCTTCCAGGATTTGCCACCGTCCGTGGATTTGAACACTCCGCGTTCGTCATTTTGACCGTACGGATGACCGAGCGCTGCAACGTACACGATGTCGGGATTCGTTGGATGAATGCGAATGCGCGAAATAGCTTGTGTGTCACCGAGTCCGATGTGTTTCCAGGTCTTTCCGGCATCAGTGGATTTGTACACGCCGTCACCTTGCATAATGTTGCCGCGCAACTGCGTTTCGCCCATGCCGATATAAACCACATCGGGATTCGACTGGCTGACGGCGACGGCTCCGACTGAAGAGCTTTTCAACTGACCGTCTGTCACTGGCCGCCAAGTAGTTCCGCCGTCTGTCGTCTTCCACAATCCACCGCCGACCGCGCCGAAGTAATACTCAAACGGACGACTGGCGCTGCCCGCGACAGTCAAGGAACGGCCGCCTCGGTTCGGGCCAATATTGCGCCAACGCAAGGCGTTAAACATTGGCTCAGCAGACTTTTCCGTTTGGCTGGTTTGGCCGCTGGCGCGTTCAAATTGCCAGCCTCCAGCCAAACAGATTATTGCCGCTGCCAAAAGCAAACTTCGACGAGCAGTCGAATACATCAATCGCATGGGTGACCTCCAAAAGGTGAATTTTGCGAAACATTATCTCGCCCAACCGAAATGCTCAATTGAGCAGGACATTTTTTGACCTGGCTGAGGGGAAACGCCGACAAATTACGGTTGAGTAGATGGAACAATAAACTGACACGATCAACCGCAATACAAAACACGCACCCGCCCGGCGAAGTTCGGAATTCTGCGTCCGACTGCGCTATCCCGTCTATGACAAACAGCCTTGGAGGAACCATATGAGAATAGTCGCGACTCGAATTCGCACTTTGTTTATTCCTTGTACCTTGGCGCTGATCTTTGGAATCTTGCTCTTCCAAACCGATCGCGCATTGATGAAGGATGGAGAAAAACAACGTTTATCAAAAGCATCCACGCCACAATCAACGGCCACACATTCACAAACTAAAAGGCCGGCATTTTCCAATCCGATGTTCGGCGCGGCTTCCACCAACACAATGCCTACAGCGACGACCTTGTTCGCGCCTGTAATTTCAGCCAGCAAATCGGTCAATCTGGCATCTGCCAGTCCGGGCGCGACGTTGAATTACACGGTCGCCATCGGCAACAGCGGTTCGACCGCCACGACCGGTGTTTTATTCAGCGACACAATTGACGCCAACACGACGTTGGTTCCCGGTTCGGTGAACACGTCTCCGCTGGCGCTTAACGATGCTTACACGTCCATCGGCAACGTAGGCATCACCGTTCCGGCGGCCAACGGAGTGCTGGCCAACGATTTCGATCCTGACGGCACAATCCCCGCGATCACTTCGGTCAACACCGTCGGGCTGCAAGGCACCCTTTCGCTGACGCCAGCTACCGGAGCTTTTACCTTCGTGCCGGCGCCCGGTTTTGAAGGCACGACCGCGTTCAGTTACACCATCAGCGACGGCGTTTTGTCAGACGTTGGCACTGTGTCCATCACGGTCAGCGGAATGATCTGGTTCATTGATGACAGCGTTGCCGGCCCAGGCGACGGACGATTAGGCGCGCCGTTCAACAGCGTTGCAAATTTCAATTCGCTGGCCGCGGATGATCCCGGAGACAACATTTTTCTTTTCAGCGGCAATTACACTGGGCCGCTGACTTTGCTCAACAACCAGAAATTGATCGGACAAGGGGCAACGGCTTCGCTCGATTCAATCGCAGGCATAGGCGTTCCAACATTCAGCAATTTACTGCCCTCGACCGCAGGTGCGCGACCAGTCATTTCAAGTTCGCTGACGAATTTGACGCTGGCTCAAGGCAATCTGCTGCGCGGCTTCAATCTCAGCAACAACGGCGGCGCCGCGCTGACCGGCAATAACTTTGGCAATTTGACGGCGAGCGAAATCAGCGTCAGCAACACCAGCGGCACGGCGGCAATCAATTTGAACACTGGCAACCCGACAGCCAGCTTTACGACCGTTTCAGCCAGCGGTTGCACAAACGGTATTGTGCTCACCAACACAACCGGCTCGTTCACGGTGACAGGAACAGGCACGGCGGGAAGTGGCGGAACAATTCAGACTTCGACCGGCAACGGCATCACGCTTAGCACGGCGGCTGGCGTCAGTCTCAGCAGTATGATTATTCAAACCAGCGGCGATGACGGTATCAACGGGTCCAACGTCAACGGCTTTTCACTCAGCGACAGCAGCGTCATCAATAACGGCAACTCGGCGACCGACGAAGGCATCGAGTTCAACAACCTGCTGGGAACGTCAACCATCACCAACGCCACAGTCACCGGCAACGCCCACAACAATTTCAAGCTGTTGAAC
>DAOMFR010000257.1:0-3503 GCA_035429885.1 Blastocatellia bacterium
CTCACTTCTTGAAAAGGAGACTTTATGTTGAAGCGAATGATATTGATGGCGGGCTTTTGGGTTGTGGTGATGACGACGGCGGCAATGGCTCAATCGGCTTCTACCTTTGACGGCAAGCCGGATTTTTCCAAAGGCGACGAAATCAGCTATTACGTGTGGAGCTCGGGCGACGAATGGCATGTTCGCTGGACGACGAATGGAACGGCGCATCGCTTCAATGGTTCCGTGCTGTCTGAAGGCGGCGAATTGAAATCGCTGAAACGCATTGATGTCGAATCCGAAAGCAGAGTCGTTCGCGGCGGACGCGCTCCGCATGTGGTTCGCGGACCGCGCGGGCGAGTGGTTGGAGTTGCTGGCGGGCGCGCGCCAGTGGTTGTTACGAAGGAACAGGATAAGATCGAAAAAGACGGCGATCATCGCATCCATTTTTTGTCTTCCAACGACGGAGACATTGACGGATTCGATTTCAAGGTGGATAAGAACGTCGCCTCGCTCAAGTTCGCGTTGGAAATTGACGGCAAACCGGCTCCGAGACGAGTCGAAATCGGCAAAACCAACGCAAAAGTTTCCGGTGTTCCTTTCACCGTTTCGTTGAAGTGAAGCGAAAGGGTTCGGAGATAATCCATGGCCGAACAAGCCGCCGCGGTTTCAAACGCACAGACCGCATCCGCCGAAGAACCATATCCGGCAATTGGTTATGCCTGGTACGTGGTCGGAGTGCTGACGCTGGTTTATGTCTTTTCGTTTATTGACCGGCAGATTCTGAATTTGCTGGTTCGGCCAATCCGGCGCGATTTAATCATCACAGACTTTCAAATGAGTTTGTTGATGGGCCCGGCATTCGCGCTGTTTTACACATTTTTCGGCATTCCGCTGGGGCGGCTGGCCGATTCCAAAAGCCGACGGACGATCATCGCCGTCGGCTTTGTCGTGTGGAGCTTTTTCACGGCGGTGTGCGGTCTGGCCAGAAATTTCTGGCAGATGATGCTGGCTCGCGTCGGTGTTGGCGTTGGCGAAGGCGCGTTGTCGCCCGCCGCGTATTCGATCATCGCGGATTATTTTCCTCCGCAGCGACGCGCGACGGCCATCAGCGTGTATTCGATGGGCATTTACCTTGGCACCGGCGTCGCGAACATTCTGGGCGCTTCGGCCATCGCGTTTTTCATGTCGCGGCCAAGCTGGCAGATGCCGTTGATCGGTGCAGTGCGCGGCTGGCAAATGGTGTTTTTCGTCGTGGGATTGCCGGGAGTTTTGCTGGCGTTGTTGATGTACACCGTGCGTGAACCTGTGCGGCGCGGAATGAAGATGATGCAATCCGCCAGCGGCAAAACGACCGCAGTCCAAATTCCTTTGCCAGAAGTCATCGCCTATCTGAAGCTGAATTGGAAAACCTTTGCCTGCCATAACGTAGGGTTCGCTCTGCTATCGTTTTCCTCGTACGGCACCAGCGCGTGGGTTCCCACGATGTTCGTTCGCAATCATGGATGGTCAGAAGCCAAAATCGGATTTTGGTATGGCGTGATTGTCGCCGTATTCGGCGCGCTGGGAATTTCCGCCGGAGGCTGGTTTGCCGACTGGATGGCCAAACGTGGAGCGAAAGATGCCGTGATGAAAGTTGGGTTTATCGTCTCGCTGGCTTGGGCGCCGACCGGCATGCTGTATCCGATCCTGCCGAACGCCACCTGGGCGATTGCCTTATTGATCCCGACCGCATTTTTTACCGCAGCACCGTTTGGCGTGGCTCCTGCCGCAATTCAACAAATCATGCCGAACGCGATGCGCGCCCAGGCTTCATCCATTTACCTGTTTGTTGTGAACCTGATTGGGTTGGGAGCCGGGCCAATGGCCATCGCCTTTTTTACCGACAAGGTGTTTCACGATGATCACGCCGTTCGCTATTCGATTCTGATTGTGACCACCGCCTCGCACGTCGTTTCGGCGTTGTTGTTGTGGACAGGCATCAAACAATTCAACCTGAGTTTGGAACGGTTGCGCGAATGGAGTCTCAGCCACCATTGAACCCGTGAACTTTGCTGAAAATTGATGGCAAAGTTTGAATCTTGATGGTAAAACCCCGCCCAAGAGAACAACGAATTTCCAAAACACCTACTGTCCGTTCACGAAAGTAGGGCTAACAAGACGAAAGCAAGTCCTAACAAGGAGAAATCCAATGAGCAACCGATCAGGTCGAGGCTGGTTTGCCCATCTCGTTCTGGGCGGATTGTTGGTCATGGGCGCTGGCAATGTCTTTGTCAGCCTCCACGCCGCAACCACTCAGGACAACGAGGGCAAGCTCAGTCGCGACGACGCGAAAACACTCAAAAGTCCCATTCCTTATACCAATAAATCCATCACTCAAGGCAAAACGATCTTTATGCGTTATTGCACCGAATGTCATGGGTCGGATGGCAAAGCGCAAATTGATGTGATTGCCAATGCCACCGATTTGACTGATCCGGACATTTGGAAAAGCGGAACCACGACCGGTGAAGTCTTTCGCAGCATTCGCGATGGCGCTGGATTGAATATGCCACCCTATAAAGCCCAGATTCGCAAAGAAGAGGATTTGTGGCATCTGGTCAATTTCATTCAAAGCCTGTGGCCGGAATCTAAGCGTCCGAAACTGCAGGAAGAGAAGCCCGACAAATAATCTCTGAACCCTATGGTTGATCTGCTGAATTTCTGAGAGGAACCGTTATGAAAAAGAAAAGCACCAATGCAGAGTCGAACGTTGATCCAATTCGCCGAAAATTGATTTTATCCTCTGCTGCTGGCGCATTTGTTGCTGCCGCCGGAGCCAGCAACACCGTATTAGCCAGCGCTGAACCGACCATTCCTTCTATTCGCATCCCGAAGGAAATTCCCGAATCCATGAACGAAACGCCCAAGCCGGGCGCGTTTGAAGGCAATGGCATGACCGGCGCGGAAGTGTTCGCCAAACTGTGCAAGGAAGAAGAACTGGCTGCGCTGTTTTGCTGTCCCGGCAATTACACCGTCATCAATGCGATTGCTGCTGCCGGCGTTCCGGCTTACGGCGGACGCACCGAAGGTTCGATGTGCGCGGCAGCGGACGGATTTTCGCGCGCAACCGGGGAAGTCACGGCGACTTCGGGCACGGAAGGCCCAGGCTTTACGCACATGATCATGAACATTGCGGCGGCCAATGCGGCGCGCACTCCGCTGTTGGTGCTGGCCAGCAACATGCGGCTGGCGGGCGAAGATCGCGAACAGTTCATTCAGATTGCCTACCAACAGCCGACAACCACCGGCATCAAAAAATATGGCAAGCGCATCATTGCGCCGAATCGTGTTTACGAATATGGCGCGTATGCTTTCCGGCAGATGAAATCCGGCATCCCCGGCCCGGTGCATTTGGACTTTCCGGCGGAAGTCGCGCGTGCGCGCTTCAAAAATCCCACGGAACTGACCGATTTTTACGGCAAGGAAAAATACCGCTCTGAATCGCGTGCCTGTCCTTCGACCAAAGACATGCGCAAAGCCGT
>DAOMFR010000257.1:3603-6097 GCA_035429885.1 Blastocatellia bacterium
CTGGGCATCGTCAGCGATGAAAAAGTCTTTTTGGAAACGCTGGCTGATCTGTTGCCGCGCAAAAAACGTGATGCCTGGGTCAGTGAACTGGCTTCTGCACGGCAGACGTTTGAAAAACAAGGATTGGATGTGTACCAGCTTGGCCTGAAATACAGCCAGGAAACCAACACCATTCACCCGGCGGTGATGGCCAAGGAAGTGCACGATTTCTTGTACAAAGGCAGCATTGATCCCAAACAAACCGTCACCGGGTCCGGCGGATGGACCAGCGGATTGTTTGCCGGGCGCTGGCTGCGCGCGTATCGCCCGGGACAAACGATCGTTTGCGCCTATCAATACGGAGCCATCGGGCCGGATATGGCGATGATGATTGGCGCGGGCGCAGCCGTGCAGCGTGGCGTGGGGCCACAGGCGGCATACAAAGGCGCTCCTGTGTTGTGCATCACCAGCGACGCCGGAGCCGCGTATAGCATGTTTGAACTCGACACGGCGGCGAAGTTCAAGATTCCGACCATCACGTTGATTTACAACAATAACTCCTGGGGCATGTGGCCGAGCGCTGTCGGTTCCGCGCGTTCGATGCATATGTATCTGTTCCAGGAAAATTTGCGTTACGACAAATTGGCGGAAGGGCTTGGCGGGCGTGGTGAATACGTCACTTCTGCCGAACAACTGCGTGCGGCGCTCAAACGCAGTTATGACATTGCGGCGAAAGAAGGCGTTTCAACCGTCATCAATTGCCAGGCGCTGAAAGAATTCACTTCGGCCAAACATTATCAACCCGGCGTGTCACTGAATCCCGAACCGGGCGTCGGCGCATTCGCTCACTAACAACGGTAAGGCAGGTTTTCCAACCTGCCTTTGTTTTTCTCAAAGCGAAATTCCAGGCAGGATTAAGAAACGGAGTTTGGGACAATGCCCACGTTGGAAAAGAAGTCGCCCATTTCGAAAGGAACACGCCACCGCGTTGAGGCCGTTGCCGAAGTGTTGGAAGGGTATGCGCAACGCGGCGTGTTTCGCGGATTCAGCCGGGAACTGGCGCGCGGCGACAGAACGACATTTCGCATGCTGTGGCATCGAGACCGCATTTTTGAATTGGTCTTTGACGAAGCCAGACAGTCGTTGCGGTTTCCGCAATTGCTGCCCAATGTTTCCGCCGAGATGTTTCAACACTTGAAAGAGTTTCTTCAGGAGCGTTTGTCAGACGACTTGCCAGAACATCGCCGCCTTGATCGCCGCAAAGTCGAAGTGCGCGCGCAAAATCGCAAAGGCACCGTGTCTCTTAGTTTGACGATGAAAGACAGCGACGTTGAATACGGCGCTCGCAAACTGATCCATCTGGTGCACGAACTCTTTTTGACCTTCCTGATGGACGGACGCAATTACGATTACATGGTCGAAAACTTCGATCTTGATCCTGATGCGTTATGAGTTCGTGGAAGAAGCAGATTTACAGTCCTTGGAAGTTTGGTTTTCGCTTTTCGTGAAAGGCGGCGGTTCCTTCTTTCACGTCGTCGCAATAGTTCGTCACCATCACGCTAAGTGCGGCATCTTCCAGCGCGTTCGCCAAATCCATCGTTTGTTGTTTGTACATCATGCGTTTGGTGATGCGGATGGCGATGGGAGGCCCGTCAGCCAGTCGTTCAGCCCAGGCGCGAGCCGTCGTCATCAACTCGGCATCCGGCACGACTTCTGTGACCAAGCCCAACTCCTTCGCCTGTTGCGCAGGATACACTTCTGAAAACAAAGACATTTTCAGCGCGCGTTCCAGGCCCATGAACTTCGGGAATAGATACGCGCCGCCTTCATCAGGAATCAGCGAAAACTTCAAACTGGTATCGCCGAGCTTGGCGCTTTCCGCCGCAATGCGAAAGTCGCAACTCAACGCCAGCGTCAATCCTCCGGCCACCGCCGCTCCGTTGACCGCTGCAATCACAGGCTTGTCGAAGCGTTGAAGCAGCGTCACCAGTTGATGCATGTTCTCCCGCATTTCCAGCATGGCTTCCATCTTGTGGCCGCGATAGCGAGCGGGGTATTGAAAGTCGCGCGAGATGTCTCCGCCGGAACAAAAGCCTCGCCCGGTTCCGGTGATGATGACAGCGCGAATTTCGTCATCGTCGCGCGCATCATTAAGCGCCGCGATAATTTCGTGAACCATCACTTCAGAATAAGCATTGAGCTTTGCCGGGCGGTTGAACGTAATCGTGGCAACGCGGTTTTCTTTGGCGTAGATGATTTCAGTGAATTCCATAAAGCTCCTTTGAGTCAGTACCGCGACCGGTAGGGAGCGAGTTTTCATCAATAAACGAATGAAGAAAAAAGCTGCGCTCCCTACCGGTCGCGGTACTGATCATTTGCCAGTGAAGTTCGGCTGGCGTTTTTCCAGAAAGGCGCGGACGCCTTCTTTGTGATCTTCGGTCTGACCGCAGCGCAAATGCGTTTCAGCTTCGCGGTCGAGCAAGGTGCGAAAGTCACTGCTCATCGCCTGATTGAC
>DAOMFR010000258.1:0-5994 GCA_035429885.1 Blastocatellia bacterium
CCCGCATAAGCCGGGCCGCTGTGACGCGGCTGCACTTCGCCCGTGCCGACCCAAACGATTTCGGGATTCGATGGCGCAACAGCAATATCGCCAATGGCAAAGGCCGATTCATTCTCAAAGATCGGTTGCCACGTCATTCCGTTGTTGACGCTCTTCCAGACATTGCCCGCACCCGGCCCGGCGTATATCGTGCTGGAACCCCGCGACGGAACCGCGAGGGCCTCAATGCGCGCGCCCTGCATCGAAGGGCCAAGCGGTTGCCAGTGCATGCCGCGAAACGGCGAACTGTCGCGCATACGAACGTGTTCCTGCCACGTCTGCAAACGGGTCAGGCCGTCAGCGAAGGAGCCGCTAATGATGGCAACAAAGATGGCAACACTCAGCAGTGGCACAAACGATAGACGCAGGAATAAATGCTTCATTGGTTTGATTGGGTGCGCACGCACCCTCGCGTGCAGTCTCGGCAGAAAGTACATTGATGCCGAAGGGTTGTCTTTCAGCTTTGTTCCGTCCTACGCCACGCCAGCACGCGAGGGCGCGTGCGTATCCAGACTCATTTCTTCACCTCTGCCAGCCAGTTGACCACCACGTTGATGGGCGCACCGGCGGTGTCTTCCAGGCGAGTAATGACGAGAAAGCGTTGCCCGTCGCGCGTCACGACATAACGGTTTCTGCCTATATTGATGAAGGGTGTCTCGAAAAGCAGTTTCGGCACGCCTGTCTCGAATGCGTTGGAGCCGCTTTTTACTTCCACGGCCATCAGCTTTTTGTCTCCAGCGACAAAGAACAATTCTTTCCCATCGCGCCGCCATTGTGGCTCCGACCCACCAGCCACAGAGACCTGCCACTTACGCTCAAACTGCGGAAAGGTCGCCACGTAAATCTCAAACCTGCCAGATTCATCCGAGCTGTAAGCGACCCACCGGCCATCGGGCGAGATTGTGGCTTGCCACTCAGTGAACTGTGTTTGCAGGAAGAGCCGCGGCTTACGCTCCCCTTCCAGTGGCAACAGCCACAGATCGTCCAACGTCTTCCTATTGTCATCAGGATTCGTGTTGTAGAGCAGCAGTCGGCCATCGGGCGATAAATCCTCTACGTTCTTGATCTCGGGCGAGGTGTAAAGCAGCTCTTCTTCTCCTGCCGCGTCCACTTTCTTTTGAAACAGGTCCCTTGGCCCCTTGCGGTCTGAGGTAAAGAAAATCCGGCTGCTGTCGTGCGACCAAAGTGGATTCAGATCATCCGCCGGGTCAAAAGTGAAACGCGATTTGGCGCCGCGCCCCAGATCGAACAACCAGATGTCACGCTTCCCGGCAATCGGGTCACGAATTCCTACCGCCAGGCGTTTGTCGTCTGCTGAAAGACTCGGCCCGCTGTAATTGGCTGGCTCCCCTACGGCCCCAAGTTGCTTGCCCGTGCGGTCAAACCAAATCAGTTGTGGGGGCTGGCTTGTGCCACGCTGAAAAGCGAGTATGCCATTTTCCGAAAGACTGAAGTTCGTGTAATCACTAGAGATTTGTACCTGATCCGTAATCAGAAACGGTTCGCCGGTTAGCTTGCATGTGTTGCTGTCGAAGGCTTGCCCCATTAACGCGTTATTCCTGGCAAAAAGCAGATAGCCCGACGCGTATAGGCTAGTGTTGTCGAACGTGTTGAGCACCAGCTTCGTTGCTTTGTCTGAGAGGGAACCGACATAAATGCCTCTGTGCTGTGGTTCTTTGCTGGCAGAATAATAAAGGAAGTGTTGGCCATCCGGCAGAAATTGCGGCAAGATTTGAGAATTCTCTTCACGCGTGGGGTCAAGCGGTGTCAAAGTCGAAGGGGCACCGCCCGTAGCTGGCACGCGGTAAAGCATGAAGACCCCTGGCGTCCTAAAGTATCCTGAGAAAATAATATCTCCAGCCCAATTCCACGCGCCCCCCCAGAACCCCCCAAACCCCTCCGAAGATGACCGAACTTGGCAAAGCGTTTGCGGTGGTCCGCCCGACAAATCAATCCGTTTCAGTTTCCCATCACTGAAAAACCCGATGGAACGGCTGTCCGGCGACCAAAAGGGCGCTACCGCGCCCGCTGTATTCGGTAGCGCCTGGGCGGTAAAAGAATTCAGCGGCCGGAGGTAGAGCAGACTCTTCCCGTTTGCATCGGCAGCGGAAAAAGCAAGTTGTTGCCCGTCGGGAGAGACGGCAAAACCAGAGAGACTGGTTTTTTCCGGCAGGAATTGCGTAAAGCGCACCACTCGCGCTGCGGGTGGTGCCCCCTTAAACCAGATAAAGCCCAACGCCAGCATTGCCAGCAGGGCAAATGCTCCGGCGGCAATCCATGCGATGCGAAAATCGCGCCAACCGCCGTGCCTCGGCCTAGTTATTGTGTTCAGCGTCTGCACAGCTTCTGTCCGATTCGCGCCCGACGAACTTGGCAGCGCCAACGCTTCGAGCGCAAAGCCCAGATCGTGCGCCGAGTGAAAGCGCCGCTCCGGTTTCTTCTCCAAACAACGCCGCACGATCTTGTCCAATTGCGGCGAAATCTTCGCACTCGTCTCGCTCAGGTCCGGCGGCTCTTCTTTCAGAATGGCGTTCATCACCTCAATCGCCGAATCACCGCTGAATGTCCGCTGGCCTGACAGCATCTCGTAAAGAATCACTCCGAAGCTGAAAATGTCCGAGCGATGATCCATGTCCTGCCCTCGCACCTGTTCCGGAGACATGTAGCTGACCGTCCCCATGACCGTACCGGGATCGGTGATTTTCCTTTGCGTAGCGGCTTGTGAATCCACCGGTTCGTTGGGCTGCGGGCGCAGCTTGGCCAATCCGAAGTCCAGGATCTTGACGCGACCATCAGTGGTGACGAACAGGTTTTCAGGTTTCAAGTCTCGGTGGACGATGCCTTTGGCGTGCGCGGCGGAAAGTCCGTCGGCGATTTGACGAGCGTATTCAACCGCTTTCTTCGGAGCAATTGCGCCGTCTTCAAGCTGTGCACGAAGTTCTTCGCCTTCCAGCAACTCGGCGACAATGAATGGCGCCCCTTCGTGAGTGCCGATGTCGTGAACTATCAGAATGTTCGGATGATTGAGCGCGCTTGTTGCTTTGGCTTCCTGCTCGAAACGTTGCAAGCGGTCAGCGTTGCTCGCAAAATCGGTAGGCAAAACTTTGATGGCGACTTCCCGATTCAGCCGAGTATCTTGGGCGCGATAGACTTCCCCCATCCCGCCCGCGCCAAGCGGAGCGAGGATTTCATAATGATTGAACCGAGTGCCTGCGGCAATCGCCATCGTAGAGCCTCCGAGTTGTTGGGTAATGCTGAAAGGAAAAGCGCGCGCAGTTTAGCATTGCCAAGCCAATTTGAGGACAGCGGCACCGTCCCAGCTTTACAAGTTTTCAGATGGATCCACCAAAAGACTCACCCGAGTGGAAGTACTCACTGATCGGATAGACAGAACTATCTGACCGGATAGCTTTACGGCCGCCGCCGACACTCTCCATTGCCACCATTGCTAGCTTCAAAAGACCTGCCCAAAAGCTAAAGCCATCTGTGATCAATAGTTACCAGCACCTTACAGATTGTAGTTGAGCGTTTTCGCTCAATGGCACAACGATTGAAATAAGACTCCACGTGAGAGGGGAAAAAAGCGGGCAGATCAACACGAAGCTGATGCCTGTTCGCAAGAAGGACAATCGTTGAAAGCAATTAGGAGGAAATATGAAAAAGCAGATCACTACTATCGTCGCCACTCTGAGTTTGATCGTCACCTTGACCGCCCTGGGCATTGCCGCCGGATCGGGAATCGCGCTGACCGCAAACATCCCGTTTGATTTCACCGTCAACGGCAAAACACTTCCCGCCGGCCAATACAATGTAACCACTGGCTCGGCACAAGGAACACTGATGGTTCGAAATGCTGATACTCGCGAGGCTGCTGTTGTCATTGTGAATAACGCGAGCACCGATCAAGACGGTAAAGCGATGTTGAAGTTCCATCGATATGGCGCGCAGAGATTTCTTGCCAGCGTTTCCGACGGCAACAATGCCAGCGAAATTCCTGTAACCAAAGCTGAACGAAAAGCTCGCAGCGGCGACCATCTGGCAATAGAACTGAAACCGGAAATTGTGACTGTCAGCGCCACAATTGGCCAGTAATGTGGCCCAAGATTCCTTGGCCATTCAGCCTGCGATTCGCGGAAAATGAAGCCGTAATGATCAAGCCGCTCTGTCAGTAAAATGACTGGGCGGCTTTTTCCTGCGCCTGAATGATTATAAAAAGTCGAATCCGGTTTGTTCGCAAGTGCGTCTTATGGAATGCCTTTTACCGATTACCGAATTGACCTTCATATAAATGTCTGGGCCTGCAAAATCAGCTTATGTCATTGGCAGCAAGGACAAATAAGGTAAGATTCACGGTGGGCATATGAGGATCATCTCTTGCCCCATCAAACCCAATCCAAGGAGACTGCATGGAACGAAAGAACGCGTCGGATTATCCACAGGAATTGCTAGACCTGTTTCACGAGTATCAACACGGCGACATTTCTCGCCGTAGCTTCCTCGATCGTGCGGGGAAATTCGCCACTGGCGGACTGACCGCCATGGCAATTTTCGAAAGCCTGAAACCCAACTACGCCTGGGCCCAACAAGTGCCGCCAGATGACAAGCGCATCAAAGTCGGTTACGAAGTGGTGCAATCGCCCGCTGGAAACGGCACAATCAAAGGCTACTTTGCTCGTCCGGCCAAAGGGAAAAAGCTGCCTGTCGTGCTGGTCATTCACGAAAACCGTGGACTGAATCCGTATATCGAAGACGTCGCGCGTCGTCTGGCGCTGGCGAACTTCATTGCTTATGCGCCGGATGGGCTGACTTCGGTCGGCGGCTTTCCCGGCACAGATGAAAAAGGCGCTCAACTCTTTCGCACGGTAGACGGCAAAAAAATGACCGAAGATTTCGTTGCAGCGGCCAAATGGCTCAAAGCGCACAAAGATGGCAACGGCAAGCTCGGCGCGGTGGGATTCTGTTTTGGCGGCGGGATGGTCAACCAACTGGCGGTGCGGCTGGGCAAGGATTTGAATGCCGGAGCGCCTTTTTACGGTCGCCAGGCTGGCGCGGACGATGTTCCCAAAATCTCTGCGCCGTTGCTGCTCCATTACGCAGGCAACGACCAGGGCGTCAACGCTGGCATCGCTGCTTATGAGGCAGCGCTGAAAGCCAACAACAAGGTCTACACACTACACATGTACGACGGCAAACAGCACGGCTTCCACAACGACACGACGCCTCGTTTTGATGAAGCTTCCGCGAAACTGGCCTGGACTCGGACACTGGAATTTTTCAACAAATACTTGAAGTCGTAATAACAACCGACAACGACAAGCGGATGTTTTGGAGTGCGGTCGGCTTGCCGCCGCACTCCAAATTTCAATCGCCGAGCCGTTTGGTTTCGGCGCGTTCAATTATCAAAGCCAGCGGCATCCTGCCATCGTCGGCGGCTCGCGGACAATGACGCAACCCTTTGGGAATGACGATGCCCTGTCCGGCGCTGAGCAGAAAATTGCCGGTTTCGGTTTGAAATAACACTTCGCCCTCCAGCACGATAAAACTTTCGTCTTCGTTGTCGTGAGCGTGCCAGCGGTCAAACTCGCCTTGAAACTTGACCAGACGAATGGCGAAATCATCTACAGTAGCCAAATTGACCGGCGAATATGCTTCGGTAATTTGATCGCGGACTTGCCGAATCGAAAAAAGCTGAACGTCCATTGCTACTCCTTTTTCTTTCCCTCGAAGCCACACAAAGAAAACACGAAGAAAGGCCAAGAAGGAAGTAGACAGGATTTACAAGATTGAACAGGATTGGCTGCCAATTCAGCCAAATTCTTCATCTTGTTGAATCCTGTAAATCCTGTCTAAATTTTTTCCTCTCTTCGTGCCTTCTTCGTGTGTCTTCGTGGGAGAGTTTTACTTCTTCACGATCTGGCCGCCTTTCATCACGAACTTGATGCGTTCCAGTTCGGT
>DAOMFR010000259.1:0-5804 GCA_035429885.1 Blastocatellia bacterium
ATCCGTGGTGTTGATGTGTGTCTTTTTTGTTTGGCCATTTCGGGCCGGGTTCATATTTGCCGTCTTTGATCAGGGCCATCATGCGGTCGTATTTGTCCGGCGGCAATACGCGCACCAGCGTCATCATTCCCATCATTGCGCCCGTCCAGCCTTCGGGCAGCCAGGAATTTTCGGGGCGCGCAACTTCCGTATCCATCGTCATCCACATGTCTTGCGGATAACCGGGAACGGGTTTGGCTGGCGTGGGAGCCTTGCCGTGCATAGGCCCGACCATCGTAACCATCTGATTCATCATGTGGTGAGGCAGATGGCAATGCAGCATCCAATCGCCGATGTTTTTGGCTTCGAATTCAATGTCACGCGCCTGGGCAACGCCGACAATGACCGTGTTGCCCGGATACCAGCCGGTTTCAGGAATACGCCCGCCTTCGGTGCCGGTGACGTAAAACTGATTGCCGTGCAGATGAATCGGATGGTGATCCATTCCCAAATTGACCAACCGAATGCGCACGCGCTCTCCGTGTTTGACGATCAGCGGAGTGCAGGCCGGGCCCGCTTTGCCGTTCAGCGTCAACCAGTTGAATTCCATGGCCAGCGTGTTCGGCACGGTGTTGTTCGGCAAAATCGCCCAGCCCTGCAAAATCAACCCGAAATCCTTGTCCACGCGCGGCTGAATCGTGTTGCGCGGATGCACGATGAAAAAACCGATCATTCCCATCATTTCCTGCATCGGCATGTGCGAGTGGTAAAAGAACGTTCCATGCTGGTGCAGCATGAATTCGTAGGTGTAGGTTTCGCCCGGCATGATCAGCCACTGACCAATGCCCGGCACGCCGTCTTGATCCTGCGGAACTTCCAGCCCATGCCAATGCGGTGTCGTCGGTTCTGGCAAATTGTTGGTGAAATGAATGCGCACGCGGTCGCCTTCCTGCACTTCGATGGTCGGGCCGGGAATGCTGCCGTTGTACCCCCACGCGTCCACGTTGCGCGCGTCTGCCCATGAAGCTGCCGGCAAAAACTCTGTGCGGACAGGTTCGGCGATCAGGTGAAAGACCTTCACGCCGTTTTCCAGCTTGAATGCCAGCTTGGGAATGTCCGGCGTGTAAACAGGTTTGAAGGGAGATGATGCCTCAAGCATTTCCGGTTGCGATGGCGCTTTTGCTTGCGACGATGGAGCCGCAGGTTTGGTCATCTTTGAATGGTCGTGCTGGGAATGATCCTGTGCGCTGACGGTTTGTGTCGCGACCAGGCTTGCGCCAAGCATCGAAGTGCGACGAAGAAAATTACGACGATTTGAATTCATATTCCTCCCTTTATTGATTCAACTTTTCCGAAGCTGTCACGCTGTTGCTGTTTGGAGCGTCCAGCCCGCCCATCAGCAACATGCCTTGCAACTGAACAACGTTCTGCCAGAGTTCCACCAGCGAACCGATGTATTCCGTTCGCGCCTGAAACAATGTGCGCTGCGCGTTTAGCGCCAGCGGATACGCGGCAGCCATTTGGCGAAACTTGGCCAAATACAGGTCATACGCCTGTTGCGCTCTCGGCAACACTTCGCGTTGATAGCGTGACGCTGTCACAAGCGAGTTCTGATACCGGTTGAAGCTGTCTGCCAGACGGGCGCGCAATGACAATTCCAGGCGTTGGACTTCGTTTTCAGCAGCGGTCAGCTCGGCTTTCGACGCGGCAATATTTCCTTGATTGCGGTTGAAAATTGGCAATCGCACGCCCGCTTCGACGCGAGCTTCCCAGCCGGTTTTGCCGCCGTAAAATTCCGCCCATTCATTGCTGTACCCCACGCCGCCGCGAACATACACATCCGGTTTCGGTTCGGCTTTGGCTCGGCTGACTATGGCCTTGGAACGTTCGACTCCGGCCAGCGAGCGTTTCATTTCCGGGCTGTCGCGCAACAGCGCGGCAAGCAATTCATCCTGAACCAGCGCAGGCGCAGGTTTTTCCAGCGAATTTTCCAGGCGTTCCGGTTTCAGTTGCGGGTTGCCTACGACTGCCGCCAGCATTTGCCAAACGCGACTGAAATCATTCTTTGCGCGAGCCAATTCGATTTCGGCGCGTTGCAATTCCACTTCGGCGGTCAGCACGTCCGGACGATCCGCTTGTCCGGCATTGAACAACTGGCCAGAAATGTCTGTTGCTTCGCGCGCCCAGTCGGTCAATTGCTGGCGCAAATCCACCAATTGCTGAGCGCCCGCCGCCTGGTAATACAGCATTCGCACGGAGTTCAGGACGCGCAGCCGTTGCGCTTCTGCCTCGGCTTGAGATTGGACTTTTTCTTGTGCGGCGATGTTTTTGCTTTTGCTGAGTTTGCCGCCGGTCAAAATGGATTGTTCGACAAAAACATATTGGCCGTTGCGATAAGGGTACACCGACGGATTGAATGCCAGCCCTTCGCCCTCGTATCCGACAATCGGATTCGGCCAAAGTCCGGCCTGTCGGCGGCGACCTTCGGCGGCCTGAATGGCAGCCTCAGTTTGACCGAGCGTCGGATTATGTTTGAGCGCCATCTGCTCCAAGGCTTCCAGCGTCAGGCCAGAGGATTTGTTCTCTTGAGCTTGCGCGTTGTTCAGTTGCTGAGCCGCCGCTGTCGAAAGCAACACAGCAGCGCACAGCACCGCTACAATTCCAGGACGGAATTGCGCGGCAATGAATTGAATGCACATTGTTCGTACTCCGAAATTCTTGATGACACAAATAGACTTACCGTCGGCAAACTTGCCAACAGTATTAGATGCTTAAATTGTCGGAGTTGGAGCTAGATCCTCAGGCTAAGCTGAAATCCTGTGTGCGGAGGGGAGTGAGTGGAGAAAACATGAATGGGGATTTGCGGCAACTCCGTCGCGACCTCGCCATCATGCCACGGCGAAGCCTGAACGACAGTCACCAGTTTGATCACTTGTGGGGTGGCGCTAATCGTTGTCAGTTCACCGGCGGGAATTTCACGCTTCAGAAAACAACAGTTTTGATTGGCGACTGGAGCCGCAACTTTGGGGATTGACGTTTGCGGTGTGGGTTGTGTGTGATGCGTTTGGTGCGGTGGCGCTTTTTCTGCCGCTTTCTTCCTGTGACAAGGGGGAAGGTTTTTTTCTGGCTCGGCTGTTTGCTCAACCTGATGCAGCGCTGACAATTTCGCCGACTTCAGGCAGCAAAGCCCGCCGTACAGCCCAAAAGAAATCATGAGCTGCGCGGTCAGCAATACCGAAATTGTTTTTTGCAGAATTCGCATCGGTAGCGATTAAACCAAACAGCAAAACAGGAAACAAGCGATTAGGTGACAGGTTGCAGGGGGATTGGCGTCGGGACTGTGCAAAAATCTGCGTAGATTCACGCGATAAGGCTCTCTATCCAAATTTGTCGCCTGCAACCTGTCACCCTTAGCTTATTTATTCTTCCACGCGACCTTGCCCATTTCGCGCCAAGTGGTCAGCTTGATGCCGAGTTCTTTGATCAAGGCTTCAATTTCGGGATCGGTGAAGGCCAGGAAATCTCCGTAGCGTTGTTCCCACGCGCCGGTCGTCGCTTTCAGTTCGGCGTCATTCATTCCCAGGTGAACGATCAGCATCGTTACGCCGGGTTTCATCGTTCGAAGGAAGTTTTTGTAGGCTTCTTTGCGTTCGGCGGGAGTTTTGCCCTGCACGCCGGTGTTCAGGTAATCCAGCAAGGCAAACCCATCGGCTTCGATTTTCTTCAGCGCGTCTTCGCCGATGGGTGAACCGGTCAGCTTGCCGTATTGAATCGCTTCCGGCGTCGCGCGCATCACCATCACGGGAATGCCGTACTCTTTGCCGAGTTTGGTGTACACGTCGAAAAAGTCTTTGCGCGTGTACAGCGTGCCCATGTGCGTGTCCAGGTGAGTGGGCTTGATGCCGAATTGCAGCGCGCGTTCGATCTGGGCGCGAATCTCGATTTCGATTTCCTGCGGTGTCGCGTGTTTGGCCGTGTCCACCTCAGATCGCCACATAAAGCCTTCCGGGTCGAGCAATCCTTTGACCTTTTCCGGCGAAGCCACCGGACGCCATCGCAAATACTTCCATTCGCTGGTCAGCGTCAGATGCAATCCCAAATCAAGCTGCGGGTTCGCCTTGGCGTGAGCCGCAATTTCCGGAAACCACGGGCAGGGAACCATGATGCTGCCCGAAGTGACCATTCCTTTTTTGAAGGCTTCGATGGAAGCCATATTGACCGAATGCGACATGCCTATGTCGTCGGCGTGAACCATCAACACTTTGTCGTTCGGGCCGTAACCGAGTTGTTGAGCGGTCGTTGTTTGCGCTGTTGTCATTGCATTCATCGTTGTCAGTAGGGCGAGACAGAAAAACAGTTTGGTAAGCTTCATCATCGTACAGTTCTCTCTGTTATAGGGTTCTGGCGCGAATAGCGCCGAAGTGTGAAACCAACTCTATAGTATTCAAGAAACTGTTTTTCGACAAAGAGGCTAACCGCTGGCTAAGCCAGAAATTCAGCTTGTCATAAATGAAAAAGTCTACCGACGTTCATCGGTAGACTTTTGATTCAGCAATGATTGTGAAGCCTTACCAACCGCGATTGCTATAACGGCGATAGCTTTCATAAAAGCCTTGTTCAAAACCGGCACGGTAAGCTTGGTTTCCGCTTCGGTAATGACTCGAATTATTGGGAGTCATTGCTCGGCGTGTTTGAGCATCTTCTCGGCCACGGTCTGAACCATCGCGATAACCTCTCTGGAAATCGGCGTTGTTATTGTTATAACCATAATCTCCGTTTCCATATCCATAATTACCGCGATTGCCGTAATTGCCTTGGTTGCCATAACCACGATTATCGTAACCTTGATTCCGACCATAGCGACCGTTGTTCTGGCCATAGCGACCATATTCGTTGTCGTCGGCTACGCCATTTTGGTTCATGTCAACTCGACCGTCTCGACTTTCAAAACGGTCATCAATGCCATTTTTGTTGCGGTCAATGTTACCGGTACTTTCAACCTGTCCACCTCTTTGTGGTTGTTCATTCCGGCGTTGCCGTCCCTGGGCATCGGCATTACTTAACGCGCCAAGCCCCACGATAAAACTCCCAGTCAAAGCCAACGAAAGCAAATTTCTTTTCAAATTGTTCATAACTCCTCCTTCTTTCACTCAACCTTTTTATTCCACTCTTTAAGCGCCTTGGCACTCGGCAGTCATAAGTGCATAAGCTGTGCCAAAGAGGCGCGGATTGCTAAGCCCATAAGCCACTGATACTTGTGGGTTTAGCTTAGTTCCAGCCAACCAACCGGGAATGCGATTCGGGATGAAGATGACTGATAAGGTGTAGAAAGCAGGTTCGGTTCAGCAATGCTCAGCAGAAAACAAGGATTGGGCAGCTAAGGCAGATCAGGCGATTAAGTGCTTGGTGTACCCCAGCTCTAATAACCTTTCATACGCTTGCCAAACAGCGGCTGGAATTTCCTGTTCAATTTGAAATCCTTTGGCTGGGTATTCTCGAATCCGCTGCAAGTCACCAACCATAATGTTGATCACCAAATCTCTGGGCAGCTCAGCGGTTGGATACGTCGCCCAATCGCTGGGCGGCGAAGTCACGATCAGTTGTTTGCCCGGCCAGTTTTTCATGAACGTCGCATAGGCTCGGCGTTCCATGTAAGGTTTCTGCACCAGGATGATCTTTTCAGGATCAAGGCCATTGGCTGCCAGCACTCGGCGGCTGAACGCAATGTTTTCTCCGGTGTTGGTGGATTCCGGCTCCGTCAAAATCGCTGAACTGGGAACGCCTTTGGCAACGGCGATGTCGGCAAAAGTCTCGGCTTCGGGCTT
>DAOMFR010000260.1:0-5765 GCA_035429885.1 Blastocatellia bacterium
CAACATCTCGGCGGGCGTGGATTCGATGCCGTTGACCTGTTCCATCATGTTGTCTGTGCCTTTGAGATTGCCTTCCAGACTCGCGCCGTTATCGCCGGGAATGTACACGATCATCGTGTTATCGAGTTGGTTTGTCTGGCGAAACGCTTCGATGACGCGCCCGATTTCATAATCGGTTTGCGCCATAAAGCCTGCGAAGAGTTCCATCATCCGCGCTGCGATTTTTTTCTCATCACTGCTGAGCGAATCCCAGGCAGGCAATTCCGCTGGGCGCGGTGTCAACACGGTGTCAGGCGGAATGACGCCGAGCTTCTTTTGGCGCTCGAAAACCAGCTTACGGTATTCGTCCCATCCCATGTCGAATTTGCCACGGAACTTATCAATCCACGCTTTGGGCGCTTGCATCGGCGAATGCGTTGCGCCGGTGGCGTAATACATAAACAGCGGCCTGTCAGGAGCCAAGGCTTTTTGCTGAAGAATCCAGGCGCGCGCGTGATTGGCAAGGTCTTCGTTAACCGTGTAATCACCAGCGCGACCACGAGGCGCAACCATCCGCACCGGTTTCGTGCCTTCGGTCAATTCAGGATTCCACTGGTCGGTTTGCGCGCCGATGAATCCGTAAAAGTAGTCGAAGCCTTGATGCGTCGGCCAATGATCGAAAGGGCCGGCCAGCGTCGTTTCAGGATCGGGAATCAAATGCCATTTGCCTATGCTGGCGGTGGCGTATCCATTCTGTCGCAGGGTTTCAGATACAAACGCCGCCGATTTTGGTATTGAGCCGGTGTAGCCTGGATTCTCATTCGACCAATTGACAATCGTCCCCATTCCAACGGCGTGATGATTTCGCCCGGTCAACAACGAAGCGCGCGTTGGTGAACACAACGACGCCACATGAAAGCGCGTGTAGCGCAATCCGTTGGCTGCCAGCGCGTCAAGCGTCGGTGTAGGTACCAGGCCGCCAAAGGTTGAGGTCTGGCCATAGCCCGCATCATCGAGCAGGATGACCAGCACATTCGGCGCACCAGCCGAAGCAGAGTGATTGGAAGATGAAGCGTGCGCCATTTGACCTGACAACGCTTGCGACCTGAACGGCGCAAGGCCAAGCAGAAACAAGAAAGCCGCCGGAGCGACGAGGTTCCGTAATCTTTTCATAGTTCACCAATTGTGTTGCGATTTAATAATGGCGCTCAGTTTATACGTAGTCGCGTTCTGCAAAAAGCGTCTGGAAATTTTGCAGTCAGACCGCGGATTTCTGGCCTGACATTTCTTCAACAAAGAAAGCTAGGCATAATGCCGCCCCGAAACAGTTCTCAATGCAGTAACAAACCAAGATGGCAACAGACTCCCGGCAACCTGCTCAAATTAGCATCATGGCGATGCGGGCTATCCGCGGCAAGCAGAGTCTCAGGCTTGAGGCTTGAAAATTGACTGGTTGTAGAAGGCCGCATCAAACAGCCCTGCATTGTCGCCAAAAACAGGGCACACTATCACTGTCGCTACATCCAACATGGAGGAAAAGATGTCACTTGTTCGACCGACTAAATTCGCCCACATTGTGTATCGCACGCGCCGATTCGATCAGATGTTGGAATGGTACAAAATCGTGTTCGGTGCAAAGGTGCAGTACCAAAATCCAGGCCTTGCGTTTTTAACTTACGATGATGAACACCACCGGTTTGCCTTTGCCAATATGGCACTGTTTCAGCCTGACAGCACAGATACCGAACGGCAGGGGCCAATTGGCGTTGACCACGTGGCGTACACATATGCCTCGCTCCACGATTTGCTGGAAACTTACGCGCGGCTCATAGAACAGGGCATCACGCCGTATTGGTGCATTCATCACGGCATTACGGTGTCGTTGTATTACGCTGACCCTGACGGCAACCAGATAGAGTTTCAGGTAAACAGCTTCGATACGAGCGAAGACGCAACGGCGTTTATGCGCGATTACTTCAACTTGAATCCGCTGGGCGTCGAATTCGATCCTGGGGCCTGGCTGACGCAATTGCGCGCGGGAACGCCAGAGGCGGAATTTTTGCAGCGACAAGCGCACGAACCTGTGTCGCCATTGCGCGGCGAGCTAACCAAATTCCTCCCCGTCAGTCTCTAAAGTTCAAGTCTGAAACCGGTGCAACTAACAAATTTCATGAAACGAAGCACTGACAGCAAGAGTTGTTTGCCACCGCCAGTAAACAATATGTGGCGGTGGCAAGTTGGCCGAAAATGACATCATCTTGAATACCCAACAGGCCGATAAGAATGCCTAGCCACAGTAACGACATCTCCTAAATCGCTGTTTGAATCGCCTTCGCCGTGCAAGGCGCGCGTGACCAGAATTTGAAAAACACTTTGTTGGAAATTCCGCACAATGTTCATGCGCGCGAGGTTGGTCTCAATGGTTGCCGTCTTCCATACGTCAGCGAGCGCCAGAGCCATTCCATGGGACCGAACTGGTAACGCCGCAACCAAAACACGCTGGTCACGAGTTGCGCGGCGAAAACCACGCAACCCAGGAGTGCCGCTGCCGCCGAACCGACCTGGCCGAACAGTCCGAAGCCGAAGCCGTAAAACAACATGCTGAACAACACTGATTGCATCAGGTAATTGCTCAGCGCCAGGCGTCCGCCCGCCGCCAGCCAACGTGCTGACCTGGAATGCGTGCGGCTTAACCACAGCCACAAGCCAGCGCCGTAAGCACCTGCCAGCCAGACCGTGTCGTAAGGCGCAATCCAGTTCAACACGGAGGGCATCGGGTGCGCCGTTTCTTTCGCCCACAGTTGTGCGGCGGTCGTGACCACTCCTAAGCTGCCTGTAATCAGACAAAACCGTTTCAGCCAACCGCGTTGTTTCAATGAATCGATTAGTACTCCGCCGCGCCACGCTGCCACACCGCACAACATCAAGCCGAATGTGCGCGGCAACGAACCAATCAGCAGTGGCGCGATGAACCGCCACGCTTCGTGCCAACGCAACGCCATGATTTCCTCGAAGCCACCCGCTGCGTAAACTCGCGTGGCAATGGCGGCATGCGCGATGACGAGGGGGGGCGGCGGCGAGAAAACCCAAAAGACCGTCAGATAAGGTGACAGAAGGATGAGCGCAATGCCCGACGCCGCTAACCAGCGCGCCGGTAGTTTGACCAGTGGAATCAACAGCAAGCCGCACACGGCATAGAGCGTTAAGATGTCGCCGTTCCAAATCAGCAGCATGTGGCACAGGCCGATGACCAGCAGCACGGTGAAGCGCTTTACTAGAAAGCTCGCGACGTTCGCCGACGCGCGTCCGGTTTGGATGCCCACACCGACGCCGAACAAAAACGCAAAGAGCGTGAAGGCTTTGAATTCGAACACTCCGGCCACAATGAGGTCGGTCGCGTAATTGAGCCAGCCCGCGTGCAGGTGCGGCGTCAGCATTTGTTGAAAGAGTGAGGCGCGAAAATCGGATTCCAGATTGACCAGCAACACGCCGAACAAAGCTGCGCCACGCAGCGCGTCGAGCGTCATCGTGCGTTCGGCCACAGGCTGCATTGGCTCCGGCAAGTCGTCGCTTTTCATAACATGAAGCGCAAGGCCAGATATGGAACCAGATTGAAGAGCAACACACCGGTTTTGTAGAAGACAATGCCTGCATAGTTAACGGTGTCGAACTGAGCTTCGGTGCAGCGGAACAGGCGGGCCACCGCCCGGTACAGCCACTCGTGCGGCAGCAGGCAGAGCAGCCCCCACAGTGCCAGCAGCGCGAAGTTCATGACCGTGCAATACAGAAGCGCGTCGCGTATTTGTTCGATGTTCATCAAAGATTCCTCTTATTCTTGTGTGCGGCACAAGCGGCGTTGTCGCGCATTGCCGGGTAATCTTACAATGCGTCCGCTTCGCCGTGCCTTACGGTGCGGCGGATGATACGCGCGCAAATGCGCGAAGTCCTCTGCGGCGTCTGGTTTTTGGCTAGGGAAATTCTCGGCGACCTCTTGGTATGGCATATGGAAAAGAAATTCAAAGGTTTATACGAATTCGCCGACTTCCGGCTGGATGCTGAAGAACGTCTGCTGTTGCGCGAGGGGCAGGTGGTTCCGCTGCCACCCAAAACCTTTGACGTGTTGCTGGCGTTGATTGAACAGCCCGGCCACTTGCTCGAAAAAAAGGTCTTGCTCAAAACGGTCTGGCCCGACATCTTTGTCGAAGAGAACAATCTAGCCGACAACATCTCGCGGCTGCGCAAGGCGCTGGGCGAAGGCGAAGATGGGCGCAAGTTCATCGAGACTGTTCCCCGGCGCGGTTATCGTTTCGTAGCTGAGGTGAAAGCATTGGATGACGCGGAAGCGGCAGTACAGTCGCCCGCTCTTGCCACCCCTGCCGCATCCACACCCGCGCCACTCAAATTGCGCCAGCGACCCGAAATATTCCTTGTCACGTTCGGCTTTTTGGCGCTGACGTTGGTCAGCGTCGCACTTTATTGGCACTTCAAACCGGGACCGCGCGCCGAAGTGGTGCAGCTTGAGTTCAAGGGCAACTTTTTCGTCGGCCGCTGGACGGAAGATGAAATCAGGCAAGGCATCGAATACTACAATCAAGCTGTGGCCCTGGATCCGAAATCAGCTTCGGTTTACGAAGGTCTGGCGACCGGCTGGAACTTCCTATCAGACTTGCACGTTTCTCCGCGCGAAGCCATGCCTAAAGCAAAGGCGGCAGCGCTGAAAGCCTTGCAGCAGGATGAGAAGTCGGCGCAGGCCCACGTTGTCATGGGCACGATCAAGATGCAGTACGAATGGGATGCTGCGGGAGCGGAACAGGAATTCAAGCGCGCCCTGACGCTTGCGCCTGACGATGCATCTGCGCATCAGCTTTACGGCTGGTATTTAATCTCGGTGGCCCGATTGGATGAAGCGCAGGCCGAAATGCAACGGGCGCTTGGCTCAGACACGATGAACGATTTTGGCCTGTGGGGGCTAGGCGATTCGTTTTATTTCGCGCGCCAGTATGAGCAGGCTGTTGAACAATATCGCCGCGCCGTCAGCGTAGCGCCGAAGATGTACTGGTCGCGCCTGATGCTCGGCAGTGCGTATGTGCAGCAGCGCAAATTCAGCGAAGCCTTTGCCGAATTGCAGCAAGCGCGCCGCTTGAACGACAGCGCGCAACCGCTGGCCGCGCTCGGCCACGCTTATGCCGCCGCGGGCCAGCGCGCCGAAGCGAGACAGACGCTGGGCGAACTGCAAACGCTGGCGCAACACAAATACGTTTCGCCTTACGATGTGGCGACGGTTTATGCCACGTTGGGCGAAAAAGAACAGGCGCTTGACTGGCTTGAAAACGCTTACGCTGACCGATGCGGCTGGCTGGCGTGGTGGCTGAAGGTTGATCCTAAATTCGACAGCTTGCGCGGCGACCCGCGCTTTGTCGAATTGTCGCGGCGTGTTGGGCTGGCGCATTAACTTCACTGCTCGGAAGGAGTCATTGGATGGCTGCAAAAACAAAGACAAGCGCCCGTGCCACCATCGCCGTGCAAGGCGCGCGCGTCCACAACCTGAAAAACGTTTCGCTGGAAATCCCGCGTGACCGACTGGTTGTCGTCACAGGGTTGAGCGGTTCGGGCAAATCGTCGCTGGCCTTTGACACCATCTATGCCGAAGGTCAGCGCCGTTATATGGAATCATTGTCGAGTTACGCCAAGCGCTTCATCGCCCAAGTATCCAAGCCCGATGTGGATTTCATTTATGGGCTTTCGCCAGTGATTTCGATTGAACAAAAAACCATTGGCAACAATCC
>DAOMFR010000261.1:0-5737 GCA_035429885.1 Blastocatellia bacterium
GGCAACCGGTAAGGCACGATGCCGAAGAACAATTCGCGCGCGCTGGGGCTGTAGAAGGCGTTGAAATCAATAAAGGCATGCGGTTCCATATTGAGTGTTCCATTCGGCCCCCATTTGAGTTCGCGACCCGCCCAGGCTTCTCCCGCATCTTTGACGAAGTTGGCCGCCTCAAACGCAGTGGTCGTTCCCAGATAGAGTTGATTTGGCTTCCAGACTTGTAATCCGTCACGCAAGATAATTTTGCCATCAGGCCCGCGCTCCGGTGTGAACAATGGGAAGCGATCTTCGTTGGGAAAACTGAAATCGCCGTTTTCATTCGACAGGTGAAGTAGCGGCCATGGATTCCATGCGAATTTCTGGAATTCGCCATTCGCGTTTTTGCGGAAAATCCAGTCTTCTTCCGTCGAAGAGACGGGATACCCGAACAGGCTGAATTCTCGCCCTTGTTCTCCTGGTCCCAGCTTGCTCTGGTGGATGCGATCAATCACTGATGCCGCCACTGTCGGGTCGTCACGGTAGGTTGAAATGGGAACGAGAGAACCTCTCCCAGGAACTGATTGGGCCTGGGACGCAGGCAAACTCAACAGCGCAAACATCAGCAAACCTGTACAAAGAATTATCCGTTTTAACATCATCATTCTCCTTCTCATGGCCTTCGGGTTGTTTGTGAATCCGAAGGCAAACAGTGTTTTCCTAAGGCCGCCAAATGGCAGTCCATTGGTGCGACAATTCAGGCGGAGAGGACATGGTCGAATCCGCCGGCCGAGGCTATCGGTTAGCTGTGCCTTGTGAGCGGTTCATTTTCCTGATTCAAATTTCGGATGTGCTGAAACCGTTGAAAGCTGAAATTCGTAAGCAAGTTGAACTTGGTGGTGGGCGTTTGAGGCCTGATTGTTTTCATAGTCTTTTTCCTTCTCCGTTGAAATTAATCGCCTGCACTTGAACACGCGGAAAACAGGCTTAAACAGGATCAGGCGAAATGAAAAAAATTGACCAGCCGGGGTAGAAGAGCCCTTTTCTGGTTTGCAATCAGGTCATCATATGAACACTGCTTCCGAAGTCACTCAGCTCTTGCTTGCTTGGACCGAGGGCGACCGCGCGGCTCTGGATGAACTAATTCCGCTGGTTTATCGGGAATTGAAGAAAATCGCTGAAGGGTATTTGCGCCGCGAACGGTTCGAACATTCGCTGCAACCGACAGCGTTGGCGCACGAGGCTTTCATCAAACTGATTGATCAACAGCACGTGCGCTGGCAAAACCGCGCGCACTTTTACGGAATTGCTGCTCAAGCCATGCGACGCATTTTGGTGGATCATGCGCGGGCGCGATTGGCTGAAAAACGTGGTTGCGGTGGCGCGGTTGTCTCGCTGGATGAGGCCGTGGATATTTCGGACGGGCGCGCTGGGCAATTGGTTGCGCTGGATGAAGCGCTGGAAACAATGGCAAAGCTTGATCTGCAACAAAGCCGGGTTGTTGAATTGAAATACTTCGGAGGGATGACGCTGGAAGAAACGGCCGAAGTTTTGGGTATCAGTCGGGCGACTGTTATCCGTGAATGGCAGATGGCGAAGGCCTGGCTTTACAGTGAACTGAATAAGAATTTATCACAATGACTCCTGAACGCTGGCAACAAGTCAAAGAGATTTTCAATGCGGCGCTTGACCGTCCGGCTGGCGAACGTGACGCGTTGCTTGAGTCAGCTTGTGGCGACGATCCGTCGTTGCGGCAGCAAGTCGAAAACTTGCTCAGCTCTCACCAACATGCAGGTGACTTCATTGAAGCTCCCGCCGCATTGCCTTTCGATTCGTTGCTGACTGACGAAGCGGTCACGCTGCAATTGGATTCGATGGCAGGCCGGCGAATCGGCGCTTACAAGCTCATACGTGAAATCGGCCGAGGCGGAATGGGCGCAGTTTATCTGGCCATTCGCGTCGACAATCAATTCAGCCAGCGCGCGGCCATCAAACTGGTCAAACGCGGAATGGACACAGATTTTATCCTGCGTCGCTTTCGCAATGAACGACAAATCCTGGCGGCACTCAATCACCCCAATATCGCTCGATTGATGGACGGAGGCACAACCGACGAAGGCTTGCCATATTTCGTCATGGAATACATCGAAGGCTTGCCGATGCATCGTTATTGCGACACACACCGATTAACCATTGCCGAGCGATTGAAAATGTTTCGCCAGGTTTGCGACGCTGTCGCTTACGCCCACGAACAAAAGATAATTCACCGCGACATCAAACCCGGCAACATACTTGTTACCGAAGACGGAACAGCCAAGCTCCTGGATTTTGGCATCGCCAAAATTCTCAATCCCGAACTGGCCGCCGACACGATTGACTCGACGCTGACGGCGATGCGGTTGATGACTCCAGAATATGCCAGTCCCGAACAAGCCCGCGGAGAAGCGGTAACCGATGCCACTGATCAATACAGTTTGGGGGTGTTGCTTTATGAATTGCTGACTGGGCATCGCCCGCATCACATTCAACAACGCGCGCCGCACGAAATTGCTCGCATCCTTAGCGAGGATGTGCCTGAATGCCCTAGTGATGTCGTCATCAGTGTGCGTGAACTGACGGCAAGCGATGGCCAGCGAACAATTACGTTGACGCCTGAAACGGTCAGTCGTGCCCGCAATTCTTCTCCACTTGAATTGCGGCGCGAACTGGAGGGCAACCTTGACGCCATCGTTATGCAAGCGCTCAGCAAAGACCCACGTCAACGGTACGACTCAGTTGAAGCGTTTTCTGAAGACATCAATCGTCATTTGCTTGGTCAGGCAATTCTGGCGCGGACTTGTTCTGCAAAGTCCACGCCGATTTTGGAGAGTGCGGACACTGTTTCCGTGGTTCAAGTTGTTGCCCCGAAACAATCGGCGCGGAAAGCAGCGATTGGGGCTTCTGTCGTGATTTTGCTTTTGGCGATCGTCACGGTTGGGTTGTATGTCAGATCGTCAACGAATTTTATTTTTATCCGACCGAAAGCATTGAAACCTGATCAACCAGCCTCGATCAGCTCTCCGATCAGACTCACCAATAGTTTGGCCGATGACAACTCTCCACAGGTTTCGCCGGATGGGACAAAGATTGTCTGGGTCAGCGATCGTAACGGCACGGCTGAACTGTTTCTGATGAATCTTGACGGTTCCGGGGTCAGGAACTTAACGGACAATACGGTGGCCGAACGGACTCCGGCTTGGTCGCCAGACGGGCGCAATATTGCGTTCGCAATCGAATCCGTTCCACTGCGTAAAGGAAGTATTTGGGTGATGAATGCGAACGGCGGAAAGCCTGTCAATCTGACGAAATCGCATGGTTACGATGTGCGTCCGTCGTATTCCCCTGACGGAACGCGCATCGCGTTTGTCAGCAATCGCGGTAATGAATACAAGTATAACCTCGACATTTGGGTGATGAAGGCAGATGGAAGCAATGCTCATCGGCTAACGGATTACGCCGAATATGACGCCGATCCCACCTGGTCGCCTGACGGTAAACGCATCGCGTTTACGCGAGCCATGCCCGAAAAGAAATTCGATATTCTGGTGATCAATGCCGATGGAACCAATCCGGTTAACTTGACTCACACGACGCAATTTGATGAAGGTTCGCCCGCCTGGTCGCCTGATGGAAAGCGGATCGCATTCGCCAGCAATCAAGGCTCACAGAACAGCAATTCCAACATTTGGGTTATGAACGCCGATGGTTCAAATCCGCACATGGTCACGACTGCCATTGGCCACAACACCGGACCTGTTTGGACTCCAGATGGTCGCCGTTTGGTCTTTCAGAGCACACGCGATTTCAATCCGGAAATTTACATCACCGATGTTGATAACGATGTTGTTCAGCCAAGCGTGAAGAATTCGCATCTTGTCAGTTGGCTTCATTTTTTCGGCGAGACGTTGTTCGACAGGGAAGCTTCTTCAAACAATCGCGGTTGCCATTGTTCTAACTTTTCTACGATCTCGCGGTCGGCTTTGCCCAGACTGTAACGCGCCAGTTCCGTTTGGCTGGCCCAGGCAAGCCGCGTTTCGCCCGTGGGAGTTCCGGCAATCACTTCACACGCGAATGCGCGCAGCCGCAGCCGAAAATGCGCCAGTGTTTGCGTCGCCGCAGCCATTTCATTTCCCACGCGAACTTGCAGGCCAAGCGTTTGCGCCAGCGAGCGCTGCAAACACTCGGCGTAAGTTTCGCTTGGTTCGCAACGACTTCCGGGCAGCCTCCACAATCCGCCAAGCAAACCTTCTTCCGGGCGCTGCACCAGCAAGATCCGGCCAGCTTCGTCCCGAATCACTGCTGCTGCGGCGTGCACCAAAGGCAACGGAGCTTTGGGCTTTTTGACGGGACGCGTTTCCTGAGTTCCGTGGTCGGCGGCCAGGCAGAATTCGCGCACCGGGCAACGTTCGCACGCCGGACGCCGAGGCGTGCAAACCATCCGGCCTAAATCCATCAACGCCTGGTTGTAATCGCTCGGACGTTGGGGCGACAGCAGTTCCGAAGCCAGCGTCCACAGTTGTTCAATGATTTTGGGCTGGCTGATTTCTTCCGGCAGATCAATCAACCGCGTCAGCACGCGAATGACGTTGCCGTCCAACACCGCGACGGCTTCGCCAAAGGCGATGCTGGCGATGGCTGCGGCAGTGTATCGGCCGATCCCCGGCAAGGTTTGCAGGGATTCTGCGGTGGCGGGGAATTGGCCGGCATGTTCGCTCACCACCAATTGCGCGAGGCGGTGCAAGTTGCGCGCTCGCGCGTAATACCCCAGGCCTTCCCACAGTTTCAGCACTGCATCCAAGGAAGCGGATGCCAAATCCTGCACCGTCGGGAACCGGTCCAGAAACCGATGGTAATACCCTTCGGCAGCGGCGATGCGCGTTTGTTGCAGCATGATTTCCGAAAGCCAGATGCGATACGGATCGCGCTGGCCGCGCCAGGGCATTTCGGTTGTCGCTTCGTCGTACCACGCCAGCAATCTGGCCGCGAACTCTGGCACGGGCAACGGCAATGTGGTCGGTTTCTTTTTCCCCATGATTCCTAACATCCGACGAAGGAAAACGATCCGTCAAGGGAAGTTATTCGGCATCGAGCGGAGCCACCAGTCGTGTGCTGGTGACACCGCCTCTGTCGCCGGGCGTGAGGGAGCCATATCGTTCGGCAAACACTGGCGGCAACGGGCGAGCTTGCGGTGGCGCAAGCCACAGTCGCAGCAAATGGCGTTTGCGTTCCGGTTCCGGCCAGTCTTCAAAAGCCGTGCGGTCGTGCAATAAGGTGTGATTGTGGACGAACTGTATGTCTCCGCGTTGCAACTGCATGTTCAAATGCAACGCCGGATCGTTGGCCAGCGCGTCAAACAAATCCAGGGCTTCAATTTGCAGTGGCGTCAGCGGCGCGACTCCCGCAAATCGCCGAGCGGATTCGATGTATTGCCGCTGGTAAATTGCCGACAGTAACCCGTCGTGCAAGTTGAATACCGGAATGTTGAAATACGGTTTCTGGCCTGCAGGAACTTCGCCGCGCCGGTCGGTTTCGATGGGCTTGAATAGCTCTGCCGCCAGATCGGGTCGCCGCTTCCGCATCTCGTTGAACAGCGTCACGGAACTGACCAGGCTGGACAACCCGCCCGATTTCGCCGGTTGCAAACAGAGCAAGCCGACGACGTCACAGGAATCCGTGTGGTAGGTTTGCCGCTCGCGCGTTTGGTAAATGCGAACATTCGGATCGT
>DAOMFR010000262.1:0-5601 GCA_035429885.1 Blastocatellia bacterium
CGAGACCTACACACAACCAAACGCTCCCTACCGGTCGCGGTACTGATTCAATCTCACTTGTTCTGATGTAGATCGTAACAACGCAAAGGAGACTTTATGCAAAAGATCATTCCATTCCTGTGGTTCGACAACAACGCTGAAGAGGCCGTCAACTTTTACACTTCGATTTTCAAAGACTCCAAAATTCTGAGCCAAACTCCCGGCCCCGACGGGAAGATTTTGATGGCGACCTTTCAACTGGAAGGGCAAACGTTTTATGCGCTCAACGGCGGCCCGCGGTTCAAATTCACCGAAGCCATTTCGCTATTCGTCAATTGCGAAACTCAGGAAGAAGTGGACGACTTATGGGAAAAGCTTTCTGCCGGTGGCGAACAATCCATGTGCGGCTGGCTGAAAGACAAATACGGATTGTCCTGGCAAATCATTCCCACGGTGTTGGGCGAACTGATGGGCGACAAAGACCCTGTCAAAGCCGGCAGAGTGATGCAGGCCATGTTGCAAATGAACAAAATTGACATCCAGGCCTTGCGGCAAGCTTACAACCAACAATAAGGAGAACGTATGATGACTGCTCAAACGACTTCTGTGAAAACTCCGCCGCGCCAATTGGGACGCAGCATATTGGCCGTCTTTTTAGGATTTCTTGCCGTGGTCGTGCTTTCGCTTGGCACTGATCAAGTAATGCATGTGCTGAATGTGTATCCGCCCTGGAATGAGCCGATGAATGAAGTCAGCGATAACCTGCTGGCGCTAACGTATCGCTGTGTGTATGGCGTAATTGGCAGTTACGTTACAGCCAAATTCGCGCCTCACTCGCCGATGCGGCACGTGTGGATTGGCGCGGGAATCGGATTTGTCATCAGCTTGCTTGGCGTATTCGCGACGATGAACAGGAACTTAGGCCCAATCTGGTATCCCATCGCGCTGGTGGTGACCGCGCTGCCTTGTGCGTGGTTGGGCGGAATGCTTTATCTGCGCCAAAGCGCAAAGGAGAAATAGTAATGAGCAAACTTGTTGTGAACATCAACCTGACGCTTGATGGCGTGATGCAAGCGCCGGGACGTCCCGAAGAAGACACACGCGGTGGCTTTCAATATGGCGGATGGGCGACGCCGTACTTCGATCCGGTCATGGGCAAAGCTGCTGCGGAAGGCATGCGCCAAATGCCAGCGCTGTTGTTTGGGCGGCGCACATACGAAGACTTTTATTCTGTCTGGCCCAATCGAACCGACAACCCGTTCACTGGGTTTCTGAACGCGGCGCAAAAATACGTGGCATCAACGACGCTGTCGGAACCATTGCCGTGGATGAATTCCACTCTGTTGAAAGGAGACGCAGGGCAAACGGTCGCCGCGCTCAAACAGCAATCTGATCAGGACTTCTTGGTGCTGGGTTGCGGAGCGTTGGTTCAATCTTTGCTGCGGCATAACCTTGTGGATGAATACGTGTTATCCATTCATCCGCTGGTGTTGGGAACAGGGCGGCGGCTGTTTGCTGAAGGAAGTCCGTTGACCAAGTTCCAGCTTGTTGACACCAAAACTTCCAGCACGGGCGTGATCATGGCGACGTATCGACCGGCTGAGGCTGCCTAAGCTTCAGCAAAGTCTCAAAAAGGAGAAACAATGCAAATCAAACTCACCAGCATTTTAGTGAGCGACCAGGAACAGGCCCTGCGCTTTTACACAGAAACCCTGGGCTTCGTGAAAATGGCGGATATTCCAATGGGGCCGTTTCGCTGGCTGACCGTGACTTCGCCGGATGGCGTGGAAGGAGTCGAATTGGTATTGGAGCCGTTGGGGTTTCCGCCTGCGCAGGTTTATCAAAAAGCGCTGTTTGACGCGGGGATACCGGCGACGGCGTTTCTCACCAAAGACATTCAGGCCGAATACAAGCGGTTGAAAGATCGAGGCGTCAACTTTCGCGGCGAGCCGAAAGTCATGGGGCCGATTACAGCGGTCGTTTTTGAAGACACCTGCGGCAACTTGATCAACCTGGTTCAACCTGCGGTTTAACTTTAATCAAACAAGGAAAAGAAAATATGGCTACGAAAATTTTTGTGAACTTGCCGGTCAAGGACCTGGCCAAATCCATCGAGTTTTATACCCAGCTCGGTTACACCTTCAACCCGCAATTTACCGACGAGATGGCGACGTGCATGATTATCAGCGAAGACATTTACGCGATGTTTCTGACGCACGAGAAATTCAAATCGTTCACGACAAAAGAAATCTGCGACACGACGAAATACACCGGAGCGTTGATCTCCCTGTCATGCGAAAGCCGCGAGCAAGTGGATGAACTCGTCGCCAAGGCTCTCGCCGCAGGCGGCTCGACTTCCGGCGAGCCGACGGATCATGGCTTTATGTACTCGCACGATTATGAAGACTTGGACGGAAATGGCTGGGGACTGTTCTGGATGGATCCAAGCGTCGCCAATCAAAGCTAATGCAAATGCGATACAGGCAGCGGTAATGACCTGGCTCTTATGGGATTTCCAGCTCGCTACCGCTTCTCGTACTGCATCCACGAATCTACCGTTCCCTATACTGCGCCAAACACAATTATGTGTCGAAACATCAAGAACCTATTCAATTTCGATCCGCCGGTGACGGATGAAGAAATCCGCGCGGCTTCGTTGCAGTTCGTCCGCAAAGTAAGCGGATTCAACAAACCTTCGAAGGCAAACGAAGCAGCCTTTCTGGCGGCCGTTGACGAAGTGGCTGCGATTTCGAGCAAGTTGTTGGCCGCGCTTCAGACGAATGCTCCGCCAAGAAACAGGGAAGAAGAAGCCGCCAAAGCTCGCGAACGATCCGCGCAGCGTTTTGCTGCTTGAAACCGTTCATTGGCTGAAAACGGATCACCAATCCACAAATGTTCAATGTGCGAACTTACGGAGAATAAATCATGGCATCGAATATTCCGACAGCTTCAGTTTCAAAGAATCAGCTTTTAGCCGGACGCATTCTAAGCGCGTTGCCGATCCTGTTTCTGCTCATGGACGGCGGCATGAAGTTGGCAAAACCAAAATTTGTCGTGGATGCGACTGTTCAACTAGGCTACGCGGAAAGTGTTGTTGTCGGGCTGGGAATCGTTCTGACCATCTGCACGATTCTGTATGCGATTCCGCGAACTTCAGTTTTGGGCGCGATTTTGCTGACCGGCTATTTGGGCGGCGCAGTCGCAACCCACGTGCGCCTCGGCAACCCATGGTTCAGCCACATCTTGTTTCCGGTGTACCTGGGCATTTTGATCTGGGGAGGTTTGTATTTGCGTGACGCGCGATTGCGCTCGCTTATTTCATCAATTGCTCAAATCACTTCCGAATCTAAAAAGATGATCTGGGCCGGGCGGATTCTCAGTGCCTTGCCGGTGTTGCTGCTGCTGTTCAGCGGCTTGATGAAAGTGACCAAACGTCCGGAAGTCATCGAAGGATTTGCCAAATTCGGCTATCAGGAAAGAGTCATCGTTGGCATTGGCGTTCTGGAAATCGCCTGCACAATTCTGTACCTCATTCCGCGCACGTCCGTTCTGGGAGCGATTTTAGTGGCAGGGTATATGGGTGGCGCGGCCGCCACACATCTGCGTTTAGGCGAACCAGTCATTTTGCAAGTTCTCCTCGCTGTTCTGGCCTGGGGAGGGTTGTATTTGCGCGATGCGCGATTGCGGGCGTTGATTCCGGTGAAGAGTTAAAGAAAAGCCGAGCGGATGACACTTAGTCATCGGCTCGGCTTACCTCGCTTATGAGCAACTTTGGATCATTTCTGTCCGCGCTGTTCGATCTTCGCCCAGGTATCTTTCAAGCCAATTGTCCGGTTGAAGACCAGCTTTCCAGAGCTTGAGTCGGGATCTACGCAAAAATATCCCAACCGTTCGAATTGATATCGCGAACCTGCGGCAGCGTCTTTCAGACTTGGTTCGACTTTGCTGGTCATTACTTCCAGCGAGTTCGGATTCAGGTTGGCGGTGAAATCCTGGCCTTCTTCGACTTCGTCGGGGTTTTCCTTGGAAAACAGCGTGTCGTAGTTGCGGACTTCCGCGTCCACGGCGTGCGCGGCGGACACCCAATGGATGGTCGCTTTGACTTTGCGATTGCTAGTGGGCCCACCGCTGCGCGAATCCGGGTCATAGGTGCAATGCACTTCGACGACATTGCCTTCGGCGTCTTTGACCACGCTTTCGCACTTGATGATGTAACCATACCTCAGCCGAACTTCTTTGCCCGGCGACAGGCGGTAGTATTTGGGCGGAGGCACTTCGCGGAAATCGTCCTGTTCGATGTACAGGATTTTGGAGAATGGAACTTTGCGCGAACCGGCGCTGGCGTCTTCAGGATTGTTGACGGCTTCCATCTCTTCGACCAAATCGTCGGGATAATTGGTCAACACGACTTTCAGCGGGTTCAGCACAGCCATTACACGCGCGGCATGTTTGTTCAAATCCTGGCGGACGTAATACTCCAACTGCTGAAGCTGTGTGATGCCGTTGGTTTTTGAAACGCCCAGGCTGGCGCAAAAATCCCGAATCGCTTCGGGCGTATAGCCTCTGCGTCGCATTCCAGACAGCGTAGGCATACGCGGATCGTCCCAACCATTGACCAGATTTTCCTGCACCAGTTTGAGCAGCTTGCGCTTGCTCATGATCGTGTAGGTCAAACTCAGCCGATCGAATTCAAATTGCTGCGACGGGAAAATTCCCAACTGCTCGATGAACCAGTTGTACAAATGACGATTGTTGTCGAATTCCAGCGTGCAGATGGAATGCGTGACCTGTTCAATCGAATCTGACTGGCCGTGGGCGTAATCGTACATCGGATAAATGCACCAATCGTCTCCGGTGCGATGGTGATGCTGATGCAGGATGCGGTACATCACAGGATCGCGGAAGCTCAGGTTGGGCGAAGCCATGTCGATCTTCGCGCGTAGCGTCCGCGAACCGTCCGGGAACTCGCCGTTTTTCATCCGCTCAAACAGGTCCAGGTTTTCTTCAACCGAGCGATTGCGGTACGGGCTGTCCTTGCCCGGTTCGGTCAGCGTGCCGCGATGTTCACGAATCTCATCCGCCGTCAGATCGCAAACATACGCTTTGCCCGCTTTGATGAGTTGAACTGCCCAGTCGTAAAGCTGCTGGAAATAGTCGGAAGCGTAATACAGTCCGTCCCATTCAAACCCCAGCCAGCGCACGTCTGCCATGATGGCTTCGACATATTCGGTTTCTTCTTTGGTCGGATTGGTGTCGTCGAACCGCAAATTGGTTTTGCCGCCGAATTCATCTGCCAGGCCGAAATCCAGGCAGATGGCTTTGGCGTGGCCGATGTGCAGATATCCATTCGGCTCGGGAGGAAACCGCGTTTGGACTCGTCCGCCGTGTTTGCCGGAAGCGAGGTCCTGAATGATGGCGTCGCGCAAAAAATTCGACTTGGTGGTGACTTCTCCTGATGATTCAACCGTTGTATTGCCCGTGTTGGCTTCCGAATTCATTGATTGTGTTATCTCCTGAAAATACTGTGTGAGTTGGGATTGAAATTTCGCCCAATTGCTCAAATCATTTTGCTGATTGAGTGGCAACTATACTCAATGGTTTTGATCCTCAGCAAGCTTGCCG
>DAOMFR010000263.1:0-5583 GCA_035429885.1 Blastocatellia bacterium
TTGGCTTCGCGCAAGCTGAATTTGGCGTCGGCAGAAGCGATGCGAATGTCGCAGGCCGAAATCAAATCCAGGCCTCCGCCAATGCACCAACCGTTGACGGCTGCGATGACGGGTTTGCGGCAATTGGCGACGCGGTTGCAGGCTTGTTGCATTTCCAGAACTTTGTCGTGAAAGCGCGTGCGTTCGGCGGCGAGGTTTTTTCCCGAAGCGCCAATCTCTCCGGTCATTGCCACCAAATCCAATCCATAACTGAAATTGCCGCCGTCGCCTCGGATAATGATGGCGCGTGTTTCGGCATCTTGATCCAATTCTGTAAACAGCATTGGCATTTCTCGCCAGAAATCCGGCCCCATCGCATTGCCTTTGCCTGGGCCGATCAAAATAACTTCAGCGACCCCTTCGGTTTTTTCAATTCGTAGAGATTTGTATTCAGTGCTCATGTTGATGGATTCCTTTTTGATGATCGTTAGCCAAAGAATGATTCTTGGCCGTGTCTTTGTCCCAGAGGGACAGCTTGATATTAGCGCGGCAATTCATTGCCGGGTAGGGCGTTAAGAAGTAACGAGTCCTGTAGGGAGGCCTGAATTGAAGTTGATTCAAGCATCCCTACAGGACGCGTGGGAGATGGCTTGCTTTCCCAGCGCTGAATCGAGGGCTAAATTCTGATCGTCCCTCTGGGACGAAAAACCGTTGCGCCTTATCAGATCATCTTGCCCACAGCATTTTTATTACTGCTGTTGCTGTTGCTGCTGTTGTTGTACATCGTCTTCGATAAGCGATGGCGGCGGAGCAATCCACGTGGTCATCGTCATCATTTCTTCTTCGGGCGGCGGCGCTTCGGTGGGAGAAACCTGCACGCCGACGCTCAGTTCGCTTTGCGCAATGCCTTTGAACACACCGCGTGTGGGCGGCACATCCGCGTAATCTTTGCCGACAGCCGTGCGAATGTGGCGCTCGCCCGTCAGCAAATTATTTGTCGGATCGAACCCTGTCCAACCGAGTTCGGGAAGAAAGGCTTCGACCCAGGCGTGTGTGGCGTCCGCTGCGGAACGGTCGTGGTCTTCGCGTCCATGGAACAGATAGCCGCTGATGTAGCGGCAGGGAATGCCAAGTTCTCGCACCAGCGCAATCATAATGTGAGCAAAATCCTGGCAAACGCCTCGGCGGTCTTCCAGCGCGTGTTCAATTGGCGAATCCACCGACGTGGATTGCGGCGCGTAATCGAAGGTTTCAAAAATTGCCGTGTTGATTTCGCGCAATACTGAAAGCGGATCGCTTCGCCGTTCAAGCCGGAATTCTTTGGCCAATTCCGTCAGCAAACGGGTTTTGAACGCAAACTGGCTGGGCGTCAGATAATCCCAATGCTCTCCGGTGGCTTTGATTCGGTCGAGTTCTGCCCAGGCATCCGGGGACAACGACTCCGGCAAATTGGGCAGCGGCATGATTTCCACTGTCGCTTCGGCGGTGATTTTCAACTGACTATGGCGAGCCGGAATGTCGAAATGGTGAACGACATTGCCCAGATAATCGCGGTATCCCTGAATGCGAGAGCGCGGATTAGTGGTCAGTTCGAATTTGACGCAGCGCTGATTGCCTTCGGTGCGCGGTTGCATGCGCACTTCGGAAACACTTTCCGCGACGGGCGAACTGTAAACAAATCGTGTGACGTGACGAATTGAATAGAACATATCGGGATTGCGGTAGAGACGCAAAATTATGCGTCTTGCCCTAGGAAACCATCGCCGCATCAACAGAGTAAGCAATGTATTGCTGTTGGACTGCGGTATGAATCAAGGAACACTGACGCTGAACGTTTTGCAGGAACGAATGGATGTCGTCGGCGATAATTTCGTCCACTTGCGCGTAATCCAGCGTTGCGCGCAACTTGCCCGCCAATCGTTGCGAGCGGCCAATTTTGCGTGCCCCGCTCAACTTCGCCAGAGCCTCCAAAGACGATTGCATTGTGTCCACCGCAAAGCGAACTGAACGCGGCAATTCCGGGTTGAGCAGCAAAAATTCTGCAATGCGTTCCGGCCTCAAATCAGCGGTGTAGGTTTGGCAATAGGCTTCAAACGACGTGCAGGATTTCAGCAATGCGACCCAGGAAATGTAATCCTGGCCTCGAGAAATCTGTTCCGGCAGGTTCAACAGCGAGCGCAAATGCACATCCAACAAGGTTGCGGTTGCGCTGGCGCGTTCGATGGAACGGCCAAGCTGAATGAAATGCCAGCCTTCGTTGCGCATCAATGTCGAATCGGTAATGCCCTGGAACAGATGCGAACCTTCCTTGATCGGCCCGTAAAACCCATGTGGTTGCGCGTAAATGGAATTGATGTCGGAACCGCGTATGCCCAGATACAGGTGGTTCAATTGTTCCCACATTTCGGAACTGATCTGTTCGCGAATCTGCCGGGCGTTTTCGCGCGCGGAATTGATGCACGACACCAGCGAGTCTTTATTTTGCGGATCAAAGGTCAGGAACTGCGTCACCGGATACGCTTCCAATGTTTCAGGCATCGGCGAACGCAGACTGGCCAGCGCAAGCTGCCAGCGTTGCCGAGCTACGTCCGGCGTCTGGTCAAGTGCCTGATTCAGCGTCAAATCCAGCAAGCGCGCCGTGTGTTCAGCGCGTTCCAGATAACGACTCATCCAATACAAACTGTCTGCGACTCGTGAAAGCATAAATTGATTGCGGAGTGCGGATTTGGGATTGCGGATTGTGATTCAACCGAATGTTTTCAATCGGGGAATCCGCAATCCGCATTCGAAAATCCGCAATCAGAAGAGAACCCAAGTGTCTTTGCTGCCGCCGCCTTGCGAAGAATTGACGACCAGCGAACCTCGTTTCAATGCGACGCGCGTCAACCCGCCAGGGACAATGGTCGCCTGGTCGCCGTAAAGAATGTATGGGCGAAGATCAACGTGGCGCGCTTCGACCTGGCCTTCGATGAAACAGGGAGCGCGTGACAACGCCAGTGTTGGTTGGGCGATGTAATTGCGCGGGTCGGCGATGATGCGCCGCCGGAACTCTTCGCGCTCGGCGGCGGTGCTGTGCGGGCCAATCAACATGCCGTAACCACCGGATTCGCCAACGGCTTTGACCACCAGTTTGTCCAGATTTTCGACTACGTGCTGGCGCTGGTTATCCTGATCCAGCAAATAGGTTTCCACGTTCGGAATGATGGGATCTTCGTCCAGGTAGTATTTGATGATTTTCGGAACGTAAGCATACATCGCTTTGTCGTCGGCGACACCTGTGCCGATGGCGTTGGCTAGCGCGACATTGCCCGCTCGGTATGCGTTGAACAATCCGGGCACGCCTAAAATCGTATCCGGGCGAAATGCCAGCGGATCAATAAAATCGTCATCAATGCGGCGGTAAATCACATCTACGCGTCGCAACCCGGCGGTGGTTCGCATGTACACAACATTGTCGTGGACGATCAGGTCGCGGCCTTCGACCAGTTCGATGCCCATTTGCCGAGCCAGAAAAGTATGTTCGTAATACGCGGAATTGAACACGCCCGGCGTCAGCAAGACGATGGTTGGGTCTGGACGATTCACTGGCGCCAGCGCGCGCAACGTCGCCAGCAATTCCTGGCCGTAATGATCGATCGGGCGCACGTTGTAGCTGCTGAACAGTCCCGGAAAGACTTTTTTCATGACCTGGCGATTGGCCAGCATGTACGACACGCCGCTGGGCACGCGCAGGTTGTCTTCCAGCACGGCAAACTGTCCGTCGTTCAATCGGACCAAATCCGTGCCGACGACGGACACATAAATATCTTTGCGAACGCGCAGCCCGCGCATTTCGCGGCGGTAATGTTTGCAGCTATAGACCAGTTCGCGGGGAATCAGCCCGTCTTTCAGAATCTTTTCGTCGTGATAGAGGTCTTTCAGGAACAGGTTCAGCGCGGTAATGCGCTGTTTTAATCCGCGCTCCAGCGTTTCCCATTCGTCGGACGTGATGATTCGCGGCAGCAAATCATAGGGAAAGATTTTTTCCGTTCCAGCATCGTGGCCATAAACCGTGAAGGTGATGCCCTGATTCAAAAATGCCACATCGGCGGTTTGTTGGCGCAACTTCAATTCGCTCGGCACAAGTTCCAACAACCGATGGTAAAGTGCCTGGTATTGTTTGCGCGGGATGCCGCCTTCGGCAAACATTTCGTCGTAAGCCCCATCGAGCTGGTAGTTGGCAAACGGAGGTGAAAACGTCGCCGGAGGTATTGTTTCGGGATTGTAGTTTTGCGCCATTAGCTTGAGAACTGGGAAGGCGCAAGAGCAGTCCAACTGCGCCTGCAAATTGTTTACGAACGTAGCAGCGGAAACACTCAGCAGAATTTCCGTCGCAACAATTTAGTTCTGTAACGCGAAGACCGCAGCATTGGAACTGCGGCCGGAATAACTTACTTGCAATGGCTTAGTTGAAGGTCAGTGATGGTAGAAACTTAGTGGCGACCCGTACGGGATTTGAACCCGTGTTACCGCCGTGAAAGGGCGATGTCCTGGACCGGGCTAGACGAACGGGTCGCAAGGTGTTGTTTTAGAGAATCAATGAACTGTCTTACTTTAAGTGGTGCTCTCCAAAACGAAGGCGGGATCATACTGACCGAGGCTTGATTCGTCAAGACGTTGACCAAATCATTTTTTGCATTGGCAACGCTTTACGCTCGGAACTCTGCTGCCATACACTGCGCTCAAATTTCGGCAAGGAGTTTGGACTCAATGAAAAGAATGCTGATTATCATTGGCGCGGGTTGCGTACTCGCCGTTTTGTCGCTGGCAATGGTTGCCGGAGCTCCGAAACGGCCCCAAATTGTTTTTGTCAGTGGCGATCATGAATATGGTTCAGAAGACACATTCCCCATCATTGCCGCGGAACTGGAAAAGAATTATGGGATGCAGACGACCGTACTGAAATCTTCTCCAGACGAAAATGCAGAAGAAAATATTCCCGGGTTGGAAGCGCTGGCAAAGGCGGACGTGGCGGTTTTCTTTTTGCGCTGGCGGCGATTGCCGTTCGATCAGGTTGAACAAATCCGCAAATACCTAAATTCAGGGAAGCCCGTCGTCGCGTTTCGCACGACTTCGCACGCATTCAATTACCCGAAAGGGCATCCGATGGAAGTCTGGAATTCTTTTGCACCGGATTACCTGGGCGCTCCGCCGGGATGGGGAAATGGGCATTATCATTACGGCCACAAATCCAGCACGGATGTTCGTATCATTCCGGGAGCGGGAACTGATCCGATTCTGACTGGTGTTGACCCTGCCTTCCACGTGCGGTCGTGGTTGTATCACGTCTTGCCGAAGTACCCTCCACCAGACGCCAAACAGCTATTAGTGGGCCGAGCCGTGGATCCGGAGAAAAAAGACGCCATTGAAAACCCTGTCGCCTGGACCTGGAAAAACAAAATCGGCGCAAAGGTTTTCATGACAACCATGGGGCACCCGGAAGATTTTCAGGTTGAGTCGGTTCAGCGCCTGGTCATCAACGGAATTCACTGGGCGGCTGGCAAACCCATTCCGAAGAAATGGGCAGGGAAGTTCAATGTGGATGTGAAATATCACGGAATCAGG
>DAOMFR010000264.1:0-1945 GCA_035429885.1 Blastocatellia bacterium
TCTTTCCCTTAACCGCCAGGGGATCGAACCTGCGCACCACAAACTCACACCTTCAGCGCCTTCAGGTAAGCGACGCCATCTTTCGTCAATTCCATGTTTTGTTCGACGAAGTAATTTTTGACGCCGCCGGTCTTGGCTGCGGTGAAGACTTTCTTCCAGTCAATGCTGCCTTTGCCGACGGCGACCAGCGTTTTGGTTTCCGCGTTCCAGTCTTGCAGATGCATGGAGATAAATCGCCCAGGGTATTTCGTGAAGTATTCGGCGGCGTCGAAGCCGTTTCGGATCGTGGACATCTGGAACTGAAACTTGACCAGCTTGGGATCAAGCAATCCCATCAAGATGTCATAAGTTCGCTTTCCTTCAACCGATGAAACCTCGAAGCCTTCGTTGTGCAAGCCTTGCTGGATGCCAGCTTTGGCCGCAATAGCGGCGATCTTGTTGTATTCGTCGGCGGCCTTTTTCACATCATCCATTGTTGGATTATTCCCTGCCCCCAAAGTCGCCGTGAGCATTTGTGTGATGCCGACGTCTTTGGCCCAGGCAATGCTCGCTTCTTGCGTCTGCCGAAGTTCTTTCATGCTGAAATGGCAGCTCTCACATTTCAGACCGTGATCAGCCAGGATTTTCTTGACCTCTTTCCCGTTGGACAGCCCGGCAAAATCCGCGTAACCCAATGGCGAGCACAGCTCGACTCGCTGAATTCCCAAATCAGCAAATTGCTTCATCAAGCCAGGAAAATCCTGTTTGAGCATTGCGCGGTGAGGATAGGTTTGGCTACCGATTGGCAACCCGAGCGGCTTGGCGTGAGTCTCGGCTACACCTGCGGCGAGAAAACCCACCACTGCCGCGTCGGTCGCCGCCTTCTTGAAAAACTCTCGTCTTGAAATCGAAGTCATTCTCATCTCCTTTTTTACGTGGTGTATCCAGTTCGGTAAGCTGGGTCTACAAGTGCATTGGCCTTTTCGTTGTTGGTCACTTTCATCTGCGCTGTATCCCAAACCAATTTCTCACCGGGCAGACGCTGCGCCATACAGCCAAGCAGGAAAGCTTCGGTCACAGGAGCCTGAACTTCAAAGTTGGTCAGTGATGGCTGCCCCTTTTTGCAGGCGGCAACCCAGGCGTCAATTGCGCTATCTCGACGCTGCGCGGCTTGTCCGCCTTGGGCTTCTGGTCTGGGTGGCTCTACATATTTTGGCGACGCGGGGTAAACACGCGGGTTTTGGCCATTGAACCCAGCCAGAATCAGGCCTTTGTCGCCGACGTACATTACGCCTTCCTGACGATGCCGGAACATACGTCCGTCCTGTTCGCTGATTCCCGCCGGACGGGGCGGGTGCAATCCGCCGTCGTACCAGGACATGCGAATTTCCGGACGCCCTTCGCGCGCGGGATAATCCAGATGAACGATGGAAGCCTGCGGAAAAGTCTCTTCATAGGATTCGCCCGAACACGCTTCGACCGATGTCGGCGGAGTCAGCCCGAGGATTTTGAACACTCCGGCAAAGCTGTAACAGCCCATATCGCCGAATGAACCGCAGCCAAAATCGTACCAGCCGCGCCAAACGAACGGCAGATAGGCTTTGTTGTAAGGACGCATCGGCGCCGGACCAACCCACATATCCCAATTCAGATTTTCGGGCGGCGTTTGAGCGTCTTTCGGGCGGTCAACTCCTTGCGGCCAATACGGACGGCTGGACCAATTGTGAACTTCGCGCACGCGGCCAATCGCGCCATCGGCGATCCAGTCGGAAATCGCCTGCGTGGATGACGTGTAGGGATTGTTTACCGGAAGCGCCGTGGCGACTTTCATTTCGTGCGCTACCGCAGCCATGCGCCGCGCTTCGCCAATCGAATGCGCCATCGGCTTCTGACACAAAACGTGTTTGCCCTTGCGCATCGCCGCGATCGAAATCGGCGCATGCCAATGATCGGGCGTCGCCACGTA
>DAOMFR010000264.1:2045-5499 GCA_035429885.1 Blastocatellia bacterium
GTTCGGACTGTATTCGGCATATTCCTTACTGCCACGATTGACGTCACAGACTGCAACCACGTGAATTTCCGGCAATTGCAGCAGATTCATCATCACGGCCATTCCCTGGCGTCCAAGACCAATCACAGCCAGATTGATTTTGTCGCTCGGCGGCGTGAATCCTGAACCGCCCAGAACGTGGCGCGGAACAATAGTGAAAGCAGCAGTCGAAACAGCTGCAGCCGTAAACTCTCTGCGTGAAAAACGGTGCTTGATATTTTTCTTCATTGCTCGGCTCCCAACGGAATTCGGTTAGTTGAGTTCTTGACGTGGAGATTCAGGAACAGAGTCTCCTTTCGGAAGAAAAGAATTGGAGCGATATTCAATTTTGAAATGCGGAAACATCAAATGAGAAAGATGCCTCTTGCCAGCAGCAGAAGACGGACTTGATTGACGATACGTTACAAAAGTTTGCGTGGGAAGGATTTGACTAACAGAAGACGACTTTTAGAATGAAGAAAGCATTGAAAGGAGAAGCATGTATATTACCGTTCCAGATCAACCAGTCCTAAACGATTTCACTGTTCCCGCAGTTCACAGAACAATGAATGTTCTTGAAGCAGATGACCCTGAAGTCGAGTGGGTGTCGCTCCGCGCTCCCGGATTGCAAAAGATCGTCGTCAAAAAGAAGAAAGCTTCTCCGAAAAAGCCCGCGCCCAGACTAAAGAAATCCAGGCTAACTCTAAAGAAGTCCGCTCCGAGAACACTTCCGAAATCTACTGCTCTTCCAGAAAAGGGGTGGGCGCGTCTGATGAATCGTTTGGAAAAAGACGGCATCTCACCTCAGCAAGTACAAGCCGTCTATCTGAGCAACCAGATGCCCGAATTTCGTCAGGTGGCCTTTAAGCTCAATCCTCAAGAATCCCTTCATATTTACACAGGCCATACTACGCCTGGGCGAATTGAACGGGCCGCAACATTTATCAAAACCTACGAACAAACCTTCCAGAAGGCACAGCGAGATACCGGGGTGGATTATTACCTGGTTGCCGCGATCATCTCGGTAGAAAGCGACTGCGGACTAAATTTCGGAAGGCAACTGGTCGTCAACCGCCTTTCGCGGCTTGCGAATATCGGTGAAGAACAGAATCTGGATTACGTCTTTGCCAAACTCAAGGCAGAAGACAACAACGTCACTCGCGCGCAGGTAGCTCAGCGGGCTTTCGTGCTTGAGGAAATTTTCTATCCGCAGGTGCTCGCCCTGTTTCAACTGGCCAAAGAACAGAAGGTCTCTATTTTGGGATTAAGAGGGTCAACCGCAGGCGGCATCGGTTATCCACAATTCTTGCCTCTACCCTGGAAAACCTTTGGCAAAGATGGCAATCGCGACGGCATCGTTTCCCTCTTCCAACCCGAAGATGCAATCCTTTCTTGTGCGCAGTATCTGAAAAAATACGGCTGGAAACCAGGAGCATCAGAAGCAGAACAATTCGAAGTGCTCAGGGGTTATAACAACAGCAGGGCCTATGCTCAGACCGTGTTGAAAGTCCGCGATCTTTTACGCGAAAAAGACCAGACTGGAAACAAATGGAACTGACCTCCCAGTCCCAGAAAACGTCCTCTGTTGGCATTCACAGCACCATTGCCAACCCGCCCTCATTGCGCCTAAACCAGTTTCAATAGGCTCCAGCTCAGCTTATAAAAGCACAGCACAAATTGGCAGGGTGAAATTGGCCCATAATTGGCTGTTTACCAAACAAAGCGAACCACTAAAATGGCTCGCACAGGTCAGCCATTTATAGAAAGGACAGATTGTGATTTTAGAACTTGACCGGCAAAGCCACGCGCCTCTTTACACACAGATTGCCGCCCAGGTGCGCCAATTGATACGGCAGGGTTCACTGAAAGTCGGCGACCGGTTACCGCCCAATCGCTCGTTGGCTGAATCGCTCGGCGTCAACCGCAGCACAGTAGCGACAGCTTACGACGAACTGCTGGCCGATGGGTTGATTGCCTCGCGGGTGGGCAGCGGCACCTTTGTCGCGGCCGTGCCGGCGCAGACGAGAACAAATGTTGTTGAGACAACGCCTTCGCTTACGCCGCTGAATTGGGAAGCGGTGCTGCCGGAATTGAGACTGGATGAATGGCTGGCCAATCGTGATGCCGCGCAACGAAAAGATTGTGTAGCCTTTACGCATGCCTTGCCCGCGACAGAATTATTTCCGCTGGATGATTTTCGCCGCTCGGTCGAACGCGTTTTGCGGCGTGAAGGGCGCAGCTTGCTGCAACTTGGCGCGAGTTGCGGTTACGAACCCTTGCAGCAATATCTGTTACAGCAGTTGGCACTCGCAGGAATTCGCGCCAATGACGACGAAATTTTGTTAACCAGCGGCTGCCAGCAAGCATTGGATTTATTGCGCCAGGTGTTGTTGCAGCCGGGCGACGAGGTTGTCGTTGAAAACCCAACGTATCCGGGCGCGCTCAGCCTGTTTTGCCAGCCGCAATATAAATTCATCAGTGTGCCGGTTGGCGTACAAGGCCTTGACCTGAACGCACTCGAAGATGTGTTGCGTCGGCGAAGGCCGAAACTGATCTACATCGTTCCGACATTTCATAATCCGACCGGCGTAACGATGGATTTGGCGGCGCGGCGGCGTTTGGTTGCATTGGCCGCACAGTATCGTGTGCCGTTGGTGGAAGATGAAATTTATCGCGACCTGCGCTATGACAGCGCAGCGCTGCCTTCGTTGAAGGCGCTGGATCCATACGGCGTGGTGATCTACCTCAATAGCGTTTCAAAGGTTGGCTTTCCGGGTTTGCGCGTCGGCTGGGTAGTTGCGCCGCGCTTGTTGATTGAGCATCTGCAAACCCTGAAGCAGCGATCCGATTTGCACGGAAATCTGCTGGCCCAAGCGGCACTCGCCGATTTTGCTCGTCAGGGATTGCTCCACAAACACATCCAGCGTTGCCGCCGGAGCTATGCACAACGACGCGATGCAATGTTGGGAGCGCTGCAAAAGTTTTTTCCGCGCGAATCAAGCTGGGCAACGCCGGAAGGCGGAATGGCCATTTGGGTGCAATTGCCGGAAGGCGTAAACGCCAACGATTTACAAGTGCAGGCGCGAAATCAGGGCATCTACTTCACGCCGGGGCCACGGTTTTACGCCAGCGGGCCACGAACCAATACGCTGCGCCTCTCGTTCACAATGCTCACGCCGACGCAAATTGAAGCCGGAGTGAAATGTTTGGGCAAGCTGGTGGAGAACCAAATGACTGCTGAGCGAACTGATCGCTCAGCGCAAAACCTGCTGGCGCGCAAAGCGCTGGTTTGAAATCCAACACTTCATAGGAGAACCAATATGCAAAAAGCATTTCAATCGTTGTTGTTAGGGCTGACGTTCCTGTTGTTGACTGCTGGAACCGCACACGCGCAAACTGCCGCCGACCGCGAAGCGATCAAGCAAACTGCGCTGGA
>DAOMFR010000265.1:0-5467 GCA_035429885.1 Blastocatellia bacterium
GGATAAAAGTCATTTTGCGTGCAATTGCCTGTGTTGCAGACTCCACCGATCCCCGCGCTATCAATCGTTAGTCCTGGCGGCAATATGATTTCCACGTACGGCCCATAACCTACGCCACCCGTATTATCGAAGCGCGCGGTGTAACAGAACACTTCGCCGATCAATGCCTGGCTCGGGAATTCCATTTGCGGAACGTTCAACATAACTTGCGGTATTGGCGCTGGCGGCATCGCCATGGAAGAAGTTGCCGTAGATGGCGCGGGAGAAGCCTTACCAGGCAGCGCGCCTTTCCACGACAAAACGAACAGTGACATACTGGCGACAAGCAGGGCTAAGACGAAAAATCTACGTGTTGTTGCGAGAGTGAATACACGCTTCATGGCGATCTCCTATTTTCCCCAATCGAGGCAATAATTTTGGTTTTGCGCGTTTCGCCGTTTGTCAGTCTGCGGGCACACTTCTCCGAGCCGAAGCAAACGACGCTTCTTTTACTTAGGGTTAAGCCTTATTCGGCTGAGCTGCTCTTCCCGGCAACAAGCGCATGCCTGGTCCGAAAAAGCGCACAGCTTGACTGCCGTTATTGAATGTTGACCTGGACGGTGTTGGCGATTGCACCGTCTACAATTAACACGACTTCTACCAAACCGCTTCCGGCTAGCGAACGCGGCAATTCGATGTTGACCTGATCCAATCCGACAAAGCCGCCTTGGTCTCCGGCGTATTGAAGCGGAGCTTCGACGCCATTGATGATGGCGCGGACGTTTTCCAACGAACTGCGTTTGCGAACCCCCGTGGCGTACAGCGACAGAAAGACGCGGTCGCCCAGTGCTCCCAAGTTGATCGGCACGGCGACAAATCGTCCCGTAATGGGATCGAATTGCGCGACAGGCGTTGAACTGGAAGAACCGTCTGCCCGAAACGTTAACGCGTTGGCCGCTGGCACCCCTCGCCCGCTGGCATCCGCGACGAAAACTCCCGGAGCCACATTGGCAATTTCCACCACCGCGCCGGACACCGTTCCGTTTCCGCTGGTGATGATGATGCTTGCTGTTCCCGCAGCCGTCCCCGGCGGAATCAAATAATTGATTTGCGTCGGAGCCACGAAAAACAGCGGAGCCAACCGTTCGACATTGGCACTGTCCCGCACCTTGATCGTTGTTCCGGCCAAGGTAGTCGGCAGCGGCACAGTCGTCGCCACTTGCGTCGCCGTCGCCAGCCCAAGACCAAACGCGGCAACGATTTGTTCGGGAGCCAATCGCTCTCCGCCGTAACTGGCGGCGGAGACAATGGCCGCTTTGGACGCCAACACTACCGGTGTAGGTTTGAATTGGGTTTCCAGAGCTACGCCATTCTGATTAATGATGGCAGGGGAAACAGGCGAGTCTCTGAATTCAATCTGGGTAGCTCGGCCACGGTCCGAACTAGTGAATTCCCACGTGACAACCGCGACTTCCTGTCGGCCTTCGGCAAACAAGATTCCGTCAGGCTGAGTGATGGAAATTCCAAGATTGCCCACGTCCAACTCGGTCGTATTAACGTCGAGCGTTGCGTTGCGCGCTCCGCTGCCCAACGACACCAACGGATTGCTGAGCAACTTCGGATCAACCCCCAAACTGAAATAAATCGTTTTTTCATTACCCAGAATCTGGGCGTAGATGCGCGCGGTCAAAAACGAAGTCGTAGGTTGCTGCTGTTCGACCAACCCGGATGACGGATTTTCGTCCGGGTTATAGTCAATCACGACATCGCTACACCTTACCTTGAACTTGTAAACGCGCACTCCCATACAGCCTTGGCTGTCAGTAACTTTGACGATCAGGGTGTACTCTCCACAAAGCACTGGTGTCCCTGAAATCTTTCCATCCTGACCAACCCCAATCCCGGGAGGCATTGGATTTCCAGTCACTGTGTAGGTATATGGCGGAACGCCACCCGTCACTGTGAACTGGCCTGTGTAAGCAGTTCCTGCCTTGCCATCCGGCAAAATATCGGGACCGACTGCTATCTGACACGGGCAACATTTCTTTGTGGCCGTCAATAATTCCACCAACAAGCCTGACGCAACACCGCCCGTAGGCGCCGTAACGTGAAACCGTACCAGATTTACCGCGTTGCTGGTGAAGCTGGACGCTGGCAACGTGAAGCCGGTGAAACTCGACGCGCCATTCGTCCCCGTTGGAAAAAGTTGTGTAGTGTTGCCGTTGATGGTGATGTAACCGCTACCTGATGCGGCATATTGACCGGAAAGTTGAATCGTACTTGCAATGCAATTGGTCAAATCCACCTTCAACGTATAAACCACCAAATTACCGCCTTGGGCTGGCCCTGGCCCAATCCAGGCAGCGGCTCCTGTGGGGCTGACCCAGGCTTGTTGTTTGGGAATCACCGAAACAGTGATGGGATTTCCATTCACCGTCGCCGCGTAATGATTGGAAAGCTCAGGCTGGCCAAGCGAACGCACAGTTTTGTCGTCGTTGACGCCTGTGTTGAAGGCATCGCTGATCGCCATTGGCGAACCTTCGACGGTAATGCTGAAAGCTTTCGTGCCTGTGCATCCGCACTTGTCTGTCACCTGAACAGTGAACTCGTACGTGCCGCAATATTTCAATCCTGGCCCAAACAGTTTCCCATCCGGCGTCAGGGTCACGCCCGGAGGCAGCAGCCCGCCGATCTGTTTGAAAACATAACCACCACAACCATCCGTCGAAGTCAGCATCTGGTTATATTCACCACCCAGAGAACCGTTCGGCAACACAGTTGGATTTGAGATCGTTAGGCCGCCACAAACTACTGTGATCGTGTAATCACAGGTTTTTGAGCAACCATTCTGGTCAGTAGCGACAATAGTAAATTTATATGTTCCTGTTACAATTGGTTTTCCTGTCAGCTTGCCATCTGTCCCCAGATTCATTCCGGGCGGCAGCGCCACAGGATCGTAGCTATATGACGCCGTCCCGCCTGCAATGATCGGCTGAGGTGAATAGGTTTGATTCACCGTCGCGGTTGCGAGTGTTGTTGGCGGGCAGCTCAACATACACACTGGTTTGCATTTGCCTGCACTGCCAGCGCGATAAATGGCTGTTACGTTTTGCTGAGTCAATTCCCGATTGAACAGCTCCACTTCGTCAATTCTGCCGTTGAAGTAATCCTTGAATAGATTAGTAACCTGATTTCCTCGACCAATCGTCAAGTCGGCAATATTAGTCACGCTCGCAATGCTGACAGCGGTCGTAGTAAAAATCGGTGTGCCGTCAACGTACAGCACCAGCTGTGAGGCGAAAGGGCGATGCACGGTCAATGCAATGTGATGCCATTTGTTATCGCCAAGGTGTGGCCCGGTGGTGTTATTAGATGGGTATAGCGTCGTCCCGACTCGCGCTCGCAAATGCCCGTTATCCAGAAAGAGCGTGTACCCTGACAGTGCCAGAGTGCCTGTTCCTATCAATACCAAACCTGTCTTATCAACAATCGGACGAATGCCGGTTGTGGCTGCAGGTGCAGATGGTGGTTTAATCCAGGCATCAATCGAAAAATCGCCTTTGCCGAATTGAAGATCTGCCTGGTTTCCAGGGACTTTCACATACGCGTTTCCGTTGAAGAGCAGCGACCCTTTCACCAATTCGCCGGAGCTGAACGATGTGTTGATTTTGGTTCCATCGTTCTGGGCGTTGGCGATGTCCAAGGCTGGCGCGGAGCTACTGGCTTCATCGAAAGTCCACCACGCAGTCATCCCTTTCGTATTCAGGTATGGTGGAGTCGTGCATTCGCACTTCACTTCAAAATCCACACTATCCGTAATGTTTGCATAAGTTCGCTCATCAGTTTTTATCTCCGGTAACGGTAACGTTGACGCGGCATTGATGGCGGCAAGATTGACGTTTTGCTGGCAAGGAACATGCGCTTGTACGGTAAAAACCAGTGTCGCTTTATTGTTAGTCCCTGGTTTAACTTCCCCGCCCTGGTACGTGACAACATTTGTGATTTGGTTAGTACTGAAGACAAAATCGCTTGGCGACAACGGGTCGTTTTTAGGGTTGATCAGGTTGGGCGGTAGAAAATCGTCTACCTTGACATTGAAAGCAGAGGAAGTCCCTGTGTTGGTAATGGTCAGGGTCACTGTCACCGTCGCGCCCGGTGTCACCGTTGCTGGCGGTATGGGTAAGCTGCCAACCTTCATTTCCTTATCAATGGTCAGCTTGGGTTCGACGACCACGACATCCACCGAAGCAGACTGAGTTGCGCATCCGGGAACAGAAAGCAAAGCTGTGTTGGTTATGGTCGTCTGATTGCCCGGCATTCCCATATTGGCCGCAATGTCACGGACTCTGGCTTTCAACTCAATAATTATGCAGTCGTTGTTAGGATTATTGTCAGCCGGAACCGATAACGAAGGGATATTCCAGGTTCCAGAGCAAGCCAACGTGCCGTTTATGAGTCCTGAAACCGTTGCCGACAAACACGTCAAATTGGATGGGACAATATCCTGAATGGTGAAAGCGGGCGTTGTTCCTTCAGGCAGACAAACTTTGATTTCGTAAGTGATTTCTTCTCCGATAGTCGCTTTTGGATTGGTCGGCTGTCCTTTCACCGTCTTCATAATCGTCGGCTTGGCAAAGCTCACATCGGCAGTGTCAGTGGCTGAGGCTGTCGCTTGTCCGGCTAACCATTCAACCTTTGCAGTGTTCGTTATCTTGGGCTGACAAGGCGCGGCAGTGTTATTCACCGTTGCCATGTAAGTCACCGTAATCGTCTGGCCGGGAGCGAGTGGTTGCTGCTGAGTTTGCAATTTCGGCAGCGGAATACTGTTGTCAAATGCCCCGGGAGTCACCGTTCTGGAGTTAGGCACATAGGTCAAGCCTGCTGGCACTTCGTCTTTGAAAACAACTTGCTGAGCCGCCACCTGGCTGTTGTTGGTAATCGTAATGCAATAAGTCAGTTTGTCAGCCGCATCCGCGTTATCCACGTTTCCGGCGTTGTTGATTGTGCCGGATACCGTCGTGCCGACATTGCCTGGGCCAATGGCGCAAACGCTCTTGGTAATGGTCAACACCGGATTTCCTTGTCCGACTGTCAACACGACTCCTGTCGTATGCGAATCTTCGACACCAGCGCTGTTGACAGTTTTGGTAACCAGATAGTTGGTGACGGAGAGCGGTTGTTGCAAAGCCACGTTGGCGACAGTGACTTCAAACTGAATCTCGAAACAGGTGGGCGTGGTCGGATTGGTGACGAACGGGTCCGTCAAGATTTGGCCCGGTGTGATGATGAACAACGCCGAATTGTCCAGCGTGCTTAGCACTAGCTGATTCAGAGTGGCATTCACTGTCGAAGGCGTCTTCACAAAGTTCGTCACACTCAACGTCGAAAGATCAAAGATCGGCGCGGGCAGATAATCTTTGATCATGATGTTTTTGGCGTCGCCCGAAGGAACGCACATCTTCAAACTGAACTTCACCTTGTCGCCGGG
>DAOMFR010000266.1:0-5457 GCA_035429885.1 Blastocatellia bacterium
GTCGCCGACAGCCAGGATCAGGCTGCGGTGGATGCCATCGTTTCGCGAACACGAGTGATGCTGACAACCGCCGGTCCTTATGCACTTTACGGCACACCAATCGTTGACGCTTGCGTGCGATTTCATACTCATTATGTCGACATCACAGGCGAAACTCCTTGGGTGAAAGACCTCATCACTCGCTACCACGATCAAGCGGCAGCCAACGGAACGCGCATCATTCCATTTTGCGGATTTGATTCTGTGCCTTCGGATTTGGGCGCCTATCTGGTGGCTCGCTACATCCAGGATCATCTCAAATCACAGTGCAGAGAAGTCAAAGCTTTCTTTCAGGTTAGCGGCGGGCTGAACGGCGGGACAATGGCTACGGTATTTAACCTGATTGAAGCCGGACAAACCGAAAGAGCAAAGGATGTTTTTCTGCTTAATCCCGAATCCCTGCATTCTCGCGAGGAAATTGCCAGAAACCAGGATCCGCAATTTCCTCAATATGACCCGGACATTGCTGCCTGGGCTGGTCCGTTTTTCATGGGGCAGATCAACACTCGCGTGGTTCGCCGCAGCAATGCTTTGTTCGGCCAATGGCAAGCGCCGTATGGCTCCGATTTTCGCTATCAGGAATACATGAAATTCGGCGGGCCGCTCGGAGGCGTTCAAGCTGCCGGAATGACAGCGGGAACCGCTGTGTTCAACCTAACGTTGCAAAGTCCGCTTCGCCAGTTGATGAAAACGCTGTTGCCGAAACCGGGCGATGGTCCTTCGGAGCGCACAATGAACGAAGGATGGTTTCGTTGCGATTTGGTTGGCACAGCCAGCGATGGCCGCAAAGTCAAAGGAGTGATTCGGGACCAAGGCGATCCGGGAAATCGGGCTACGGTCAAGTTTCTGTGCGAATCGGCGCTGTGTTTGGCCTTGAATTCCGAGGAGCTTCCCGGAGGCCAGAAGCGAGGAGGCATTCTGACTCCGGCTACTGCGCTCGGAGACGTTTTGGCAGAGCGGTTGCGCAAGTCAGGAATGGTGATTGAAGTTGCTTGAAGAATGAAGAATTTAGATTGGGGGAGATGTTGGGACTTAGATTTCAAATAGAGCATCAGGATGCGCAAACAAAGGCGCGCGCTGGAAAAATCAAAACCGCTCACAGCGAGATTGAAACTCCGGTTTTCATGCCAGTTGGCACTGCTGGAACCGTCAAGGCATTGACCCAGGAAATGCTGGAACAGCTTGATGCGCGAATTATTCTCGGCAACACCTATCATCTTTTTCTACGTCCGGGACATGAGGTCATACGCCAGCTTGGCGGATTGCATGAATTTATTTCCTGGCCGCGTTCGATTCTGACGGATAGCGGAGGCTTTCAAGTTTTCAGCCTTGGCGATTTGCGCAAAATTCGGGAAGAAGGCGTCGAATTCCGTTCGCATTTGGACGGATCGAAGCAGTTTCTTTCGCCGGAAGTTTCCATGCAAATTCAGCACGCGCTTGGATCGGATATTGTCATGTGCTTCGACGAATGCACGCCCTTTCCTGCGACAGAAAAACAAGCCAAGGAGTCGCTGGAACTGACTTCTCGTTGGGCTCGGCGCTCCCGTGCGGAGTTTGACCGGCTAAAGGGTTCGCCGTTGTCCACAGGAAAGTCACCTTCGCTTTTCGGGATCAATCAAGGCAGCGTTTACCCTGAATTTCGACGACAGAGTTTGGAGCAATTAGTCGAGATCGGCTTTGAAGGATATGCCATCGGTGGTTTAAGTGTTGGTGAGGAAAAATCGCAGATGTACGACATCACGGAATTTATCGCGCCACAGCTTCCCGCTGACAAGCCGCGCTATTTAATGGGGGTTGGGACGCCGGAAGATCTGATTGAATGTGTGGCTCGGGGAGTAGACATGTTCGATTGCGTGATGCCCACGCGGAATGCGCGCAATGGGCAAGTGTTCACTTCGCGCGGCAAGCTGAACATTCGCAATGCCAGATTTATCACTGATCAAAGACCGCTTGACGAAGATTGCGAGTGTGCCGTTTGCCGGCGATATTCACGGGCCTACATCAGGCACTTATGGAACTGCGGAGAGATACTGGCGTCGACGCTTTGCTCGGTTCACAATCTAGCCTTCTATCTTGACAGCATGCGATCCATACGGCAAAGTATCGTGCTTGGTGAGTTCACTTCCTTTCGCTCAAGCTACCTGGACAAATACAGAAGCAGTTCAAATGAAACGTGAACACATCGCGTCTCGCAAAAACCTGATTCATTGAGTTTTACTGCGAGGCAAAAATCTTTCAAAGAAGGTTGAACCCGCCCTGATCATGTCACAACTGATCGCACTGTCTCTGATCCTGCAAGGATTCGGCTCTTTAGGACCCTTGGTTCCTATGTTGCTGGTCTTTGTGCTTTTCTATTTTTTGATAATTGTTCCCCAACGCAAAAGGCAGCGCGCCGTGGATGACATGCTCAACAACCTGAAAGCTGGTGACAAGGTTGTGACGAATGGCGGGCTTTATGGGCAAATTATCAGTGTGCGTGATGATAAACGCACCGTGCAGTTGAAGATTGCCGAAAATGTGCGAGTTGAAGTTGCGCGCACGGCGATTACGGGTCTTCAGGAAAATCCAGAAGAAAAATCCTGAAGCAATCTTTCTTTCAACTATCTACCAGAATTCTGATCCTAAATCTGAATTAGTCGCTCGTTGGGAATTAACAGCAAGTGACGCTTCACAGTCTTATGAACAAGAATCTTCGTACTCGTGGATTGATTATCGCCGCTCTAACCATTGGCTGCTTAATTATTCTGTTTGGGCCATGGAATAAGCAAAAAGGCTACGCGCGCGGCGCAAGTGATTTTTTCAAGCCTTCCAAGCTTCGACAAAATCTCTCGGAAAATATTCGGCTTGGGCTTGATCTCAAAGGCGGAACTCACTTGGTAATGCAAGTGCAAGCCGATGAAGCAATCAAGTACATAACCGATAGTGATGTGCAAAAGGGAAGGGACGAACTGAAGAAGGATGGCATTCAGTTCACCGATATCAAAGCCGCGGCACCTGGATGGATTGTTGTTGAAAACCAAAATCCAGCCGATCACGAGAAAATCAAATCTAAATTTTATACATTCATGCCCAGCGATGGATGGGATGCCTCAACCAGCAGTAGCCCTTCTTCAGTGACATTTAAGCTCACCAATCGGTATGCCAATCAGATTCGTAAAGAAGCTACCGAGCAAGCCAAAACGATTATCGAGCAGCGCATAAACCAGTTTGGCGTGGCCGAGCCGACAGTCCAATTGCGAGGACGAGAAGAAGATCATCAAATCCTGCTTCAAATGCCGGGCGTAGACAATCCGGAACGAGTGAAGGAATTGTTAAAGGTTACAGCGCGGCTTGAAATCAGAGCCGCAAATGGCCAGAAGTTCAGCACTAAAGAGCAGGCTGAGGCTACGCTTGCTGGTGATACCACCAAAGAGGTTTTGCCCAATCGTGAAAAAAAGGCAGATAGCACGACTGATACCGGTTGGTACATTGTAGATAAAGCCGCTGTGATTAATGGTAGCGATTTGCGAGAAGCTCGTGGCGTTCGTAATCCGCAGGGATTTGGATTCTATGTGGGCTTCTCACTTAAGCCAGGCGGTTCGGAAAAATTCGGTACCTGGACTGAAAACAACATCGGCAATTACCTTGCTGTGGTCCTGGAGAACGAAATTCGCAGTGTTGCGGTTGTCAGGAATAAAATTACTGACAGCGGTCAGATCGAAGGCAATTTCACGCAACAACAAGCTGAAGACTTGGGGCTGGTTTTACGCTCTGGCGCTTTGCCGGCTGGAATCACTTACATCGAAGAGCGCACCGTCGGTCCATCACTAGGAGCTGATTCAATTCGCCAAGGGATTTTTGCGTCAGTGGTTGGGCTTGGGATGGTGATCTTGTTTATGCTCGCTTATTACCGAATGTCGGGCGTAAACGCGGTTGTGGCTCTGGTGTTGAACCTGATCATTCTGCTTGCTGGACTGGTTCTATTTAGTGCGACGCTTACGTTGCCTGGCATCGCTGGAGTGATTTTGCTGATTGGTATGGCTGTTGACTCCAACGTGCTGATCTTTGAGCGAATTCGTGAAGAGTTGAAGGCGGGTAAAATCGTCCTGTCAGCTGTTGACACTGGGTTTAATAAAGCACTGGTCACCATTATTGACACTCACGTGACGACGATTGTGTCGTCTGCATTCCTTTACATTTTTGGAACCGGCCCGGTCAGAGGGTTTGCTGTGACGCTGACAATAGGTTTGCTGGCAAATTTGTTTACCGCAGTTTATGTGTCACGCTCAATGTTCATGTGGGTTCTGAGCCGAGGCGGACGTAAAGTTGAAACAATAAGCATCTGATACTGATTAAAGTTATGATCGAAATCTTTAAGCACGCAAATTACGATTTTCTTGGCAAGAAGTGGCTATTTATTGGCTTGTCATGGGTTTTGATTTTGGCTGGTGTAGCTTCGATGTTCTACCGGGCTTTTGACGGTAAGGAGCACACAAGTCCATTTAATATGGGCGTTGATTTCTCTGGTGGAACTTTAGCCACCGTAAAATTTAAAACTGCTCCTGATTCAAACAAGCTGCGACTTGCTTTGGAAAAGCAAGGAGTGGAAGGCCCAAAAATCATCATTCAGCCTGTCACAGATGAAATTGGCCAAGCACCCAAAAATGAAGTTTTGGTAAGGTTGCCAAATGAAGTCAAGGTTGAACGCCAACAAGGGCAATCTGAGACTGCTGCGAAAGCCTTAAGTGATGCTGATGTTGGCAAGCGAAAAATTCTTGCAGCGCTTGCCACATTCAATGACTCCTCAACTCAGGGAAAAGTCGACATCAACACTATCGGTAGCGATAACCTGAAATCAGCATTGATTGAGAAAGCTAAGCTGGATCAGCAAAGCGCCGAAGAGGCGGCCCGGGCGATTGTTGATTATAGAGAGAAAACACGAGGCGGATTGGTTGCTGACATTAGTGAGGTTAAAAACATAAATGGTGTGCCTCCTCAGATCAGTGAATCATTGGACAGAGATTTCTTTACAGGTTCTGCAGCAGTCAAAAGTGCCGAAGCGGTTAGCCCTCAAGTTGGCGCGGATCTCAGAAATAGCGCGATTGTCGTCACATTTGTCTCTTGTTTAGCAATGCTTGCGTTTGTCGCCTTTCGTTTCAGATCTTGGGGATTTGGAATTGGTTCGGTGGTTGCAGTCATTCACGACGTATTCGTAACACTAGGCATCTTTTCCATTATGCAATGGGAAATCAATCTGACGGTTGTCGCTGCCTTGTTAACGCTTGTCGGCTATTCGATGAATGACACAATTGTGATCTTTGATCGTATTCGAGAAATGATGAAGACAAAGCGGCGTGAAGGATTGGAAAAGCTTTCGAATGATGCGATTAACCAAACCTTGTCACGTACAATCATTACATCGGGCCTGACATTTCTGAC
>DAOMFR010000267.1:0-5382 GCA_035429885.1 Blastocatellia bacterium
CGTCCAATTTCCACCGGCTGGTAATGAACGGTTTGGTCTGCGCGAACGACGATGACTTGCGTGCCGGCGGCGTTGACGACCAAAGCTCCGCCGGGGATCAGCACGGAACGGCGAGTGGTCGGCAAGGTGAATTTGACCTGGGCATACATGCCCGGCAGGAATTTGTGATCTTCGTTGGGAACACGGATTTCGGCCAGCATCGTCCGCGAAGTCGTATCAATCGAATTCGTCGTGCCGAGAACTTTGCCGGTGTATTTTCGCGGCGCAAGTTCTTTGACCAGCACTTCCGTTTCCAGTCCCGCGTTGACGGCAGGAGCAAACGATTGCGGCACGTTGACGAAGACGCGAATCGTGTCCAGCCGCGAAACTCTGTACAACCCGGGCTGAGTGGCCGTGCCTCCGCCGGGCGTGATCAAGGTTCCGACTTCGACATACCGAGCGGTCACGATTCCATCAAACGGCGCAACGACTTTCTGATAGGCCTGCAAATCGGCGAAGCGTTCCGCTGTCGCTTGGCGCGCGCTGGACGTGGAAACGCGAGCATCCACTGTCGCTTGTTGAGCCTTGATGGCAGATTGACGAGCGCGCACAGAAGCCTGGGCGGCTTCAACATCGGCCAGCCGAGCGTCATACATCGCCTGCTTGTCGTCCGTGTCCTGCCGTGAAACCACACCTTGAGATAGCAAAGTTTTCGATCGTTCCAGATTCACGCGAGCCAGTTCCCAATTGGTGCGCGCCTGCTTCAGCTGCGCTTCGGCTTGTTGTAAACCAGCTTCGGCCTGGGCGAGTTCGGCTTTCCCTTGGGCAATAGTCTGGTTGGCTTCGGCAATTTCCTGTTGAGCTTCGCGCAATAGATGGTTGGTTTCCGGGACGTCAATTTCAGCCAGCAATTGGCCGGCTTTGACCGGCTGGCCAATTCCGACCAACCACCGGCGCACGTATCCACTGGTGCGAGCTGCCACGATGATTTCCTGAATCGCCTGCGTCGTGGCGGGCAGAACCAATTCGTTGGTCGCTTCGGATTGGCGCGGCGTGATCGTTTCCACCAACGCGGTGGCGTGTTCTTGCTGTTGCGCCGTCGCGGCCAATTCGGTGTGCCGCTTCAGCCGAGGCAAAATTCCAATTACCAACAACGCCACCAGCAACAATCCAGCGGCAATAAACGGGGTTTTCGACACGCGCGCCGGAGCGCCCAATCCGGGTTCCGGGTTCGCCTTCGTGACGTTTGACGAGCCGAGGCTCATGCGCTCTCTCCTTCTCTAAGTTGCTGCGCCAACCCAAATGAGGCGCAGTTGAATGAATGCGGTACAGGAAGCGGTAGCAACCTGGTTATTCATGATGTTTGCGTAATGAAAGGCACCGAGTCGCCATCGCTCTCCGCGCTGACTGCTTTTACGGGTTTACGGCGCAACACGCTGTACACCACGGGCACGAAAAACAACGTGGCAAAGGTGGCGACCACCAATCCGCCAATCACCGCCCGGCCAAGCGGCGCGTTTTGTTCACCGCCTTCGCCGAAGCCCAAAGCCATCGGCATCATACCGATGACCATCGCCAGCGCCGTCATCAGCACCGGGCGCAATCGAGTAAAGCCCGCCGACAAGGCTGCGCTGACGGCATCCTGGCCTTGCTGCCGCTGTTCGTTGGCAAACGTGACCAGCAAAATGCTGTTTGCCGTCGCGACGCCGACGCACATGATCGCGCCCATCAAACTGGGCACGCTGATCGTCGTTTGCGTCACAAACAGCATCCACATAATTCCGGCCAGCGCTCCCGGCAAAGCCATCAGAATGATGAACGGGTCCAGCCACGACTGAAAATTGACAACCATCAAAAAGTAAACCAGCAAAATCGCAAACAGCAACCCAAAGCCAAGGCCGAAAAACGACGACCGCATGTTTTCCACTTGTCCGCGCATCACCAGTGAACTACCGCGCGGCAGTTTGGACTGAAACTCGTCAATGACTTTATCAATGTCTCGCGCCACACCGCCCAGATCGCGCCCTTGCACGTTGGCGTAAACGTCGAACAGCGGTTGCACGTTGTAATGATTGACTACCGCTGTGGTCGTGCGTCGTTCCATCGTCGCCAGATTACTGAGCAATTGCGGTGCGGGCGCGGCATTGCCCGTCACCGGCGTGCTCTGAATCGCATCCACCGAATCAATCTTGTATTGCGGAGCTTGAACCGTGACGAAATAATTGACGCCGTTTTCAGGGCTCAGCCAGAAATTCGGAGCTGTTTGGCCGCTGGAACTCAGGCTGGTCAGCAAGGTTCCCGCCACGTCGCGTTGGGTCAGTCCGGCTTGTTCGGCTTTTGTGCGATCCACGTTGATTCGCAATTCGGGCGCGTCCATCACTTGATGCAAATGAACATCCGCTGCGCCAGGAATTTTGGCGATGCGTTCGACCATCTGCTTGGCAATTTCGTAATTGGCTTTCTGGTCGCGCCCAACTAATTGGACATCAATCGGCGCAGGCAATCCGAAGTTCAGAATCTGACTGACAATGTCCGCCGGTTGAAAGAAAAACGTCAGGTTAGGAAATTGCTCCTTCAGTTCGCGGCGCAATCGTTTGACATATTCCGGCGTGGGATGGTGATCCTCTTTCAGCGACACCAGAATTTCTCCGTCGGCTGAACCAACCGTCGCGCTATCTGAATACGCCAGGTTGATTCCGATGGAAGGCAAGCCGATATTGTCCAGAATCAGCCCCAACTCTTCGTGCGGAACGATTTTTCGGATGGCATCTTCCACTTCGCCGAAGATGCGTTCGGTTTCTTCCAGCCGCGTGCCCGCCGGAGCGCGCACATGCAATCGAAACTGGCCTGCATCCACCGCGGGAAAAAAGTTTTCGCCGACGAACGGCAGAAACAAAAACGATCCAACGCAAAAAAGCAGGAAGGTGACCACCACCAACCGGCGATGTTGCAATGCCAAGCTCAGCCAGTGGCAATAGCGTTCGCGCCAACGTTCAAACACGTTTTCAAACGCGTCGTGAATTCGCCAAATCCAGCCTTTGCCCGAAGCATGCTCGCCTTCGGCCTGGTACAGCTTCGCTTCATCGCGCAGCAGGTACAGAACCATCGTCGGGATCAGCGTTCGCGACAACAGATACGACGCCATCATCGCAAACACGACCGCCATCGCCAGCGGAGTAAACAACGATTTTGCCGCGCCGCTCAAGAAAACGACCGGAACGAACACGATGCAAATCGCCAGCGTCGAAACAAACGCAGGAGTCGCAATTTGCTGAGCGCCATCCAGAATCGCCTGACGCAACGGTTTGCCTTGCGCCAGATTGCGGTGGATGTTTTCGATTTCGACCGTCGCATCGTCCACCAAAATGCCGACTGCCAAGGCCAGCCCGCCCAACGTCATGACGTTCAGAGTTTCCCCTAACAGGCTGAGCGTAATCAGCGAACACAAAATCGAAAGCGGAATCGAGATGGTGACAATCAGTGTCGAGCGCCAGCTTCCCAAAAACAGCAAAATCATCGCAGCGGTCAAACAAGCGGCAATAATCGCTTCAAATAACACGCCGTTGATCGCCGCGCGCACGAACAGAGATTGGTCGAACAGCAAATTGACCTTCAGCTCTTTCGGCAACGTGGAGAGAATTTTGGGCAATCGTTCTTTGGTGCGGCTGACGATGTCCAGCGTCGAAGCTCCGCCGCCTTTCAAAATCGTCATCAATGCCGAACGGCGACCGTCTTGTCGCACGATGTTGGTTTGCACCTGAGAACCGTCGCGCACCTGAGCCACGTCGCGAATGTAAATCGTCGCTCCGCCTATTTGTTTAATTGGTAAATCGTTCAGTGCAGCCACCGTGTCAGGGCTGCTGTTCAATCGCACGTTGTATTCGCGATTGCCGAGCTTGGCCGACCCGGCTGGCAAAATCAGGTTCTGCGCGTTAATCGCGGTAGCAATATCCGTGGCCGAAAGGTTGTTGGCATACAGCGCCTGAGGATCAATATCCACCATGATCTGGCGCGGTTTGCCGCCGTAAGGAACCGGAACCGAAGCTCCCTGCACGGTGGCCAATTGAGTGCGAATGAAATTTTGGCCGTAATCGTAAAGCTGTTGTTCATTCAATGTGTCGCTGGTGATGCTGGCTTGCAGAATGGGAACGTTCGACACGTTGTACCGGACAATGAACGGAGCCGTCATCCCCGGCGGCATGATGCGCAAAATAGATTGCGACATCGCGCTGATTTGCGCCACGGCGGCTTCGATCTTGGCGCCGGGATGAAAGAACACCTTGATGACGCTGATGCCGTTCAACGATTGCGATTCAATGTGTTCGATGTCGTTGACAGTCGTCGTCATGCCGCGCTCGCTGGGCGTGACGATGCGCTTTTCCATTTCTTCCGCCGAAACTCCGTTGTACGTCCAGATGACGGACACCACCGGAATGTCAATTTCCGGAAAGATGTCCGTGGACATGCGACGAATGGTCACTCCGCCCAAAATGGCGATTAGCAAAGCCGCAACGACAAACGTGTACGGACGGCGTAAAGCAAGTCTAACTATCCACATATCAGTAAGAATTGAAGAATAACGTTGGGAAGCAATGTAACAGACGGCTTTTTGCCGCTGGCGGTTACAATGCTAACCAAGCGTGATGCTTTTCGACGTTAATGTTGATTTGGTTGATGAACGGCGGTTCGTTTGATCGAACTCTATTCGTTTTCTCGTTGCTGGCGGAAATGTTCGATGATTCGTTCGGCTTGTCGTTCACCAACGAAAGGTTTCAGCTCTTCATAGCTGGCTTCGCTGACGCGTTTCAAACTGCCGAAGTTTCTCAGTAATCTGTCTTTAAGCTTTTCGCCGACGCCGGGGATGGATGTCAACTCTGACTTGAAATCGCGCATGGCTCGACGCTGGCGATGGAAGCTGACCGCGTACCGATGCGTTTCGTCGCGAATGATTCTGACCAGTCGCATCGCCAACGAAGTTTTTTCCAGAACAATCGGGTCATCTTCCCTGCCTTTGACCAGCAAATGGCTGATTTCGTCGTGACGTCCGCGCGGTTTGACGATGCCGACCAACGGCAATTCGGCCAGGCCGAGCCCATGCATTGCCGTCGCCGCCGCTGACAATTGACCTTTGCCGCCGTCAATGAATACCAAGTCGGGCAATGTTTTTTGCTCTTCCAGCAATCGCGCATAACGACGCCCTACGGCTTCACACATCGAAGCGAAATCGTTCGCGCCTTCGACGGATTTGATGATGAACTTGCGGTAGTCGGATTTTTTCATCTCGCCGTTTTCGCAGACAACCATTCCGGCGACGTTTTCCGAACCCTGGATGTTCGAAATATCGAAGGATTCAATCCGTTTGGGCACAGCCGGCAATCCCAGCAATTCCTGCAACTCGACCAG
>DAOMFR010000268.1:0-5318 GCA_035429885.1 Blastocatellia bacterium
GAAGCTGCCGGTGTGAGTTACTCGCTGCCGATGAGCACGGTCGCCTTCGCCTGGGACCCGATTACCGTTGAAGGATACGTGCCGCGCACGCCGGACGAAAAAATCATGTCGAACATTCGCATCATCAGCCCGGATTATTTCCGCGCGATGCGCGTGCCGTTGGCGCAGGGCCGCTTTTTTGACGAACGCGACAAACGCGGTGAACCCGACACTGTCATTATCAACGAAGCCTTGGCCGAACGGTTTTGGCCGAATCAAAATCCCTTGGGCAAACGGTTGCGCATGACGCGAAAAGAACCCTGGACGACTGTGGTTGGCGTGATTCGTGATGCGCGGCAGTTCAGCACGGAAAAAGAACCGCCGATTTCGGTCTACTTCCCATTTGAACAGTCACTCGCACGGAATCTGCATCTGGTTGTCCGCACGACAACCGATCCTGCAGTGATGATTCCGGCCATTGTCCGGGAAATTCAAACCGTTGACCCCGAAATGCCCGCTTTCGATGTGGCCACGATGGACCAACGGATGAGCGATTTTCTGGCGCGGCGACGGTTTTCGATGGTCTTGCTGGGAGTGTTTGCGGCGATTGCCATGTTGCTGGCAGCCGTGGGCATTTACGGCGTGATGAGTTATTCCGTCAATCAACGCACGCACGAAATCGGCATTCGCGTGGCATTGGGCGCGAGTTCGCGGGATGTGGTGCGGTTGATCATCGGGCAGGGAATGACGCTGGCGTTGACGGGAGCGGCGATTGGGTTGGTGTTTGCGCTTGCGCTGACCCGATTTCTGGGTGCGCTGTTGTTTGGAATCCACGCCATTGATCCGTTGACGTTTTTCAGCGTGGCGTTATTGCTGGTAGGCGTTGCCTTACTGGCGTGCTGGATTCCGGCTCGGCGTGCGACGAAGGTGGATCCGATGATCGCGCTTCGGTGTGAGTAATTCGGAAAGAGTGGAAAGAACTGGTGCGCTTGAAGCTGTTCCTCCACGCGCGCCAGTTCACGCAATTGTTACTTGAGGTGAATGCGGACGCGATTGGCCTCATAACCGCCCATGTTCACGATTACTTCCACCTCACCCCGCCCGGCCAAGTTGCGCGGAATACGCAGGTTGAGTTGGTCCAATCCTTCAAACTCGCCTTGCGGCCCTGCGAATAACACCGCCGTTTCCACATCATCGAGTTTGACGACGACATTCGACAAATCGCGCTGATGGCGAAATCCTGTGCCGAACAGAATCAAGTACACCTGATCGCTTTCCTCGCCCAGATCAATCGGAAACGCAATGAACCGATTTTGGGCTGCGTCATAACGCGCAACCGGTTCGTAACTTTGTACGCCGTTGGCTTTGATGCGAAGAGCGACTGCCGCAGCGGCTCCCTGTCCATTCGAGGCTGCAGAAAAGAACCCGGGCGCAACAGCCGCGATATGAATCACTCCGGTTGAAACAAAACTTTCGCCGCTGGTGATTGTGACCATCGCTTCACCGGCAGCGGTGCCAGCCGGGATTTGATAATTGATCTGTGACGGTGCGACAAAAAAGAGCGGAGCCAATCGCTCTATTCCGGCGCTATCGCGCACCCGCACCGTCGTGCCCGCCAATGTTGTGGGCAACGGCAGGCTTTCGGCCACCGCAAACTGCATTGCCAGATTTTGGCCGAAAGCCGCGACAATTGCTTCGCTGGCCAACGACTGACCCGTGAAGCTGGCAGCCGAAACACTGGTCACACTGTGCGTCAACGTGACCGTGCTGCCCGTAAAGCTAACTGGTAACGAATTGGCATTGGCATCGGAAAGTTCGCGTGTCACGGGCTGGTCGCCGAAGTTTATTGTCGTCGCCATCGCCTGGTCTTCGGAAGTCACTGCGAAGTTGATGACAATGATCTGTCGTTGACCAGCCACGAGTGTTTGTCCGGCTGGTAGCGCCAGTGCCACTCCCAAACTGCCTTTCGCAATTAAACTTGTGTTGATGTTCAGCGTCGCGCCGGTAGCATCCTTGCCGATTGTCGCCGAAACAAATCGCAATTGTGCCGGATTGAAATTGAGGCTGAAACCGAGTGCGTTCTCGTTGCCTTCCGCACCTAGTTCGATGATTACCGAACTTTGTTGGCCACGTCCGAAATAACCGTTGCTGATATGCACCGTTCGCAGGCCTGACGCGGCATTGGGCTGGGCGTATCGCGTAAATGTCGCGGCGAATCCACCGCCTTGACTGCCCGGGCCGCCCGCCGGAGTCGGCGCATCCAATCCTGCGGAGTAGCGTCCAGCCTGTACCCAGTCTGTAACCGTCAAACTGCCATTGCCACGCGTGTCGCGTGGAGCGATGTCAGCGCGTTGAAATTCACTGGCCGAAGGCGCGTCCTGCCCTGAAACGAAGCGACCGATTTGTACCCAGTCGGTGATCGTCACCAAACCGTTGCCGTTTGGACGCGGAGCCACGTCGCCTTCAAAACCGGTTGTCACCGCCACCGCACCCGGCGTATAGCTGGCTGGCAATGCCCGTGCATTCGTGTCGGACACTTCACGTGTGATGGGTTGATCGGCAAAACCGACCGGCGTTGAGCTTCCCGCCGCGCCTGCTGCTATCGCAAAAGTCACGACCACGATCTGACGTGTGCCTGCGTTGAATTTCTGCCCTGACGGCAACGAAAGCGCGATGCCCAATCGTCCGCTGCCAACCTGACCCGTGTTGGCGTTGAGCGTTGCGCCCGCAGCGTCGTTGCCCAATGCGGCTTGCGGATTGTTCAGGACTGCCGGGTCGAACGTCAGACTGAAACCCAGTGCTGTCTCGTCGCCTTGAGCCACAAGCTCTACTGGCACGCCGACCTGTCCTCCTGGTGAGCCGCCAGTCTGACCGACGCGCACCACGCGATTGCCTCCAGGAGTTGGCCCTGGCGTCGGCGTAGGTGTTGGCCCTCCGCCGCCACTGACCGAAGCTGTTACGGAAAAACTTGCTGTGCCGCTACCCCAGTTCACGATTCCGATGTAATACACGCCAGCCTGCAACGCTGGGGAGCTGGCCGACGTGATCGTGATTGTTTCGTTGCCGGTTTCTGACTCCGATTTGAAATCAGCGATCAGCGCACCATTTTGAATTCCAATGCGATTTCCCAAACGGATGTAAAGGTCTACGTCTTGATTTCCGCTCAGATTTACTTTGAGCTGCGAAGCTCCGCTTGAGGCCTGAATCGAATACTGGGGTTCGCCAAGGATCCCGCCACCGGATTGTTGTGAGGCGGGAATCGAACCTGTTTGTGGCACTCCAGAACTCATGGCGACCGTATTGCCGCCAGGCGTTGGTGTTGGGGTTGGCCCGCCGCCGCCGATTACGGTCGCCGTAATTGTGAAGCTGGCTGCTCCGGGGCCATAATTTCCAATGGCGATGTAATACACGCCGACCTGCAGCGCAGGGTTGCTGCCAGGCGTGACTGTAACCGATTCGTTGTTGCTTTCCGTTTCCGATTTGAAATCGGCGACCGGGCCTCCGTTTTGAACCACGATACGGCTGCCGAAGCGGACAAAAAGGTCAACGTCCTGGTTGCCGCTCAGCTCAACTTTGAGCTGAGTCGCGCCGCTCGGAACTTGTATGGTGTATTGAGTGGCCCCCATTGTGGCAGAACCTGACGGAGGCGCGGGGACCGAGCCGGTTTTCGGAGTGCCGGTACTCAACGCAACAGTGTCGCCGCCGGGCGTCGGTGTAGGAGTTGGCGTTGAACCTGTTCTCACTTGATAGCCAATTATATCGAGTGCTTTCAGGTCATTTTCTGTGATCTCTTCGCGCCTGCCGGAGGACAACGTCGGATCCATGATGCCGATGTAACGTCCAATTAATTCATCGTCTTTCCAATGACTGGATTGTCTGCCATCGCCGCCGTTGCCATCAGGTCTTCCGGTGGAAAGTGCCAGTTCTGGGGCGCCGCCAAAAAAGACTTGCTCGCCTCCGGACGAAAGGATCCGTTGCGCCGAGGAAAAAGTGGCACTGGTGACGCCTGGGCGAAAGCGGAACAAATCCCAAAAGCATGAATAGATTGGCGAAGTTGGCACGAGTTCTTTAAGGCCTGCGTTGGACGTAAAGCCAAGCGCGTGTCCGATTTCATGCACGGCAGTGGCGTCGAAATCCGTTTTGCCGGGATCAATGCCGTTGTCCGGATCGAAATCAAACTGGAACGCGGAGTTGAAACCGATGGACGGCGGTGGGCCGAATTGTTGGCTTTCGCCGTCAGGGTTGGCGACAGGGTTAAGTATGCCCACCGCGCGAAAGACTGATGTCGGGTTAAAAATGCCCGTCGTCGTGCCGATGTCGGTCGGGAGTTGGCCTTGCGGCAGCGCATTGTAAAGCGCCGCTTCCTGCGCGTTCGATGCATGCGAGATCAGCGCTGAGCGCACGGCCGGATAGATATTGCCGCCAATATCCTGTGAATCGGTGCTGCCGATGATGTTGGGCGGAAAGGTTTCGCCAAATCGCGCCGGACCGTAATCCACGTCAATAATCACTGTGATCGGACTTTGAATCACTGCTTCCCAACGTTGAGCGGCGCGGATGAAAGCAGCTTTGGCAGCAGGAAACTGTTCCAGTTGCGAGGTGCCGCGCAAAATGATCTTCATTCCATTTTGTGCTTGCCCCTGGGAAAAATCCGCCGACTCTTCGTGATTGAGTTGGCGGAGTTGCTGTTGCGGATTGCGCTCTCGCATTGCGCGCGCTTCTTCTGCGCTTGCGTCGCGGCAAATCGTTTGTGTGCCGTCCGATTCAATCACGAACCCGCTTGCATACGGAGACGCGAAAAGCTGATTACTGAGATCGTCAGTGGACGGTAGCGCGGTGTCAATCATCCTGCCTTTGGACTTTGAATCCTGCGAAATTGAATTCTGGGATGAATGGCTGTGTTTTGGATTTAACCGCAATGAATCGTCTTGTGCAGCCGAGCTTTGTTGAAAGATGACACCAGCCAGACTGCTCGCCAGCAGACAGCCCAGCGTAATTAGTAACAGCATTTGACGCACACTTAGTGCCGCATGACCAGTATGTCTGTTCATAATTCTCCTTCTCTGATTGTTGTGTATTGTTGAGACGACGAGTCAGTACCGCGGCTGGTAAGGAGCGTGTGACGGAATGTTCGTCGCTCCTTGCCGGTCACAGTACTGACTGAATACGAGGTGGCTGGTTTAGTTGAGAATGTCGCTTGGAATGGAAATGCGTTTGTTCGGTGGCACGGGCGGAATCATCACTTCGCGCCGTTCGCCTCGCGGATTGTCCAGCGTGAAGACTTCCATCCAGGTGTTGAGTCCTTCTCCGCGCAGCACGCGCGATTCCATCGTCAATTG
>DAOMFR010000269.1:0-5278 GCA_035429885.1 Blastocatellia bacterium
GCATCAGGTTTAGCCAGCACTACATTCTGCCGCAAATGGTGATTGCTCACCTCACCGCCACGCTGGCTGTAAAACGTCGCCAGCGGATCGGCCAGTTGGTAATTGCTCAGCGCCAGCACGGATTCATCCACGACGACAACGGCGATTTCTGCGCCTGCGACGGGTTTGCCCGCCGCGTCGCGCAAATCCACATCCACGGTGGTTTCGCCGCCCGGTTCCAACGCCTTGTCTCGCGGAGTCGCCGTCACCGCCAGTTTTCGTTTCAGCGGGGGAACCATTAGGTTCAACGTGCCCGAAGCAAAGGCCGGACGTTTCGGCAAACTGGGCTTGGCATTGCCTGCGTCGTCCGTGCGAGCGGCGGCTCCCACCAAATCCACCTGAACGTGAATGTTGGGCACATACGCTTCCTGAATCGGGATTTTCAGTGTGTGCGACGCCGATGTCATTGTGAAACGTTCGGTGCTGACAAGGCCGGAGCGTTGCAAGGTGACGATGCCTTCCGCAGGGAAGAACGGAGCTTGCACCAGAATCTGTGCCGTCTGGCCGGATTCGTATTCCTGACGGTCGGGAATCAATTCGACTTTTTCCTGCGCCACATCGCGCTGCGGTTCGGTCTTTCCACCCGCCACCCACAACGTCATCTGGCTTTCGTTGCGGCGTTCGCGGTCATCCAAAATCGAAGCTGTCACGCGATACCGCCCGCCTTCGTTTGTCCGAAAGCTGCATTGCGCGGGAGCGTTGCCGGAACGAACGAGGCAATCCTGCGGATTGATTTCGCGCTCTTTCCATTCGCCGTTTTCAAAATTCCAGTCAATCAACACGGCGCGCATGCGGATTTCGCGGCCCACGATCAGCTTGCCGTCAATGTCCGTAGCAATGGTTTCGACGACCAGCGGTTCGCCTTTCTGGACGAACATGCGCGGACTGCGAATGCCGACATAGAGTTCCGACGGATGGACGATAAAACTGGTGGAACCGGCGATGGCTTGGCGGTTGACGTCCTGCACGGTGGCTTGCGCGGTGATGCTGGTGGCGCGAATCGGCGACACCGAATCGAAATCAATCCGCAAATTGTGTTTTCCCGCGGCGTCTGTGCGACCCGCGAAGTTTTGCGAATTCCCTCCGCCCTCATACGAACGATCCCACCACCAGGGAGTCCACGTGCCGAAATTGAAATCGCCTCGATTGGGCGGCGTGTAATTCGTCGGTGTCGCCGTCACAGTCCATTGCGTTTCCGCGTTCGACAGTGCGCCTCCGGCGTAATAATTCGCGGCTGCGGTGACCGTGGCGAATCCTTTGACCAAGTGCGGGCCATTGCTCGCCGTGACTTTGACTTCGTATTCGGGGCGGCGGAATTCCTGCACCTGCAACATGTGATTGGTGACGTTGCCTGGAATGTTTTGGGAAATGCCGTCGGCGGTCAGAACCAGATTCGCATAGCCCAGATTCATGGTGGCGGGGAGTTTGAATACGACGTCGAACCCGCCAAGCGCATTCACTCGCATGGAGCCTTTCAACACTTCGTTGTTACGCGAATCGCGCAGTACGTAACTGACGGATCGGGTTTCCGGCGCCAATCCGACATCGCCGAGCTTGCCCGCGCCAATGCGACGAATCCAGCCTTTGACATGCACTTCTTCGCTGGGGCGGTACATCGCCCGGTCGTCAAACACATGCCAGCGCAACGAATCTGAAACAGGGCGACGATTCCAACTGCTTTGCGCGCCTTCCCACCAATACGGACTTTCAGGCAGAAACGCGACATCTTCACCCTGGCGCGCGACCAGCATTTTTTGCGAACCCGATGCCGGAAGCTGCAACCGCGCCAACCCATCGGCTGCGGTGGTTGCTTTGGCCTGGCTGCCCAATTCGCCTCCACTGCCACCAAACAATTCCAGTTGCGCACCTGCGATCGGTTTGCCGTCTTTCAGCGAACTTGCCCACCCCACCAGTTCCGTCTGATCGGCAAAGGCGTCCAGGCCGATTTGCGTCGCTTGCACCCACAACACGATTTCCTGTTCCCAGTCGCGGCGTTTGACCGTCGGTTCGATGGTTAGAATCACGTGGCCCAGGTTGTTTTTCAGCGCAGGGCTGAGGTCAATCGCCGTCTCGGTCATCTCATCAGCCTGGCCGTTAATCGTTACAGTTTGCGATTTAACCAGTTCTCCCGGAGGCGTTAGAGATTGGCCACGCTGGCCGCGCGTTTGAATGAATTGTTGATAGGCACGCCATTGTTCGATGGTGACGGCGAATAGGCGAACTTTCACGCTCGGTTGATTGATGGTGTAAATCGAAAAGCGCGGCGGCCCGTTAGGATCCAGCACGACGTACCCATTGCCATTGGCCGACAGCATCGGGTACGCGTCGCCCACTTCGAAAGTGCGCGTGATGGTTCGCCCCAGCGTCTGGCCAAAGGTGTCGCGCAACCCGGCGTCAATCGTCACGGTGTAACTGGTGCGGCCTTTCGTTGCACCGGAAATCTGCAACATGTTGCCGTATACAGCGACTTTCATGCCTTCGATGGCCGGGGAAACTTTGACCTGGGATTGCTGGAAAGCTTTGGCGTCGAGCGGGTTGTTGAACTGAAACTGAAACGGCGTGAACGGGCGACAACCATCACCCCAACCGCAACGCGCTTCGGCCAGTTGTAACGCGTCATAGGTGCGGAATGTGAATTTCTGGGCTTCGGTGGTCAGGCGCGGACCTTCGGCGGAAGGCGCTCCGGCGGCAACTGTAACCGTGAACGAACTTCCGGCAGGCAGCGGTTGTTCGGCGGAACTGTTCAGCAATGGTTCGGCGCGAAATGCCAGCCAGCGATCCGGTTCAGCAGCTTTCATCAACCGGTACGCATTGTCATCGCTTGCGATTTCTTCGACAGAAGCCAGCCGCAATTTCCACGTGCTGGCGCCCGCCGCCAGCCGAATCGTTTTCAGCATTTTGGCCGGATCAATGCGCTGGTCGAATTCGATAAACAGCACCGGATTGCGTTTGTGCGGGCCATCGTTGGGATAGCTGGATTTGATCTTCACCGGTGGCGTTGCGAAGGTCCACTTTTTGACGGCGGCCAGCGTTCCGCCCGTGGCGGATTTCGTTCCCGCAGGAACTTCGACCGAATAATTGGTCGCCATGGGAAAGCGGCCTTCGGGTTCAAAAATCAGAGTTTTCGTGCCCAACCAGCGCCATTTGCCTTTGGGTTGGGGCAACAGTTTGACGGGAATTTGCGCCGCCGCCAGATCGCTGACAGAAGTCACGGCAACCATCGGCTGGGAAAAGGTGACGGTCAAATGCGGCGCCAGCGCCAACTCGCCTTCGGGCGCAAAGCGCACCACTTCCAGCGCGCCTGACGGAACAGGTTCAGGCTTTTCGCCGCCGTCCGCCGGAGGAAATTGCGAGTTGATCGTCTGGCCGGTTTGGGGCGGAGGCAGCGAACGGTCCCGCATCGCAAAACCTTTTTCATCGTCAGGATCGGTTTTGCCATCTCCGTTTCTAAGTGCTGGCAAGCGTTTCAACAAGTTGTTGATGGCATCATCCGACAACGGCGAAGTTTGCGGAGTCGGCAAGACGTCACGTCGGTCTGCGCCTTCGGTGCCTTCACTCAAACGGAACTTCAATCCATCTGGAGTTTCGCCAGCTTGAATTGGCCGAACCGGACGGCGTTTGCCTTGCCCGCTGACTGAAGACCAGATGACGAATGGCAACGTCAAAACAATCAACGCCACCAACATCATCAAACGCGAATTCGACGATTCAAAACGTATCTTGGATTTCATTGGCTGACTCCTAACTCCTTTTGACCATGGAAACTGCATTGTTCGGGGGCTGAGCATATCCGCCTCATCGAACGATCCGAAAAACTTTCCTTGCTGATTTTGCCTTTGAAGCAGGCAAGTTACCAACCGCGACCTCAGGGATAAGGTTCTGGCGCGAAGTGGGCGAGCTTTGTTCCACTTTGTTTGCCAGCGTTGACCACCGCTGGCTATGATTGCCGTATGAACATACCCACTGCCGCGATCCTTGTGATTGGCGACGAAATCCTGAGCGGAAAGGTCGAAGATGCCAATGCCCGGTTGTTGATCAGTGAACTGCGCGAATTGGGCGTCGCGTTGCGCCGCATTTTGGTTGTGCCGGATGAAGTCGCTGATGTTGCGGCAGCCGTGCGTGAATTGTCCGCAAGGTTCGATCACGTATTCACTTCAGGCGGAGTCGGCCCGACGCACGACGACGTGACAATTGTGGGAATCGCGGCGGCATTTGATAAACCGGTTATTCGTCATCCCGAACTGGAACGACGACTGAAAACTTACTTTGGGGACAATGCAGACGAATCAAAGCTGCGAATGGCGGATGTTCCTGAAAATGCAGGGTTATTGGAAATGCCGGATTGGCGCTGGCCAGTGCTGGTCTACCGTAACGTTTATATTCTGCCCGGAGTGCCCGAACTGTTTCGCAAAAAGTTTCTGGCCATGCGCGAACGCTTTCGCGTCGAACCGTTTTTCACACACGCCGTGTACACGCTGGAAGAAGAATTCGACATTGCCGCAGCCTTGCGCGAAGTCGCCGACGCCAACCCGGCAGTTGCGATTGGTTCGTATCCCAACTTCGCCACGCCGGATTACAAAGTCAAAGTGACGCTGGAATCCAAAGACGATGCGGCGCTGGAACTAACGCTTGCCGCGCTGATGTCCAGGCTGGATGGCAACAGAATTGTGAGGAAAGAATAGGAAGGAAATAGACAGGATTTACAGGATTGACAAGATAATTAAGTCGGCAATTTTCATCTTGTTCATCCTGTAAATCCTGTCAAAAAAAGGAAGGGTCAGTTGTTCAACCCTTTGGATTTTGCCGCCACTTCCACTTTCGCCTGCTTCGGAGCGCCCGCCTTTACCTCCAACGGAACATTCACGCGAACACTGTCTACCAAACAGACTTTGTCTTTGTCGTCATTGCAAAAGTAAATCACTGAATCAATGGTTGCCGTGGTGGAACCGCGTTTGGCTTCGATGGGGATTTCCAGCGGGAATTTCGGCTCTGTGAAATTGCGAGCGGTTTCTTTGGCGGTGATTTTGACGGCGTTGTCGTCAGCGGATTTGTATGCCACGTAAAACGGAGCGCCCGCGTTGTATTTGTATCCAGCGGGCAAGGTGAACGACAGCGTGATCGAACCTGCGCCGGGAGCAATGGCTTGTCTTTCGACGTCCACAGTGCGGCCGCGGAATTTGCGCACCATCGCCATTGTCAATTTTTCCAGGCCTTTCAATTCAACCGTGGAAACTTTGCC
>DAOMFR010000270.1:0-5258 GCA_035429885.1 Blastocatellia bacterium
TCAACGCGTTCTATCGGCGCCTCGCCGTTGCGCGGAACTTTTTCGATCTTGTCCAAGGTTTCAAATCCGTCAACGACTTTGCCGAAGATGGAATACTTGCCGTCCAGATTCGTCGCCGGAGCCAGCACGATAAAAAACGAAGTCAGCGCTGAGTCAGGGTCATTGGCTCGCGCCATCGAAAGCACTCCACGAACATGTTTTCGAGTCTGGCTGAACTCGCCTTTGATGTTGCGAACCCATTTGTCTGCATAATGCACTTGCCCATTGGGACGCCCAGTTCCCATGCCGCCTTGAATGACAAAACCCGGAACCACACGGTGAAAAACAGTGTGATCGTACCATCCGGTTTGCACCAACTTCAGAAAATTGCGGACGTGTTCGGGGGCCAAATCGGGTTCCAACGCAACTGTGATGTCACCCAGGCTGGTGTGCAAAATGACTTCTTTCCGCATTTCGTCAACCGGAGCATCTTTGAATGGCTCTTCGCGCTTGGCTTCAATCTTGATATTCAGGATTTTGATCGGAGTCTTTAGCTTCTGTTCGTCGTCGGCTTCGGCCAGCGAAATTTTGTCCACCACTTCAAAGCCTTCGGTGACCTGGCCAAAGGCTGAGTATTCGCCATCAAGTGCCGTTTGCGCCGAAGCACAGATGAAAAACTGAGCGCCATCGCTGTTTGCCTTGCCAGGAACACGTACCGTTGAAACCGTTCCGGTGACATGCTTTACATCGCTGATTTCGTCCGGCAATTGATTCAGCGCACCGCTTCCCCATTTGGCGCGCGGAGTTTTCGGGTCTTTCAGCAATGGGTCGCCACCCTGAATGATCCCGTATTTGACGGCCCGATGGAATGCCGAGCCGTCGTAAAAGCCGGCTTTGGCATTTTTGACGAAGGCCTGCACGTGTTTGGGAGCTTTAGAGGGATAAAACTCAAACCGAATAACACCGACTTCGGTTGTGATGACGGCCTCAACTTTCGCGGCTTCTTCCAGTGAAATAGGCGGCGGCTCTGCGCCGGGTTGCGGCGCATTTTTCTTTCGAGCTGGCGGCACTTGCCCCACAGCAACTAGACAAAACGCCAGCAACAAATTCAGACAGAGGACAATCCGCAATCCAAAATCCGAACCCCACAATCGCTTCATAGCTCTTTCTCCGCCATTTCAATCGCGCGAACCAATGCGCGAGATTTGTTCACGGTTTCTTGGAATTCTGTTTCCGGTACAGAGTCGGCAACAATGCCACCGCCCGCCTGAATGTAAGCTCGGTTGCCACGCGCATACATCGTTCGCAGAGCAATGCACGAATCCAGATTCCCCGAATAATCGAAATACAACACTGATCCGGCGTACGCACCGCGCCGAGTCGGTTCCAGTTCGTCAATGATTTCCATTGCGCGAACTTTGGGCGCACCAGACACAGTTCCCGCCGGAAACGTCGCGGCTAAGGCGTCAAAACAGTCCAGCCCTTCGCGTAGCGTGGCTTTCAACGATGACACCAAATGCATCACGTGCGAAAAGCGTTCGACGAACATCAAGTCGGCGACTTTAACGGAACCGTATTCGGCGACGCGACCAAGATCATTGCGGCCAAGATCCACCAGCATAACGTGCTCGGCTCGCTCTTTTTCGTCGTGAAGTAATTGCTGTTCCAGTTTGCGATCATCAGCTTCGGTTACGCCTCGCGGATGCGTTCCAGCAATCGGGCGATATTCCAACTGGCGATCCGTGCAACGCACCAGCATTTCCGGCGAAGCTCCCAATACAGTTTCTTCGCCACCAAGCTTGAGAAAAAACATATACGGCGACGGATTCACGACCCGCAGTGCACGGTATATCTGGAATGGGTGTACCGTAATGTCGGTTTCAAACCTCTGAGCAAACACAACCTGAAACGCGTCGCCAGCCTTGATGAACTCCTTGATCTTTTCAATCGCCGAAACGTAATACTCCTTCGTCATATTCGAGCGAATCTGCACGGAATCCGTTCTTCGACTGAATGAAGGAGGTTCAACCGGCGCAGCCAGGCTGGCTTCCAGTCGAGCGATTTCACTGCAAGCGGCGATGTATTTGTCACGCAACTTTTCGCCGTCGCGCTCGCCATCAGTGAACACATTGGCGATGATGTGAATTTGATGCTTGACGTGATCGAAGGCCAAAATACTGGAAAAGAACATGACTTTGGCAGTGTCAATGTTCAGATCGTCTTTTGCTTGATCGGGCAAGCGTTCGAACCAGCGCACCGCGTCATAACCGAAATACCCGACCGCGCCACAGGAAAATGGCGGTAACCCGGCGACTTTGACCGGCTTGTGTTCACGCATCAGGTCACGCAACACATCCAGCATCGGACGTTGCAACGTTTCCTGATTGCCATTGGCTCGCTCAATGAAAACCTGACTGCCTCTGGCGCGAACAATTGTGTGAGGCGCACAGCCCAAAAACGAGTACCGCGCAATCTTTTCGCCCCCCTCAACGGATTCCAACAGAAACGCGCGCGGCGATTGTCGTTCAATGCGCAGAAACGCTGAAACCGGGGTCAGCAAATCCGCCATCACGGTTTTGACCAAAGGAACGACAGTGCCTTCGGCAGCAAGTGCGAGAAATTCTTCGTAAGTTGTCGGAGTAATTTGAGACATAGGGCAAAGGCTTCGGTACGATACCGCGCGTGTGAGCAAACGGCAGTTTGTCAAAACTTACCGATTGCTGATGCGCGTGGCACTCAACCGAGATTCCAGCGATTATTTGCTGTATTTCGGATTTGCCGGTTTGCCGGCACGATGACTTAACTCGTTGAGAACGTCCTGCAAGCTGACTTCGCGTTCAACCATCAGCACCAGCAAGTGGTACAGCAAATCGCTGATTTCCGCCGAAAGCGGTTTCCGATCTTCGTTCTTGGCAGCGATGATGGTTTCGGCAGCTTCCTCGCCAACCTTTTTTAGAATCTTGTCCAGGCCGCTGTCGAACAAATACGTTGTGTACGAACCTTCGGGACGCTGATCCTTGCGTTCTTGAATCAGCCGAAACAAATCTTGAAGCAGAATACCCAAATCCATCGCCGCCACGTTGACCAGCGAAAGGGGCGAATCCGCTTGGTGAATGACTGAAGCCGGTTTGCCAGCTTGTTCTGGTATTGTTTCAGGCTCATTGACTCCGCGATAAAAGCAGGTGCGTTCGCCTGTGTGGCAAGCCGGGCCGTCAGGTTTAACTCTGACCAACAGCGCATCACCGTCGCAATCCAATCGGATATCAATGACTTGCTGCGTGTGGCCGGAAGTTGCGCCTTTGTGCCAAAGCTCCTGCCGCGAACGGCTCCAAAACCAGGTCTGGCCGGTTTGCATGGTTCTGGCCAGACTTTCGGCATTCATGTAAGCCACCATCAAGACTTCATTCGTCGCGTCGTCTTGCACAATGGATGTGATCAAACCTTGCTCATCAAACTTTAGATTCTGAATCATCACTTCGCTTTCTTCACCAGCCAATCGGTCAAAATAGTCAGCATCACGGCATCCAGCGGACGCGCGGTGTCAGCTTGAGAAGCCTCTGTCACAGGGCCTTTATTCGTTTTCAGGAAGTGGTCAGCATCATCCAGCAATTGCAATGTCACATCTTCATGCGAAGCGCGCTTCATCGCTTCCTCAATGAACTGTGCGTCTTTAACAGCGAGCTGAATGTCTTTTCTTCCCTGCAAAATCAGCGTCGGAGCTTTGATGTTATTCACAATCTGCAGCGGGTCATTAATGAACAAGCTGGCAACAATGTCTCGCTGTTTGATCAATCCAATCAACACTGCGTCATACGGATCTTTCGCGTCCAATTTCTCACCAGGAAACTCTGCCAAGCCTCCCTGCATTCCGCGAACAATACGGTCGAATTTCGCGAGATAAGCGTCAAGCTCCTGGGGCGTTTTTCCCGCTTCGGTCATACGGGTCTTCAACTGATCGCGCAAGATTTTATGCAGGTGGCGACCAGGAGATGCAGCCAAAACCACTCCGGCAAATTTGGCGTCTTCCTGAGCGGCAATACTGGAAATAATGTAACCACCTTCGCTATGCCCAAAGAGAAAGACTTTTGCTGGATCAACCTGCGGTTGTTTTTTCAAAAACTCCGCTGACAGCCGAGCATCGTCAATGTAATCATCAAACACGGTCGCCTTCTTGCATTCGCTTTGTCCGGCGCAGCGTTTGTCGTAGCGCAACACAGCAAATCCGCGCGCCGCCAGATGCTCCGCCAATTCACGGTAAACTGGTTGTTTGGCTGCGCCGATTTCAACTCCGTCGCGCGTCGTCGCTTCGGATCCGGCGACAATCAAGATTCCCGGTGCGCGTTTGCCAGCCTCCAACTTCGGAAACAACAGCGTTCCCGCCAGCTTCACTTCATGACCGTCGTATTTTACTTCCTGAGCTTGAACTGGCGGCGAGGCAGGTTTGTTTTGCCCAATAACCACAAAGGTTAAACTTACTATCACGGTCAAAAGAACCGAACTTCTTGATATCCAATTCATTCGAAAAATGCTCCTTGCTAAAAGTGAGGGGCAAAGATTACCGCATCAGTATACCGCGCTCGCGCAGGTACTGTTTAGCGTCACCAATGGTGAATTCACCAAAATGAAAGATCGAAGCCGCCAGCACCGCGCTCGCTTTTCCGACAGTCAGCGCGTCGTAAAGGTGTTCCAGATTCCCCGCTCCCCCCGAAGCAATAACAGGAATATTGACTGCGTCAGCGACGGCGGCAGTCAGTTCCAAATCATAACCGTCTTTATGTCCGTCGCAATCCATACTGGTCAGCAGGATTTCTCCTGCGCCCAGGTTCGCCGCCTGCTGCGCCCATTCGACAGCATCAATTCCCGTCGGCGTGCGGCCTCCGTGCAAATAAACTTCCCAGGCCAGACTGTCAGAGTCCTTTCGTCGCTTGGCGTCAATTGCGACGACAATGCATTGCGCGCCAAACTTTTCCGCGCCGTCGCGAATCAGGTTCGGATTCTGCACCGCAGCCGTATTGACGGAAATCTTGTCTGCTCCGGCCATCAGGATTGCGCGAACATCGTCCACTGTGCGGATGCCTCCACCGACGGTAAACGGAATAAAGACGCGATCTGCCACGTGGCGAACCATGTCGGCGACGATTTCTCGCCGATCCGATGAGGCCGTGATGTCCAGGAAAACCAGTTCATCAGCGCCTTCGCGGTCATAGCGCGCACCTTGTTCAACCGGGTCGCCAGCATCAATCAAGTTCAGAAAGCTGATGCCTTTGACCACACGGCCA
>DAOMFR010000271.1:0-5187 GCA_035429885.1 Blastocatellia bacterium
TGTTAGATTTTGGGGACGGCACAGGCTATGTGCTTAATAGACCTTATCCACCAAAAATATCAGAGCTACAAAAGGGATTAAACAAGACACAGCGCCGTTCTGATAGGCATTGGCGGGAACACCTGAGCGCAATCGGAAGCGAAACGGCGAAGGGCATCTAGCAAGGCCACCTCGTTGGATATTCCCCGCAAATCCCGTTTTAATTAGGCGAATGCCGAAAGTCAGCAACGCAACTTTAGACCACTACCAAATTTTGAATCATTTTGCAGGAGCTAGATCAATATATGGCCGAAGAGAACCAGTCTGCTTTTAAGGTCACTGACCGCCGCCTTTTCAATCCGGACGGATCGTTGCGTGATGACGCAGTGATTCCCGAACCGCCGCCAGTCTCAGAACCGATTCCTAAACCAATTGCCGTCGAACCGGAGCCGCAGATCCAAGAACAATTTCCGGATGATGACGATGTTATGCCAGAACAAACAATGTTCACGGAATTTGTCATGAACATTGCTTCGTCGGCATTTATTTATCTTGGCCTGGTTGAACACCCTGGAACAGGGCGCCGTCAGGTGGACGCGATGGCCGCCAAGGAAACGATTGATCTGCTGATGCTGCTGCGCGAAAAGACCAACGGAAACCTGACACCTGGCGAAGTCAAATTCTTCGATGAATTGTTGTCCGAGCTAAAGACCCAGTTTGTGTCCTTGAGACGTTAAGGTGGTGATGGGTTCGGCATTCGGCTCAGTATGCAAATCACTTTTCTTGGAACTGGGACTTCAGTTGGCATTCCTATGATCGGTTGTGATTGCAAGGTTTGTCAGTCCGACGACCCACGAGACAATCGAACGCGAACCGGTCTGATGATTGAACACGACGGCCAACGATTGGTCGTGGACATTTCGGCAGACTTTCGACAACAAGCCTTGCGAGAAAAAATTGATCGTTTGGATGCGTTATTGATCACGCATTGCCACGCCGATCATGTTTTGGGCTTGGATGATATTCGCCCCATTAACTTTCGCCACGGCCCGGTTCCGGTTTATGCCAGCGAAATTACCTGGCAGGGAATTCGACGAGTCTTTTATTACATTTTCGAGCGTACTTATGTGGGTGGAGGGTTGGCACAAATTGTCCCCCACACAATCGAAGGGAAGTTTGAAGCGTGTGGTTTACAAGTCACACCGTTTGATGTGATTCACGGAAAGTTGCCCGTCACAGGCTTTCGGTTCAGCGACGGGAAGAGCGAAATTGCCTTCATCACTGACTGCAACTTTATTCCTGAACATTCTTTGGCTGAACTACATGGCCTTGACTTGTTAATCATTGACGCTTTGCGATTCAAACCGCATGTAACTCACCTGCATCTAGATCAAACTTTGAATTACATTGCCGAATTGAAACCACGCCGAGCGTTGTTGACGCACATGGGCCACGATTTCAAACATTCGGAGTTGAGCCGGATTCTGCCGGACGGAGTTGAGCCGGCTTATGACGGATTAAAAATCCAATTTTAGTTTGTAACTCACTGCGACTGCGAACTGGCAAATGGAAATCTTTCACGGTATTGAGAATGCTGATATTCGCCGCCCAACGGTATTGACCCTGGGCGTTTTCGACGGCTTGCATTTGGGACATCAGGCGATAATTCGCACCGTCGTTGAACGAAGCTTGCTGGCTGACGCCGTGCCTACCTTGATCACTTTTGACCCTCACCCTCGCCAGGTATTGAAACCTGAAACTGCGCCGCCGCTGCTGCAAACCTTTAATCAAAAGGCCGAAGGATTGGCGTCCTTAGGCATTCAGCAAATCATTGTTTTGGAGTTCAACCAAAATTTGGCGGCGCTATCCGCCGAGGATTTTGTTGAAAAGTTCATTGTGCACGGGTTACAGGCGCGCGAAGTGTATTTGGGCAAAGGTTTTGCCTTTGGAAACCAGCGCCGGGGAAACATTGAGTTGCTGCAACAGCTCAGCCGCCAGTTCAACTTTCACGCCGATGAAGTCCCAGAAGTTCGACTGAGAGGGCATCGCATTAGCTCTACGATGGTCAGAATGCTGCTCAAAGCTGGGCGAGTGAATGTGGCTAGGCGAATGTTGGGACGCCCTTACGGTATCGAAGGTGTCGTTATGCGCGGGCATGGCATAGGACGACAATTGCTTTACCCGACCGCCAATCTTGATCTTCAAAATCGAGTTTTGCCCGCCGACGGAGTTTACGTCACACTGGCCTTGGTTGATGGCATTTGGCGACGCAGCGTCACCAACATCGGCAAACGCCCGACTTTCGGTGGTGAGTTGGAATCGAAAGTGGAAACTCACCTGATAGATTTTGACCAGGATTTGTATGACCAGACGATCAGAGTTCGGGTGCTGCACCGGTTGCGCGGAGAAAAGAAATTTTCCGGCGTGGACGAACTTCGCGCGCAAATCACCCGCGACCGAGACCGCGCAGTCAGGTATTTCAATTCCAAGTTTGCCCGGCGCAACTTAAGCTTTGTATGATTCGTATAGCTTCGGCGTAAGGGTAGTGAGTTAATTCGGACTTCTGCCCAAATGATGACTCCCTGTTCTTGTTTTCGGTTTAAGGGGGAAAATGGCTTTAGCAACAGCAGAGATCGAAAAACTTCAAACCAACGGCCAAGTGAAAGTTCTGACCGAAGAACCTGGACTGCTCGTCGCGGCTCCGGCGGCCAATGTTGCTCATTACGATCCGAAAGTTCAGATCAAAGGAAATGGCATTCGTGGATGGTTTCGCGCCTCACGAATCATTTGGACTTTCACGCTCTACCATCTGTTTGTTTTCGCCTATCATCGAGGCTGGTTCATCGGGAAAAAAGACGAATCCGAAGAAAAGCATTTGCAATGGCAAGGCGAATGGCTCAGCCGCCAGCTTCTGAAACTTGGCCCAACGTTCATCAAGATCGGTCAGTCTATTTCTACTCGCGCGGATTTGCTGCCGCTGGCTTACATCAAAGAACTGAGCAAGCTGCAAGATAACGTTCCGGCTTTCGCAAACGAAGTGGCGATGCAGATCATCGAACGCGAATTGGGCAAACCGATTGATGCGTTGTTTGCCGAAATCGAACCGGAACCGATTGCCGCTGCTTCGCTTGGCCAGGTGTACCGTGGACGACTGCATTCCGGCGAAACGGTGGCCATCAAAGTTCAGCGGCCTGACTTAGCAAAAACCATCAATTTTGACATTGCGGTTCTGCGCCAGATTGCGCAGTTTATGATGCGCTTTCCGCAAGTCATTCGCGGCATCGATTGGGAAGGCATTCTGGGTGAATTTGCGAATGTGATCTTTGAAGAGATGGATTACGTTCAGGAAGGCCAGAACGCTGAAACCTTCCGTGCGAACTTCCGCAAATGGCGCGAAGTGTATGTGCCGACGATTTTCTGGTCGCATTCAAGCCCGCGTGTGCTGACAATGGAATTTATCGGCGGGTTGAAGGTCTTGGAACTTCAGGCTTTGCGCGAACGCGGCGTCAATCCTCCAGATGTCATCAAACTGATTGCCAAAACATATCTGAAGCAATTGCTGGAAGATGGTTTCTTTCACGCCGACCCGCATCCGGGAAATTTGCGCGTGATGGATGATGGTCGAATGGCCTTCTTCGATTTCGGGATGGTCGGGCGTATTACGCCCAAGCTGCAAAGCCAGCTGATTGACGCGTTTTTCCACATTGTCGAAAAAGACACCAAAGGGTTGACACAGGATTTGATCAATTTGCAATTTCTGGCCTCGACCGTAGATCAGGAAGTCATCAAACCGGTTGTCGAAAAACTTTTTACCGATTATTTCAATCTGAAACTTGGCGAGATTCGCTTCAAGGAATTGACCTACGAACTGGCCGAAGTGATTTACGAATACCCGTTCCGCATTCCGCCGCACTTCACTTATGTGATGCGCGCAATCATGACATTGGAAGGGATCGGCATCGCGATGGATCCGAACTTCAGCTTCTTTGACGTAGCCAAGCCGTACGCCAAGGAATTTATGATTCGCCGAGAAGGCAAAACCTTTCGCGATATGATTGTTCGCAAGTTGATTTACGGCGAAGAAGGCGACATCCAGTGGGGCAAAATGTGGAAGCTGGCCAAGATTGCCATCAAGAGCTATTGGGATGAATTCGTCACCAAAGCGTCTGGAGTTACAGGATGAGATTTGATGGCAAAGTGGTTTTGATTACAGGTGCGGCTCGGGGAATTGGGCGAGTCGTTGCCGAACAATTTGCCGAAGTTGGAGCGCAGGTCGCGCTTCATTTCAATTCCAATCGCGAAGCCGCAGAAAAAGCATTTGATTCGCTGGCTGGTGATTCGCACTCGCTCCATCAAGCCGACATCACCGATGCCTCCCAAGTCAGCCAACTTGTCGAAGCTGTCGTTCGCCAGCACGGTCGTTTGGACATACTGGTCAACAATGCCGCCATCTTCGAAGCTCATCCAATTGCCAAAGTCAGTTATGAAGATTGGCAAGCTTCGTGGCAACGAACGCTCAACACGAATTTGATTGGAGCGGCGAACGTTTCGTTCTGCACGGCTCAGCAAATGATTCAGCAGGGAAGCGGGCGAATTGTGAACATTTCTTCGCGCGGAGCTTTTCGGGGGGAACCGGACGCCCCGGCCTACGGTGCCAGCAAAGCCGCTTTGAACGCAATGAGCCAATCGCTGGCGCAAGCTCTTGCTCCGCACAACATTTTTGTTTACGTCATTGCGCCGGGGTTTGTCGAAACCGAACGAGTCGCTTACCGTTTGGACAGTGCGGAAGGCGATGGCATTCGCAGCCAAAGCCCGCTCAAACGAGTCGCCAAACCCGAAGAAGTCGCCAAAACGGTTTTGTTCCTGGCTTCAGAGGGAACAGATTTTCTGACGGGCGGCATTGTGGATGTGAACGGCGCCTCCTACCTGCGGTCTTGAATATTCACGAAAGGCTTCACGCTTCAATGGAAAATCGCGATTTCGATGTTGTGCTTTACGGAGCCAGCGGCTTCACAGGCAAGCAAACGGTTGAGTACTTCGCCCGAAACTTAAAGCCGGGTGAGTTGCGCTGGGCAATTGCAGGTCGCAACCGTCAGAAACTGGAAGCTGTGAAAGCGGAAATAGGTGGTGCTGTAAAAGACGTTGCCGTTTTAGTCGCCGACAGCCAGGATCAGGCTGCGGTGGATGCCATCGTTTCGCGAACACGAG
>DAOMFR010000272.1:0-5090 GCA_035429885.1 Blastocatellia bacterium
GTTCGCTGGTCGGCAGACCGATTCGATTTCATCAAAAATTTTCCGAAGTGTTACGACGGGTCGCACATTCATCATCCGCTAATTTGGACTGGGCAAGCCAAACGAATCGAAATGGATTTCGGCGAACCCATGGACATTATGGTTGACGGCGAAGTGATGACAGTGGAAATGGAATCACTGGAAGTGCTGCCATCCGCCTTGAACGTTATGGTTTGAAATAGGTTGTAGGTGACTTGTTGCTCGTTGCAAACAAGGCTTTGACCACCTACCACCTACCACCTGCTTATGATTATTCGCTCTGACATTCGCAATCATCCCAGCCACGCGTGGGCGTCGCTGAATTTTTTCCGGAAAGCTTATTACGGCATTCGCTCGATCATTGTCTGGATCATCAGCATCGCTCATTTCTTCCCGGTGTGTTCGGTACTGGTTCTGATGGGAGTGTTCATCGATCCCCGCAAAAACGACCGACCTCAACGCTGGCTGTTTCGCAACATTTTGCGGCTGGCTGGGGTCGACTTTGAAGTCAAATACTCGCCAGGCTTCGACCAGAACCGCACCAGTTTTTTCATTTGCAACCACATTGACCTGTGGGATGCGTTCATCATTTATTCCGCAATTCCGCAATTCGTTCGCGGCCTGGAGCACGAGTCTCACTTCAAAATTCCGGCTTACGGCTGGATGATGCGCCGATTCGGTAATGTTCCAGTCCCGCCCGAAGGCAATCTGGCCAAGTACAAACAGATGATGAAACTGACGCGTGAACGGCTGGATTCGGGAGTCAGCCTGATCGTTTTTGCCGAAGGCTCGCGGACGCTGGACGGCTTTGTCCAAGAATTCAATCCGGGGGCATTTCGGATGGCCGTTCAGTACGGTTACCCAATAGCACCAATGAGCATCGTCGGTGCCTTTGAGTTCAGTCGGAAAGGCGACTGGAAACTCTTCCCCGCTCAAATCACTGTGTACATGCACGACACGATTGAAACAGCTGGCTTGAATAAGAACGACATTGAAGCTCTGCGCCAGAGAGTTCAGAAAATCGTCGCTCAGCCGGTCAATGAATATTACCGCTACGCGAGACCTGTTGCTGACAAGACTTGAAGAGAGTTAAGCGACAACTTCACGCGGGCTTCGCCGAGCTTTGAAACTTTCGTCCCGACACTTAACAACGGTTGGTTGCAAGTCTTCACTCAATTAGCCACTGACGTTGGCATTGGGCAAATGGGGATCAATTTCAATAAACGCGACAGCTGCGGCAGCAGTCATCATCCCATCTTCTCGCCAAGCTATCCGTCATAACCGGATGCGAGGTAGGCAAGACAACTTCGCCCTTGCCTGCCTCAACGGTCATTTCGATTCGTAACCGCTTCCCATCGCAACCTTCGCAGGTCATCTTGCTACACTTTCTGAGAATGCCGCTACATTTTCCCCTTTTTGACTCAAACCATCCCTTCTATTTGTATGGATTTGGCTAAACAACGTCCTTATTGAGAAATAAATCCTAGAATTTCAATTCAGGGCTTGAATCAGTCAAATGATTTTCCCCAAGCTAATCAACACTTTAGGTGCTTAGATTGTAATCCCTGTCCCTTTCAAGAAATTTATTTCAGCATGAGCCTGTTTGTGGCCTGATATGTGCTTAGTTGTGCGTTTGAAGATTTACCCTCTGACTAATAAACATAAAACAGTCATTTTTAGAGTTTCACGTCCGGTCAAAGTCTCTGGCAATTGAAAGACTGATCGGCCAACTGAGCATAGCGACCAAACCAATAAAGCTGAGCGAAGTTGACTTAGAGTTATGTGTGTCCCCTGGGCGCGCTTTTGAAGTAAACCCAAGCAGAACGTAGAAATTACGAGGAGAGCGAATGCATAAACCAATCAAATATTTTGAGAAAGCCCTTTCGACCGTTTCTGGTGCGGCTTTCAACACAATTCAGTTCTTCAATAAGTTCAACCCGAACGAATCCTTCATTCCGAAATGGTCGGATAAACCCCTCCAAAAATCCTGGCAGAAAACCAAACCGACATTGGGCTGGCCGCGCGTAACCGACAGTCTTTGCCCGAAGTGCGTCAAAGAGGCACGCACTCGCATCATCGAAAATGGCGAAGACCCTTGGCAGGTAATTCAGGAACGCCCAGGCGAAATCAAAGCGACGATCATCGAACGCAACAACGAAATCTGGATGTTGAAGGATTGTCCGGTTCACGGCCATATCGAAGACATGATGGCAGTTGACGCGAAATTCCTGGAGCATATTGAAACAATGTATCCGGGCCGTGACATTGACGCTCACAACGATGAACACGTCCACCATCACGCTTCCTCCACAATCAAGTATGGACGGGGCTCTGTGTTGACGATTGACCTGACCAACCGCTGCAACATGATGTGCGATCCTTGCTTTATGGACGCCAACCAAGTCGGCTTCGTTCACGAATTGTCTTGGGAAGAAATCAAAGAGATTTTGGACAACGCCATTCAGGTCAAACCGCGCCGCCAGATGTCTGTTCAGTTTTCCGGCGGTGAGCCGACCTTGTCGCCTTACTTCCTGGATGCGGTTCGCTATGCGCGTAAAGTGGGCTACAACTCCGTGCAAGCCGCGACCAACGGAATCGAATTCGCCAAATCCAAAGAATTCGCCCGCAAAGCCGCTGAAGCCGGTTTGCGTTACGTTTACCTCCAATTCGACGGCATCGGCAACGCAGCGAACAGCCACCGTCAAGTTGGCAATTTGTTCGACGTAAAACTGAAAGCCATTGATAATCTGCACTCAGCAGGTGTCGAAATCGTGCTTGTAACGACGCTGGTCAACACCGTCAACAATGACGAAGTGGGCCCGGTTATTCGGTTCGCGTTGGATAATCCGAAGAAGATCGGTTTCATTTCGTTCCAGCCGGTATCATTCACCGGACGCGACGAAGACATCACGGATGATCGCCGCTTGCGCCAACGCTACACGTTGTCGCACATGGCTCACGACGTGAAGAAGCAGGTCGGCATCACTGACCCGCACAAAGACTGGTTCCCAATTTCGCTGATGTCGGCCTTTGCCGATTTTGCCGATATGGCTCACGGCCCGGATCGTGAATGGGGACAGATGAGCTGCGGCTGTCACCCGAATTGTGGCGTAGGCACTGCGGTGATGGTCGACAAAGAAACCAAGGAAATGAGACCCGTCCCGGATTTCATCAACATTCCTGGCCTGATCAAAGACATGCGCAACATCACCGACGCCGCGCGTAGCAAGAAATTCTCAATGCTTATGATGGGCTTGGCGTTGTTGAAGAATTACAACTCCTTCGGAGCGCCTACACATTTCAAACTGACCGATCTGTTGCAGAAATTCGACAAGACATTTGGTCTGTCGGGTAAGGATTACGGAAAATCCGATCCGACTCGCACAATCGAAGACGTTGAAAAGCGTCGCAAAGATCGCTGGAACTTCCTGTTTATCGCGGGAATGTGGTTCCAGGATTTGTTTAACTACGATTTCCGCCGCACTGAAATGTGCATCATTCCGTATGGCACGCAAGAAGGCGAAATCAGTTTCTGCGCGTACAACACCGGAATTGGCTGGCGCAACATCATCGAAAACATGCACCAGAATGCCACAGTCGCAAAGTGGTATCAGGAACATGGTCGTCACGAGATTTTCGCCAACAACCACAGTGTCAATTTGACTGACCAGGATCATCGGTTGAACGTCAATGCTGAAGACTCTGCTCGTGGCCGCGAAAAAGGCGTGCTGCCGCAAACGGCGAAAGAAGAGCAGGCCGCAATGAGAAAACTGTATATGCAATCGGTGCTGAAGAAAGCTGGAGCCGAACAGAAATTGGTTCAGCTTGGTGGCTTGAACAGCAAAAAAGAAGAAGGAACCGGCGCTGTTTCCATATCCGGCGACTAGAAATTTACCTGAACCAAAACACTTGAGGTATCACCCGTACCTTTAACTCACGGCTGACAGTGGCTTTTGCTGCTGTCAGCCGAATTTATTGGAGAATGTAGAAATGCCAAGCTCAATGCACGAGCAAGAATCCTTACTCACAACGCTGGAAAATGCGTTCGGCTTTGCTCAAGACCAAGTCAGTTCCCTGCTGGAAAAATACCCCGCGGATTATTACCCGATGTATACCGTAAGCGGGCAGTTCGGTCAGGATCGCAAACGATGGACGCATTGGTGCGACGGGTTTTACCCCGGAATGATGTTCATCTTTGCCGAAGCCACAGGCGATGAAGACTGGTTAAACGCTGCAATTCGTTATACGACGCCATTGGAAGAACGTCAGTATGACCGAGCTGTTCACGATCTGGGTTTTCTGTTCTTTTCGACGCATTTGCGTTGGCTGGAACTCGGCGGGCCAGCCGAACACATTCAGCCGTTGCTGGTTCAAGCGGGTAAAACGATGGCCATGCGGTTTATGGAAAAGGGGCAGTACCTGCGTTCGTTTGTCGAACCGGCTTCCCTGTTCATAGACATCATGATGAATGTCGGCACAATCTTTCACGCGGGGTTGGAAACCGAAGACCTGCATCTGCTGGACATCGCCCACAAACACTGCCAAACGACGCGACGCACCCTGGTTCGCGGAGACGGATCGACTTCGCACGAAGCGCTTTTCGACCTGAACTCTGGCGAATGTTTGCGCCAGTCAACGCATCAAGGTTTTCGCGGAGATTCCTGTTGGAGCCGTGGGCTGGCATGGTCGCTATATGGTTTCACGCGGTCGTTTTTGCAAAGCGGACAGATTGATTACTTGCAGACGGCGATGCTCAATGCAGATTATTATTTGGAAAACACGCCTGCTGACGGAGTCACGCCGTGGGATTACGACGCGCCCGAAAGTGGCCCGCTAGCCAAAACTCAAGTGGACACCTCGGCGTGCGCGATTGCCGCGTCAGGCTTGTTGGATTTGGCCGAAGTAACTCCAGACCGAACCAAAGCGCGCGCGTATCAAGATTTCGCGCTGACTTCGCTGAAAACGCTGTCGGAAAAATACCTGGGGCATTTGACGCCGGGTTTTGAAGGCATACTGAATGGAGGCGTCTATCACATCCACAAAAACCTGGGCGTTCATGAAGCTGTGTTATT
>DAOMFR010000273.1:0-4981 GCA_035429885.1 Blastocatellia bacterium
GCGACGGATTTGTTTTGCGTGTAATCGTCGAAATAACGCCGCTTGATCGTGGCGTCGGCGCGAGCGGCTTCGACAATATAAGCCTGTTTGCGTCCATCGTCGGAAACATCGCGTTTGCGTTCGGCGTCGAGCAGCGCCAACGCCTCGGCGTCGTTGTGCGCCAACAGGACGCGAAGGATTTGCCAGCGGTCCAGCGGTTTGATGTCCACGCCGGGAATGATGAGTTTGCCCGCCAGAATGTCTTTCAAATGTTGCCGGGCGGAGGCCGTTGTTGCCACGCTGCGGAAGGCGCGGAAGTACGTGATGCGCAAGCCGAGTTCTGACGCCTTGGTCATCCGGTCGAAACACAACGCTTCAAATTGCGGCGCGATGGCCGCTTGCCGTTGTTCTGACAGATAGCGTTGAAACGCAGTTCCGGCTCGGCCCAGCAAGGTTTGCGTCAATTCTTCGTCCGATTCCGTCGGCAAGGTTTTCAACACCAGCACGACGAATTCGTTTGGACTCAGCTCCGCTTCGCGCACGGAATCCCACAGCGCGCCCCAGAGCATGGTTTTCAGCAACACGTCTTCGACCTTGCCGATGCGTTCCATCACCGCCGCGCGGCTGCGCGCGTCCAACATAAAGCGGCCATATCCGTAATCGCCGGAATTGGCGAACACATACGCCGGGCACTTTTTGCCTGCGGCTGCGGTAATGGTGGTTCGCGTCGTGTCGAACGTGGCGGGGATTTTCACGGGAGCTTCGCCGTCGTACGCCAGCAACAGTTGCGTGTTGATGGGCCAGACGCCGCCTTCGCTCAGCACATCGTGTTGCGTCAATTCCAACCGTTCGATCTTCCCTGCATTGCAACTCATTGCCACATCAATTTGCGGCATGCCACGGCGCTTGATCCAGGCGTCCGCCCACGCTGTCAGTTTCTGCCCCGAAGCGCGTTCACAGGCTGCGATCAAATCGCTCCATTCGGCGTTGGCGTAAGCGTGTTCTTTCAAAAACAGGCGGACGGCGTCACGGAACTTGTCTTCGGCCCCTCCGGCATTGAGAACGAACGAAAGCGCGCGCAACAGACTGGGAGCTTTCTGATAAACAATCGCGCCGTAAGCCGACTTGGCATCTTTCAGATTGCGAACTTCCTGGTAAATCGGCGTGGTGCCTTTGGTGGAATCAATGCCGTAGGCGACGGGTTTGTGCGACTGGTAAAAGCGCCGCCACATTTGCGCCGGATCGTAAATCGCCGCCATCGCGTGATACGCCATCAGGTTGGCGAAGCCTTCTTTCAACCACAAATCGTCGAACCAGCGCATCGTCACTAAATCGCCAAACCATTGATGCGCCAGTTCGTGCAGCACCAGCGAAGCGCGGCCATATTTGTCGCTCTGAGTCGGCGTGGTGCGAAACAGGATGGAATCTTCGCGCAGGAACGTTGCTCCGGCGTGTTCCATCCCGCCGTAAGCAAATCCCGGAATCAGCACTTGATCGTATTTGGTGAACGGGAACTCGTGGCCAAAGAATTCCACAAAATGTTTCATCCCGTCGCGCGTCAATCGTTCGACTTCCGGCCATTCTTCCTGTGCGCGTTTGAGTTTCGATTGGCGCACAAATACGCGCAGCGGCGTAGGCGATTTGCTCCCGGCAATTTCCTTAAACGGCCCGGTGGCAAACGCGAACAGATACGTGCTGATCGGTTTGGTTTCGGCAAGCTGGGTTTGCCGATTGCCATTTGCGGCTTTCGTTTCAACGATGTCCGTGTTGCCAATGACCATCCAGCTTTCGGGAGTTTCAGCGGCAAACCGAAACCGTGCTTTTAAATCCGGCTGGTCAAAACACGGAAATGCCAGACTGGCGTCCATTGGCACGAACAGCGTGTAGATGTATTCGCTGCCGTCGTCCTGGTCTTTGTACCGAATTACGGGACGGCCTGCGGTGGCGACGCCGGATTCAAAATCGAGCTTGATAGAATTGTCACCGACGGTGAATAACTCACGGGGCAAGACAATGTGCCCATTGGTTTGACGGAGACCTGTTGCCGTTTTGCCGTTGACCGTCACATTGCGAATCGTGCCTTCGATCAGTTTTCCAGTCGCATCCAAATCCCGGAAATCCACGATCACTGGCGAAGCCGTGTCGGCGAGTTTCAGGGAAATTTCTTCGCTGCCGGTAAAACGCGTTGCGCCGGGTTTCAATTCAATCGAAAGCCCGTAACGCACATCGGAAATGCGCGCCGCGCGATGGCGGGCGAGTTCGCGCGAGACTCCTTCGGCAGTCAGAACGTCGTTGGTTTGAGCATGTGTGGTCATTACTGGAAACATCAAAAAAGGAATTGCTGCAATCAGCAAACAGAATGTGGCGAAACGAGTGGTTGGCATTGCATTCTCAAATCGGTGGTGGCAACTAACGCCCGAACAGAAATGGCGGCAGTCTTTACAGTGCGGAAAGTTTTCATTGCTTTGGGAATCGTCGAGAGTTGACTGGTGGAAACGACTACCCAAGCTGCGCCGAAGGCGCAGCACTCCAAAAACCGCCGCCGATAGAGGTTTGCATGAACCAGTTATTTCTTTGCCGTCAGTTCGTTTCGACGGCTGATGACGTAAGCGCGAATTGCTTCGACATCGTCAGCATTCAACGCGTGTTTGAACGACGGCATGCCTTCACCGATCAGTCCGCCCTCCAACACGATTTTCGCGTAGCTGGTAAACGTTGCTGGCGCTGACCAGCGCAAATCCGGCAAAACGCCGCCTCCGCCCAGCGCCGCCAAGCCGTGGCAAACAGCGCAGTTGCGAGCAAACAGGTCCCCGCCTTTGCCAATGATTTCCGCCGAGGCTTTCAATTCAATGGCAGCGGGAAGCGGTGGTTGCTTCGCCGCAATAACCGGAAGCTGTTGTTTGCCATTCAACGCAAAGGTCAGCAACCGGCCCGGAGTTGCGGGCAAACCGATGCTGCCGCCGGTCAACGCGAATGCTCCGCCCCAGCCAACCATCACCGAAACGTACTGCGTGCCATCGAGTTCATACGTCACCGGTGAAGCGATGACGCCCGTTCCAACAGTGACTTCCCACAGCTTTGCTCCCTTGTCGGCACTGTAAACGACAAAGCGTCCATCTGCCGTTCCCTGAAACACCAGATTGCCCGCTGTCGTCAGCGTGCCGCCATTCCACATGACGATGTACGGAACTCGCCAGCGTTCTTTTTGCGCGACCGGGTCCCACGCCAGTAAATGCCCCGTCGGTAAAGCGGTCGGTGGATCTTTAACAATGGCGAAATCCACGCCCGTATTCCAGCCGCGATCGCGGAATTTAAAGCCCGCTTCCTGTCCGTACCCGAACGCTGTTTCCTGCGCGGGGATGTACACCAATCCGGTTTGCGGATTGAAAGACATCGGTTGCCAATTGTGTCCGCCCAGCGGGCCGGGTTGCATGCCGATGGGCCGATCTTTGTATCGCACGCCTTCGGTTTCAATCGGACGACCGGTCTTTTTGTCTATGCCTTTGGCCCAAGTGACGGTGACATAGGGTTCGGCGGAAATCAGTTCGCCGGTGGCGCGATCCAGCACATAAAAGAATCCGTTTTTCGGAGCCTGCATCAGCACTTTGCGCGCTTTGCCGCCAATCATCAGATCGGCCAGCACAATGTGCTGAGTCGCCGTGAAGTCCCATGTGTCGCCCGGAGTCGTCTGGTAATGCCACATCAGCGCGCCTGTGTCGGGTTTGACCGCCAAAATCGAAGACAAATACAAATTGTCGCCGCCGCCGGGGCTGCGCACGTGTTGATTCCACGGAGAACCGTTGCCCACGCCGACATACAGCAAATCCAGTTCGGGATCGTATGCCATCGAATCCCACACGGTGCCGCCGCCACCGACTTTCCACCATTCGCCATTCCAGGTTTTGGCGGCCTTATCCATCGCAGGTTTCATTGTGGCGGGAACCACTTCTTTCGGGTCGCCCGGCACGGTGTAAAACCGCCATGCCAGTTTTCCAGTCGTCGCGTCGTACGCGGAAAAGTATCCGCGCATGCCGTATTCGCCGCCGCCGTTGCCGATCAGCACTTTGCCTTTGACCACGCGCGGAGCCGCCGTGATTGTATAGGACTTGGTTTGGTCAACCGTCACCACCTGCCAAACAGGTGCGCCTGTCGCCGCGTCCAGCGCAGCCAGCCGGCCATCCAAGGTGCCGACATAAACGCGGCCCTTGTACACAGCAACGCCTCGATTGACCACGTCACAACAGGCTTTCGGGCCATAACTGTGCGGAACTTTCGGGTCCCATTTCCACAACTGTTTGCCGGTGCGGGCATCTAGCGCAAAGACGATGCTCCAACTGCCGGTCGCGTACATCACGCCATCCACGATGATCGGAGTGGCTTCCAATCCGCGATCCGTTTGTGTGTCGAACGACCACGCCAAGCCCAAATCCTTGGCGTTGGCATCGTTGATTTGTTTGAGCGGGCTGAATCGCGTTTCGGCGTAATCGCGTCCGTGGGTGATCCATTCGCCGGTTTTGGCGTCAGCCTGTTTCAACGCGGCGTCGTCAATTTTCCCCGCCGGTTTTTTCGCCGACGAAGAGGTAGATTTCTTTTGAGCATCGGCATTTGGCTGCAAAGCAAAACAGCCAGCCAGGATCAGCAAACAAACAAATTTCACTCTTCGGTTCATCGAAAAGCCTCCGTGGATTTTTTGTGGCGGATTTTTCTATTGCGATGGCGCGCATTCTGCCGCAAGCCGCCGCCGAAGTCATCCGGCGCAAGGCATTTCTCACACAACGTGGCTTGTCTTACAGTAGGCGCGAAACCGTGCAGGTACACTTCTTTTTCGTCAAAACATTAGGAGGAAGGAAAAAATGAACGCGAGCAAAATTCTTTTGGGGTTGTTGCTGTTGCTGATGACAAGCAGCGTTGTGGCACAGCAGATTGATTACTCAAGTTACGATCGGCTGACGCGCAAATACATCAACGCCGAAGGGCTGGTGGATTACAAAGGATTGAAAGG
>DAOMFR010000274.1:0-4945 GCA_035429885.1 Blastocatellia bacterium
ATCCGACCAGTTCCGGAGGCAATTCTTCGGGCGTGTATTTGGAAACCAGGTCAACGACGTGATTGGAAACCAACGCCGGAAACCAGCGAACGTGGTCGCGCGCTGTGGCCAGATCATCCGACACCCAAACCGGCGCCGCAGCCATGACTTTGATCTTGCTGAAATCCCGCCCGGCTTCTTCTGCGCCTTCGCGGACAAAGTTCAAACACCATTTGATCAAATGCGGATCGGCAAATTGCAAAATCACACCGTCGCCAACTTTGCCCGCGCAGCGCAAGGCTTTTGGCCCGTAGCCGGCAACCCAAACTGGTGGAACTCCTGCGTCAGCCCAGGGCATCTGAATGTCTTTTTCTTCGTAATTGATTTGTTTGCCGCTGCACAAATCGCGGATGGTTTGCACGCATTCTTCCAGCACGGCCAGCGTCGTCGGCCGTTTGCCCATCACTCGGCGCGACGAGTCTCCACGTCCAATACCAATGTCCATTCTCCCGCCCGAAATGCGGTTGAGCGTGGCAAACAAACTGGCCGTCACTGTCCAATCGCGCACCGCAGGATTCGTCACGCAAGGCCCGATTCGCATCTTCTGCGTATTCGCCGCCATCAAGGTCATCAGCGGAAACGGTTCCTGCCACAACACATGCGAATCGAACATCCAGCCGTAATCGAACCCGGCGGCTTCCGCTTGCCGCGTCAAACTGACGATGCGTTCCGGAGTCATATCGGGTTTGAAGGTGATTGCAAATTCAAACATTCGGCCTGTCTCCTGTGGTTGAGTGTCATCGGCGCGCTGCCGGGCCAAGCAGCACTTGTCCGGAGCGGTTGTCTGTCATCTTTCCGTTATCGAGCACAATCATTCCATTGACGATCACATAATTGACGCCTTCAGCGTATTGGTGCGGGTCGGCAAAGGTTGCGCGGTCAATGACGCGTGCCGGGTCGAAAATGGAGATGTCTGCTTTCATTCCCGGTCGCAGCAAGCCGCGATCTTGCAATCCCAACCGAGCGGCAGGCAGCGAAGTCATTTTGCGCACGGCGTCTTCCAACGTCAGCACGCGTTTTTCGCGAACGTACACGCCCAGCACGCGGGCAAACGTTCCGTAACTGCGCGGATGCGGCACGCCACGTTTGGGAATTTCGACGCCGCCATCGGAGGCAATCATCGTCAGCGGGTCTTTCAGAATCCGAACCAAATCATCTTCGTGAATGGCGTGAAAGATGGCAGATGCGCTGCCTTTGGCGACGATTTCCATCGCGGTTTCGGCGGCGTTTTCAATCGAAACCGCCCGTCCACGCGCGGCAGTAATTTCCGCCAGATTCTTCCCTTCCAAGCTTTGATCCCAGGCACAGCGAGCGATGTACACGTTTTTCGGATCGCCACCGCCGCGATCAAACTTGATGCTTTCAATGACGGCAGCTTTGATTTTGGCACGCGTCGCCGCGTCCTCCAGGCGTTTGACGAGTTCGCGCTGGCCGCCTTCCTGCGACCATTGCGGTAACAGCGCCGCCAAGCCTGTGCTGGAAGCCGTGTAAGGATACTGGTCAATCGTCACATCCACGCCACGCGCTCGGGCTTCAGCGACGAGACGTAACGTATCCACGCTGCGCCCCCAATTGTCTTTGCCAATGATTTTGTGATGCGTGACCTGGGTGGGCAATCCGCCGCGTTCGCCGATGGCAATGGTTTCTTCCACGCTTTTCAGCACGCCTGACGCTTCGTCGCGCATGTGCGAGGTGTGAATGCCGCCCATTCGCCCGGCGACTTTAGCCAGTTCGATGACCTCTTCGGTTGGAGTGTAATTGCCGGGCACGTAAAACAGCCCGGTGCTCAACCCAAGCGCGCCCTGTTCCATCGCTTCTTTCGTCAACGCCTTCATCTTTTCGATTTCGTCCGGCGTCGCACGACGATTGACCAAGCCGATGACCTTTTCGCGGATGGAGCCTTGCCCAACGAGCGCGCCCATATTGATGGCGATGCGCGCCTGTCGAAGCTGGTCAAAGAAAGGTTTGAGCGGCAACGGTGAACTGCCGTCCGGACCTTCGATGGCAGTGGTCACGCCTTGGCGAATGTAGTTTTCGGCCTTGGTTTCTTCAAAAATCGTTCGCCGCGCATGCGAATGAATGTCAATGAAACCGGGCGCGACAATCAGATCATTCGCTTCAATCACACGCCGAGCCGTCGCGCCATCAAGTTTGCCAATCGCGGCAATGGCGTCTCCGCGCAGAGCAACATCGGCACGAAACCAGCCGCTACCAGTGCCATCAAGAACGCGCCCACCGCGAATGATCAAGTCGTACGATTGCGTCTGCACCACTGGCAAAGCAGGCGCAATCGCAACCAACAGACAAAACAAAATTGGAAACAAAATTTTCATCGTTCGCCTTCACCAAAGAAGTGGATTTCGCTTATCCCTGAACTAAAGCACCGTACGTTTCTGGCCGTCGGTCGCGGAAAAACTGCCATGTGTTACGAACTTCGCGGATGACGTCCAGGTTTAAATCGGCGACCACCAGCGCATCTTCATCGCGTTTGGCCTGCGCCAGAAACTGGCCGCGCGGATCGCAGAAATAACTCTGCCCGTAAAACTCGCCGATATTCCACGGAGCTTCGACGCCGACACGGTTGATTGCGCCGATGAAATAACCATTGGCGACAGCGTGCGCGGGCTGTTCCAGCTTCCACAAGTATTCGCTCAATCCGGCGACGGTCGCCGAAGGATTGAACACGATCTCGGCTCCGTTCAATCCCAACGCGCGCGCGCCTTCGGGAAAATGCCTGTCGTAACAGATATAAACTCCAATTCGCGCAAACGCTGTGTCAAAACACGGATACCCCAGATTGCCCGGCTTGAAGTAAAACTTTTCCCAGAACCCTGGCGCAACATGGGGGATATGATTCTTGCGATACTTGCCCAGATATCTGCCGTCGGCGTCAATCACGGCGGCGGTGTTGTAATACACGCCGGTGAATTCTTCCTCGTAAATCGGCACGACGATGACCATGCCGTATTGTTTGGCAAGTTCTTGCATCAACTTGACGGTGGGCCCATCAGGAATTTTTTCAACCGTTTCGTACCAGCGCGTTTGCTGTTCGGCGCAGAAATACGGTGTTGTGAACACTTCCTGCATGCACAGAATCTGCACGCCTTGTTGGGCAGCTCGCTCAATAAAGCCTAGGTGCTTGTCTATATTGGCGCGCTTGATATCTTCGATTGGCGCGTCGGTCGGGCCTGCATGCATTGCCTGAATCAATCCACATTTCACAATTCGTGCCATAACTCTCCTTTTCAGCTTCAAAGTATTTAGGCTTTTACCGTTGACGAAGTTTCCGGCGGAAATGCTTTCATCAACACAAAATGAATCAATGCCGAAGCACCGAAACCAACGAACCAGCCGTAATCGTAAAGAGGCATCAACGATGGAACGAGCTTCCCAATCCAAGCCAGGGTACAGCCAACAATGGTTGCCATAACAGCACGCCAGTTGGAACGCCCATAAATCCCCTGCACCCGATACAGGTCGCCAAGCGACAATTGCTTGCCACGAACCAGCCAGTAATCCGCGATCAGCACGCCGGCAATCGAACCCAATCCACCCGAATATCCATTCAACCACGTGAAGATATACGCCGACGGATCGGCCAGCAGCTTCCACGGTTGCATCAAAATGCCCAGGATGCCGGTAATCAGACCACCAGTACGAAACGAAATCAGCTTCGGAAAAGCATTGGCGAAATCATTGGCGGGCGAAACGACGTTGGCGGCGATATTGACTGCCAGAGTGGCAACGACCACGGTAAACATCGAAATCGCGACAACCACTACATTGTCGAACTGCCCGACGACTTTGATTGGATCCCATAACTCCGATGCTTTCATCTGTGGAAAGATCACCGCCGCCGCCGAAGTAATAATCACGCCCATCGCGGCAAAAATCGTCATCGTCGTCGGCAAGGCGATGACCTGCCCGACGACTTGTTCGCGCTGGCTGCGCCCGAAACGCGTGAAGTCCGGCATGTTCAAGCTAAGCGTTGCCCAAAACCCAATCATCGCCGTTAGCGAAGGAATAAACACCGGCCAGAATTCGCCAAAGGTATGAAACTTGCCCGATTCGTTTAGCAAATATCCCAAGCCATGAGCTCGCCAGATCGCCCACACCACCAGAATTGCCGTCATCACCAATACATACGGCGCAGCCCAGTTTTCTACCCAGCGCAACAGGTTCATCCCGCGATAAACGATGAAAATATTCAGGCCCCAGAACAACAAAAACGAAATCCATTCGGTCGGCGTGTGTCCGCCAATGGGTCCGCCTAACAGAGTTGGCCACGCTGGGACAATCGCCTTGAACAAGGTATGCAGCGCTTCGCCGCCAATCCACGCCTGAATGCCAAACCATCCACAAGCCACGAACGCCCGCATCAACGCAGGCAGATTCGACCCTAAGGTTCCGTATGCCGCGCGTGCAAACACGGGAAAAGGAATTCCATACTTCGTGCCGGGGTGCGAATTCAGCAGAATCGGAATTAGCACGATCGTGTTGCCCAACAGAATCGTCAGCAGCGCCTGCCACCAATTCATCCCCGCGCCGATCAACCCCGACGCCATCATATAAGTCGGAATGCAATGCGCCATCGAAATCCATAGCGCGGCAAAGTTATACGTCGTCCAATCTCGCTTGGCGACTGGAACCGGCGCCAGATCTTCGTTGTAGAGCGGGCTAGAGTTGATCGTCGAATAATCCCGCAATTCGACGCGGCCATCTGGGTGAGCAATTGTTTCGGAATTAGCGACAGAAGGCATTTGGGTGCTCCTCGGTTAACCAAATTCTATTTCTGAGATGGTACCGCAGTTGCAAACTTCTCAGCGTATCGGCTGGCTTTCAGAAGTTGCTGGCAATCTTTGACGATCAGGATGTCGCGCACGGCTTGTTTTTTGTCCGTGGAGTT
>DAOMFR010000275.1:0-4929 GCA_035429885.1 Blastocatellia bacterium
GCGGCGTGTCCGGCTTGCGCGAATTGCCCGGCATCGGCGAAGCGATCAGCAAAAAGATTGGCGATTTGCTGACTACGGGAACCTTCAGCGCCTATGAAAAAGCCAAAGCCGCCATTCCCGAAACGACGCTCGACCTGTTGCAAGTGGACGGCGTCGGCATCAAAACCTTGAAAGTCTTGTACGAACAATTCTGCCTGACCAGCCTGGACGATTTCGCCAAATTCGTCGCGGGCGGAGGCTTGGACAGCGTTCAGGGAATGGGAGAAAAGACACAAGTCCGCATTCGAGCATCGCTCAATCAACTGGGCAACCAAATGAATCCATGAGTGAATCTCCCTAATTACTAACTGTAATCGGATTGGCAATCTATTTTTTGTTGGCTGTTGCGACTTCCTGCTTTGTCGCTGCGCGCCAGAACCGCACAATGCCATCTGCACCGCTGCTGACCAGAGTCTGGCCATCCGGCGCGAAGGTGACGGAAGTGACCAGATCGTCGTGGCCTTTCAGCGCGATGATTTCCTGCTGTGTCGCCACATCCCACAACCTGACCATCCCTTCGGCGCTGCCCGTTGCCAGCCGTTTGCCATCCGGCGCAAACGCCAGACATTTGACGTGACCGGCGGACCCTTTGAAGGTGCCGAGTGCGCGTCCCGTCGCGACATTCCACAGCTTCGCAGTATTGTCGGCGCTGCCAGTTGCCAGCAGTTTCCCATCTGGCGCAAAGGCCAACGTCAGCAGCGGCTCCGTGTGACCGTTGAGCACCGCCAGTTCCCGGCCTGTGGCACTGTCCCAGATTCGCGCGGTGTTGTCGTAACCGGCGGAAGCCAAAAGTTTACCATCCGGGGAAAAGGCAACAGCGTGCACCAGATTGGTGTGTCCTTTGAACGTGAAGAGTTCCTGCCCCGTATCCGCCTTCCAGACCTTCACCGTTTTGTCCCAACTAGCCGTAGCAAGCCTATGACCATCGGGTGAATACGCCACAGCAATGACCAATGCTGTGTGACCTTTGAAAGTCACGAGTTGCTGACCGGTGGACGCATCCCACAACTTCGCCGTGCTGCCCCTCTGTCCAGTGACTAGCCTTTTCCCGTCAGGTGAAAAGGCCAACGACAGTACCTCATCAGCTTGCCCAGCGAGGATCACGAATTCCTGGCCGGTGGCAGCATCCAATAACCTGGCAATGTTGGGGAAATCTCTTGCCGCCAGCTTCCGCCCATCGGGTGAAAACGTCGCAAAGGCGTACTGACCACCGAGAAGCTTGAGTGCCGTGAATTCCAGCGCAATGGGAATGTCCCACAGCTTGGCCGTGTGGTCATCGCTGCTGGTGATCAGGCGCTTGCCATCCGGCGCGAAAGCCAGTGACCAAATTTGGCCCAGGTGGCCTTTGAGCGTGGCCAACTCTTCACCCGTCGCCGCCCGCCACAGCTTGACGGTGCGATCAGCGCTGCCGGTCGCCAGCATTTTTCCATCCGGCGAAAACGCTATGGCTCGAATCTCACCGGCGTGGCCTTTGAACGTTGCCAGCAGTTTGCCGCTGCTGACCTCAAACAGTTGCGCTAGGCGGTTTCGGTAACCCACCACCAGGTTCTTTCCATCCGGCACAAATGCCACCGACGAAACGGCACTCGCTAACTCATTGAACGCATGCAACTCCCGGCCCGTGGCCACGTCCCACAATTTGAGGTTTGGGGGCTTGGCGTGCCCCGTGGCCAGCAGTCGGCCATCAGGCAAAAACGCCACGGCATTGACCCAACCGGCGTTGCTTGGAGTTGTGAGGAGTTCGCGGCCCGAGCCCACATCCCACAATTTCAGCGTGGTGTCGCGGCTGCCGGTGGCCAGCGTCTTGCCGTCTGGCGCAAACGCCAATGACGTCACCTGGTTGGTGTGGCCGTTGAAGGTGACGAGTTCGCGCCCCGTAGCCGCGTCCCACAATTTCGCCGTTCGATCCCCACTTGCAGTGGCGATGCGCTGGCTGTCGGGTGAAAAGGCGACTGCCCAGATGTTCCCCGTGTGTCCGTTGATCGTGGCCAGTAAGCGCCCGGTGGCTGCCTCCCACACGCGCAGCTTGTTATCGGCACAAGCCGAAGCGATACGCTGGCCGTCAGGTGAGTAAGCCACTGCCCAAACATCGCTGGGATGCGGCAAGCTATAGCGTTCACCGTGGCGATGGGCCAGCCGCCACAGGTGATACCACTCGAAGCCGCGCAAATCCTCTTCACCGGGCAGCGGCCTGGACTGTTCAAGTAAATCGCCCAGCTGCTCCATGTTGGCGATCTCCCAAGCTTGCACGGCCTGATGCATCTGTCCGGCGTAAGCCAGACGGCGGTTCGCACGCGCCTGTGCTTGCGCCACACGTGCCTGCCAGGTTGTGCCGATAATTCCGCCGATCAACGTCAACAGAATGAGCACAGCGGCGGTCACACCGAATTGGTTGCGGCGCACAAATTTGCCGATGCGGTAACCGAACGTAGCTGCGCGCGCCAGTACGGGTTCCCCGGCCAGATGACGCCGCAAATCTTCGCTCAATTGTTCGACCGACGAATACCGGCGCGTTGTGTCTTTGCTTAAAGCGGTCAGCGCGATGATGTCCAGATCGCCGCGTAACGTGGAAGGATGAATGATCAAGGATGAGTGATGAAGTGTGGCAGGAATCTTTTTCATCCTTCCGTCTTCATCCTTCATCCTTTTTTCGACAGCCGCACTGGGCGGCACTGGTTCGTCTTCGCAAACGGTGCGAATGATATCGGGCAGCACGTGGTTTTTGAAACGATACGGGGATTGGCCCGTCAGGAGTTCGTAAAGCAGCACGCCAAGGCTGTAAACATCGCTGGCCGTGGTGATCGGCTCGCCGCGCATTTGTTCGGGGCTGGCGTATTCTGGCGTCATCAATTGCAGGCCAGTGCGGGTGGGATGGGCCGTGATCTGGTGCCGTTGCGGGTCCAGCAATTTGGCGATGCCGAAATCCAGCAGCTTCGCTTCACCGGTATTTCCTTCGGACGGGGGCGTGACCAGAATGTTGCCGGGTTTCAGGTCGCGATGAATGACCAGGTTCTGATGCGCGTATTGCACCGCGCTGCACACATCGCGGAAAAGCGTCAGCCGCTCACGCAACGGCAACTCTCGCTGCTGGCAATACTGCGTGATTGGCACACCCTGGATGTATTCCATCACCAGATACGGCCAGCCTTGTTCCGTGCTACCCCCATCCAGCAGCCGCGCAATGTTGGGATGATCCAGGTTGGCCAGAATCTGGCGCTCCCGCCGAAAGCGCCGCAGCAATTCGGCATTCTGTGGACCTGGCCAGACCAGCTTGATCGCCACTTGCTGACGATATTCGTCATCAGCGCGGACGGCACGGTAAACCACGCCCATGCCGCCGCGCCCAACTTCATTGAGGAGCTGATACGGCCCGATCTTCTGTCCGCCGAGGTCCGTGATGGTCTGGCCCTGGAACACTTCGGCCATCGTTCCCACCGGTCCGGCTTCAAAAAATTCGACGGATTCATTGTCTGCTGCCAGCATCTGCGCGACTTCGCGGCGCAAGGTTTCATCACCGTTGCAGTTCTCGGCCAGAAACGCCGCGCGTTCAGCGGCGGGCAGGTCAAGCACGGTGTCCAGCAATTGATCTATTTGCTGCCAGCGTGCCGGTGTCATTGCGCCCCTCCTGTTTGCAATTCGTGATAAAGCCAGAGTCTCGCTTTAGCCCATTCGCGTTTGACTGTAATGGTAGCGACGCCCAGCACTTCGGCCACTTCTTCCACCGTCAGGCCGCCGAAGTACCGCAGTTCGACAATGCGGCTCTTCTTCATATCCACTACTGCCAGCCGATTCAGAGCGTCATCCAGCGCCAGCAATTCGTCAGGCCGTTCCGGCGTAACGACCGCCACTTTGTCCAGAGAGATTTGCGTCTTGCCGCCACCGCGTTTGGCGTAGGCCTGCGCTCGCGCGTGATCCACCAACAGATGGCGCATGACCTGCGAAGCGACGGCAAAGAAATGCGCTCGGCTCTGCCATTCGGCCACTGGCTGGCCGACCAAACGCAGATAGGCTTCATGGATCAATTCGGTTGTTTGCCAGCTATGCCCCGGATTTTCACGGCGCATCAACCGCTGCGCCAATTGGTGCAACTCCGCGTGGACCAGCGGCAGCAGTTGGTCAAGGGCCGATTGGTCGCCCGCCCGTCAGGCTTGCAGCAGCAGCGTGACGGGCTGCGGCGCGGAAGGTTCGGTCATCGTGCTTTTCGCTCCTGTTACAGTAAATGAGGACATTGTGGAGCGCGGATTCTACCATCAGCCCGGCGAACGCTATAGGCAGGTCAGGGCGGCGAAGAAGAATTCGATCTGTAAATTTTTCGAGACAGGTTTGCCCCGGAGAGGCAACGGAAATTCGCCGGTGGTGAAACTTGTCAAAACGCCCCCGATTATTTACGAAAAAATATTTGCGAGGGGGTGAGACCGCGCAATCGGAAATCTCGCTAAGAGGCATGCAATCCATACAATCCGAAAAATTTGTTTGCCACCAGAGGAGAATCGTCCATGTTCACCAGCCGAAAGCCCACGTCTCGCTCCGTCCTGATTTGTTCCGCGTTAACCCTCGCAGCCTTGCTTATCGGTCTGGCGCAATGGCGCGGGCTGAAGCCTGCGGCGGCGGCCCCGCTGACTGCGTTTGCCTCCTGCCCTGCGCCGCAGTTTGGAGCCACGGCCAATTTCGTGGCGGGGAATATCCCCAGAGCAGTCGCCCTGAGCGATTTCAATCTCGATGGGAAGGATGACGCGGTTGTCGCATACGGAGCCGGGTTTGACCTCACCGTCATGATTGGTAATGGCGACGGCACCTTACAAGCCGGAGTCAATTACACCGTCGGAGCGAATCCTTATGGCGTGGCGGTGGGAGATTTCAATCAGGATGGCAAACCCGATGTCGTGGCCG
>DAOMFR010000276.1:0-4873 GCA_035429885.1 Blastocatellia bacterium
CATGCGCCGGTGCCGTTTTATGTTTCCAGCGCAGGCTATGGCGTGCTGGTCAACTCGGCGCGCTACATCACGGTGTACGCTGGAACAGGACTTCGCCGCGACAGCGCCAGTCCGCCAAAGATCAAAGATCGCAACACGGATCGCACCTGGGAAGCGCAGCCCATTTCTGATTCGGTCGAAATGCTGGTTCCGGCGGAGGGCGTGGAGGTATTTCTGTTCGCGGGGCGTTCGCCGATGGAAGTTGTCCAGCGATACAACTTGTTCAACGGCGGTGGAGTGTTGCCTCCGAAATGGGGATTGGGCTTTACGCAACGCGTGCCCACGCTTTCGACCGCAGACGACATTCGTCGCGAAGTCGCCTCCTTTGCTGAACACGGCTTCCCGCTGGATTTCATCGGCCTGGAACCGGGATGGCAAACCAAATCCTATCCCTGTTCTTTCGATTGGGATAAAGGACGCTTTTCCGACCCGCAAGCGTTTGCGCGTGAAATGTTGCAAAAAGGCGTTCGGTTGAACTTGTGGCTGAATCCCTACATCTCGCCGGATTCGCCGATTTACAACGCCGTCAAACCGTACACCGCCACACACAACGTTTGGAACGGGTTGGTTCCGGACTTTACGCTCGACAGTGTGCAGCGTGCGTACAAAGACTTTTTCCTTTCGCGGCACATCGGCATCGGCGTGTCCGGCTACAAGATTGACGAAGTGGATGGATACGATCAGTGGTTGTGGCCGGATGTGGCGCGCTTTCCTTCGGGATTTGACGGAGAGCAGATGCGGCAGGTGTACGGATTGATGTTGCAACGATTGACTGCCGAATGGTTTCGCGAACGCAATCAGCGGACGTACGGATTGGTCAGAGGTTCCAATGCCGGAGCTTCAGCGTTGCCGTATGTGATTTACAACGATTATTACGACCACCGCGATTTCATCACGGCGCTGGTCAACAGCAGTTTTGCCGGTGTGTTGTGGACTCCCGAAGTGCGCGCGTCCAAATCCGGCGAAGAATGGTTGCGCCGGATGCAATCGGTTTGTTTTTCGCCAATGGCGATGCTCAACGCCTGGTCGGACGGAACCAAGCCGTGGACGTTCAAGGACGTCGAACCCCAGGTCCGCGAAGTTGCCCTATTGCGCATGCAGTTGCTGCCTTACATTTACACCGCCTTCGCTCAGTATCACTTTGAAGGCAAACCGCCGATTCGCGCGATGTATTTGGTGGATGATTTTGTGCAGGCGACCCAAGCCGCGGCGGGCAAGCTGGATTCCACCGCAAATCCGTACGCTGTCGCCGCAAAGCAGGGAATCAAGGATCAATTCATGCTCGGCGACAATTTGCTGGTTGCGCCGATGTTTGCGGGACAGACTTCCCGCAAAGTCTATTTACCCGCAGGCAATTGGTACGATTTTTATTCCGGCAAGCTGGCGGGGAACGGCCAGGTGATTGACATCACGCCGGGCTTGGATCGCATTCCACTGTATGTCAGAGACGGCGGATTGATTCCGATGATTCCGGCGGCGATGCGCGCTCCGCGCAAAGAAGAAATTCTGCCGTTGGAAGTGCGCCATTACGGAACCAGCGCAGGCCGGTTCAATTTGTACGATGACGATGGGGAAACGTTTGAATATGAAAACGGTGCGCTCACATGGATTTCGTTGCAGGTGAAAAAAGATGCGCAAGGCAAATGGATCGGCGAAGCGGCTTTGCCCGGGAACGCGCGTTACCGCGACGTCAAATGGGCTTTTATGACAGAGGGAAAGTAGAGCGCAGAGAGGTTGTTGTGAAAAGGGAAGGGGCAATTTGAAAAATTGCCCCACTCGTCAGTTTCAGTAAATGACCTTCATCTCCAGAACTTTTTTCTCTTTCGGATTTTTCTCGTCCATAAAAGCCCCGAACGATGCGTTCCAGATGGCGGTCTTTCCGCCCAATACGATATCCGCGTTGGTTTCGGTAAAGTTCCTGGGCGCATGCACGATGAAGCGGAATTTGAACAGGGAAGAAAGCAGCATGCCCATCATTTGTCCTTCGAACATCCCCTTCATAAAGTCGGCTGACATGTCCGCTGGCGGCGGAGACGGCGGGTCTTCTGCCTTTTCAGGCGCAGAAGCGCTTGCACGTCCGGTTCGTTTCGTGGCTCGCTGTTTCGGCGGCGCTTTCGGAGCAGGTGCCGGTTCAATTGGCGCAGCAGCCGGTTCCGCAGGCTTTTCCTTGTTGGCTTCCGGCGATTTGGAGTCGAACGCATCCGCCAGATCAATGAACATCCGCTGCGTGATGACGGTTAGATTACCGCGTTTTTCCTGAGCCACTTTCCAATAGGAATTGTTGGCTTTCTGTGGTTCGCCGGGTTTTTGTTCGCCCAATCCTTCTTTGGAAAAACTGTCCAGCGCGGATTCCAGATCACTCAGTTGTTTGAAATGCAGCACGATGTAATACCCGAACGCGCCATTGCGTTTGACCTCTTTGGCTTCTTTCAATTGCACGGTTGGCGGCAATCCTGCCGAAAATTTCTGCTTCAACTCTTCGATCATCTGTTTCGGATCGGGCTGCATTGCGCCTGCGCTGGCGGCGGGAGAATTTTTCATCAGCTCTTCGGGAATGTCCGGCAAAGAAAGGTGCATGACCATGTCGCCGCTGCCGTCAGATTCGAGAAAGATTTCCTGTTCAACGCTGATGCACCCTGCCGACAGCAAGCTCAACAGCATGATTAACAACATCGCTAGATAAGTTTTTTTCGTCATAGTTTCCCTTGTAGGTTTGGATGATTTTGCTGAGGGACACCACGTAGTTTTATTCGTTGTTGGCATTCACACCCGCGTGAATTGTTGTCAGAATCCAAAAATGCGCGCGGAGTGTAGCGCAGCCTCTTAAACTTGCACAGAACAAAATCCATGAAAGTTTGAAAATTGGCGGTCTTGCGGCTACAACCGGCGCACCAATTCACCTTTGAGGACGCAGTTATGAAAAAAGATCACCTTGCTCGTGTCCGACAGTTTTGCCTGGAATTGCCGGAAGTCACCGAAAAGCTTTCGCACGGTTCGCCGACGTTTTTCGTGAAGAAAAAAACGTTCGTGATGTTTGTGGACAATCACCACAACGACGGGCGCATCGCCATTTGGTGTGCGGCTCCAGCCGGAGTGCAGGAAATGCTGATCGAAGCCGAACCGGACAAGTTTTTCAAGCCGCCCTACGTCGGCGTGCGCGGTTGGATCGGCGTCAAACTGGATCGTGTGAAGGATGGCGAACTCGGTTCGCATATACGCCAAGCCTGGATGATGATCGCGCCCGCCAAATTACGCACCGCACTCATCAATGGAGATGAATCATGAACCACTATCGCAGGGAATTTCTGAAGACTGCCGCCGCAGCTGGCGCACTGGGGCTTGCGCCGGAAGCGGGTTCTGCCGGCGAGCAAAGCTCGAAAGAGCTGGCCACAAAACTCGACAAGGTGTGGGCCGCGCCTGTGTTGCGAACAGACCTGATCAAACAGCCGGTCAAAATTGCCAGCCTGGAGTTACTGAAAACCGGCAAACACTTTCTGGTGCGAGCGCGTTCAACGGATGGCGCAGAAGGCTTGTCGGTGTGTCATACGCCCGTCGTGACGAACACGTATCCGATTTTGGTGAACAAAGTGTTGCCGTCGTTCGTGGGCCGCGATGCGCGTGAATTGGAAACTCTCCTGACGGGCGTGTACCTGAAAGATTCCAACTACAAATGGCAGGGATTGCCATTCTGGGTTTCGGTCGCCTGCGCGGAAATCGCAATTCTGGATTTGCTGGGCAAAGTGGCGGGCAAACCACTGGGCGAGTTGTTCGGCAGCGTCATCAAAAAAGACATCGCCGTGTACAGAGCCAGCGGCAATCGCGGCAACGCTCCGGAAGCCGAGATCGAATACCTGCAAAAAGTCGTCGCCGAAACCGGCGCGAAAGCGATCAAGTTCCGGTTGGGCGCGCGCATGCGATACGACGACGCTTCGACCAAACGCGATCTGGCGGTGATTCCGCTGACGCGCAAAACCTTTGGCGATGCGATGACGATTTACGCCGACGCCAATGGTTCGTATGACGTGCCGATGGCTGTGCGAATTGGCCGATTGTTGGAGGAACAGAAATTCCGATTTTTCGAAGAGCCTGTGCCGTTTGATTACTATGACGAAACGCGACAGATCGCGGGTTCGTTGAAAATTCCCATTGCACTGGGCGAACAGGAATCCAGTTTGCGCGGGTTTCGCCGCATCATCGAAACCCGCACCGCTCGCATTGTGCAACCTGACCTGATGTATTTCGGCGGATTTTGCCGCTCGATCAAAGTCGCGCGCATGGCCGAAGCCGCCGGACTGGAATGCACCCCGCACATGTCTGGCGGCGATTTGGGGTATTTGTACGTCGCGCATTTCGCTTCGGTTGTGCCCAACGCCGGGCCGCATCAGGAATTCAAGGATCAGGACGAAACCTTGCCGGTCAGGTGCGACACGTCACCGCTGAAAAGCGTCAATGGAATCATGCGCGTTCCTTCAGGACCGGGCATCGGCGTCACGATTGATCCAGACTTCATCCGGAAAGCTGTTGTTGTCACGATTTGAGTATTCAGTTGAGGCTAAAAAAGATGACGGCACAAACGGAATGAACGGAACATACGGAAGTGTACTCGCAGTAATCTTTCCGTCTTTTTCGCTATTTTCGTTTGTGCCGTCACCTCTTTTTGGTTCCTTGATCGAAGCCTGGTTTTTCAGTTTGAGCGCGGCGCGGAGCTTCGGTTATCATCCGGCTTACTTGGTAAAACCAATTCAATCCTTCAACATCAGGAGCACATCGTGACCGACAAACTGCTTTTGCCCGAAGATCGTTATTTCGATCCAGACCCGAAACAAAAAGAAAT
>DAOMFR010000277.1:0-4744 GCA_035429885.1 Blastocatellia bacterium
GAACCGATGAATAAAGGTTTTGCAGACCTCTGCCTTACCACTTGGCTACGCCGCCATTTCAGAAATTTTTCAATGCAAAGATTGATTTCGAGCAATGTTTGCAGGCTTGAAATCACGAAGAAGCAATGATTGTCACCCGAAACGAGCGCGTATGCTCCCACAGTTCATTGGTTCCGTCAAGACCCTGTTCAAACTCGCTGAATGATGTTGTGTGATTGGAGTGAAACTTGGGTTTATCCCAGGTTTCATCATGCGAAGGAGGCGAAATGAAGTGCGTGACGAGGTGTTTGCTAGTCGTAATTCTCTTCCTGGGCGTTGCGCTTGAGCCGGTTTGGGGCCAGCAATCGAATCACTCCCAACCAAAAACTTTGAAAAATATTCTGGCTTCATCTCAGCAAATGATTTTGGTGACGACCAGCGATTGGAATGCAGTGGATGGGGAATTGTTGCGTTATGAACGCCCATCGAGCCAGCATCCTTGGCGGGTCGTAGGCAGCAAAATTCCCGTCGTTGTCGGTCGCAACGGGTTGGCTTGGGGAAAAGGTTTGCACGGCGATCCGTCCACGTTGGCCAAGCCGGGGGATCCCGTTAAGAAAGAAGGGGATGGAAAAGCTCCGGCGGGCATTTTCAAATTGAGTGCGGCGTTCGGCTACGCGTCATTGAAAGAAAGTGCCAATGTGAAATTGCCTTATTTGCAAGCGACGCCGACATTTGAATGTGTGGATGATGTGCGTTCGGCCTATTACAACCGGCTGGTTGATCGCGATAAAGTCGCCCAACCGGACTGGAATAGTTCTGAACAGATGCGGCGTGATGACGAATTGTATCGCTGGGGAGCGGTTGTGGATCACAACGCCGGCAAGCCCGAAGCGGGCGCTGGGTCCTGTATCTTCCTGCACATCTGGAGCGGAGCCGGAAAGGGAACTGCCGGTTGCACGGCGATGGAATCCGCGCGAATGACCGAATTGTTGTCGTGGCTGGATGGGAAAAAGAAACCTGTGTTAGTTCAATTTCCGCAGGCGGAATTGGTACGCTTGCGCGAATCGTTGGGGCTGATTCACTAAACGGCTTGGCCGGAAGCAAAGCCCGATGCCCACGCCCATTGGAAGTTGAAGCCTCCCAAGTGGCCGGTTACGTCCACGACTTCGCCGATGAAAAACAATCCTGGAACTTGCCGGGTTTCCAGCGTTTTCGAAGAGAGTTCGTCTGTGTCCACGCCACCCACCGTCACTTCGGCTTTGCGGAAGCCTTCGGTGCCGTTCGGAATGATGCGCCAGCGATGAATGCGTTCGGCGATGGTTCGCAGCTCTTTGTTGGAATACTGTCGCATCGGTTTTGATTCGCCGTTCAAGGTCGCCCACGATTGAGCAAACCGTTGCGGCCAGTGTTGGCCGAGCACCGTTTTCAATTCTTTGGTGCTGTCGCGCTCGCGGACCAAAAACTCTTCAGCGTTCACGTCCGGCAGCAAATCAATTTCCACTGCTTCACCGGAATTCCAATACGACGAAATTTGCAGAATCGCGGGGCCGCTCAAGCCTTGATGCGTCACCAGAATATTTTCGCGGAACTGCCGCTTGCCGAGTTTGACCAGCGCATCCACGGAAATTCCGCTGAGCGGGCTGAACACCGTTCGATCTGCTTCGGCCAGTGTGAACGGGACCAGCGCCGGTTTGGTTTGCGTAACTTTCAGCCCAAATTGCCGCGCCAGCCGATGGCCGAAATCCGTCGCGCCCATTTTGGGAATCGAAAGTCCGCCGGTCGCGACAACTACCGCCTCGCTTTCAAATCTTCCTTGATTGGTTTCGACGACGAAGTTGCCGCCGATTTTGTCCACGGACTGAATGCGACAGTTGACGCGAAGTTCGACGTTGGCGCGGTTGCATTCATCCATCAGCATTCCCAGAATTTGCTGCGAGCTTTCATCGCAGAACAACTGTCCCAGTTTTTTTTCGTGATAGGCGATGCGATGTTTTCGGACGAGTTCGAGGAAATCCTGTGGCGTAAATCTGGCCAGCGCCGATTTATGAAAGTTGGGATTGCGGCTGATGAAGTTATCTGGGGCGGTGTGCAGGTTGGTAAAGTTGCAGCGCCCTCCGCCGCTGATCAAAATCTTTTTGCCGGCTTTTTCGGCGTGTTCAATTACCAGCACAGAGCGGCGACGCTGGCCTGCGGTCAGTGCGCAGAACAATCCGGCTGCGCCTGCGCCGATGATGATGACGTCTGTTTTCATTGTAATGGTGATGCTGAACGGAGAGCAGTAGCAACCCGGTTCATTTCTGGTGAGTGTGTTGCCGGAACCATCAGGTCGCTACCGCTCCCTGTTCCGTACCAATCTCAATCTAAGCGGTTTACCGAAGCCGGAGATTAGCATATCTTGTCCGCCTTCCTGACTCATCATCACTAAAATTTTTGAGGAAACAATGGCACTGATTGGAGCTAATGAACTGAAACGCAAAATGCTGATTACAATCGAAAATCAGCCGTACACCGTGATTGAAGTCACTTTCGCCAGCCCCAGCGCGCGCGGAGCTTCGACGATGGTTCGCACCAAACTGCGGCACTTGCTGACTGATGCCGTGCTGGAAAAATCGTTCAAGACGAGTGAAAAATTTGCGGAGCCGGATGTCGTGTTGTCACCCGCGTCGTTTATGTATTCCGACGGCGACGGATATCACTTCATGGACGATGAATCGTATGAGCAATTCGCGCTTACTGAAGATCAGTTGGGCGATGACCGGTTTTATCTGAAAGATGGCATCTCATTGCAGGTTCGCAAATACAACGGCGATCCGATTGCGTTGCAATTGCCTCCGCACATTGATTTGACCGTGACCGATTCCGAACCCGGCGTGCGCGGAGATTCGGCTTCGGGTGGAACGACCAAAGCCGCAACGCTGGAAACTGGTTTGGTGGTTCGCGTGCCGCTGTTCATCAAAGAAGGCGAATTGATTCGCATCAACACACAAACGGGCGAGTTTGTGAGTCGTGCGAAGGAATAGGGGATTGTGCGGACGGGGACGTCCGCGATCCCGGTGATTTGGCGGACGGGGACGTCCGCGCTCCCGGTTTGAATATGACCAAACTTCGATGGGGATTGATTGGGTGCGGAGACATTTCGCGCAAGCGAGTGGCTCCGGCGTTGGTCGAACTGGATACCTGCGAACTCGTCGCCGTCAATCGAGCGCGAACCGATTTGGCGGAAAGTTTTGCGCGTGAATTTGGCGCTCGGCGCTGGTACGCCGACTGGCGAGAAATCATCGCGGACGCAGACATTGACGCCGTGTACATTGCTACGCCGGTGAATCTGCACGCGGAACAAACCATTGCCGCCGCGGAAGCCGGAAAGCATGTGTTGTGCGAAAAGCCGATGGCAATGAACGTTGCTGAATGCGACCGGATGATTGCGGCGTGTCAGGCAAACGGGGTAAAGCTCGGCATCGCGTATTACCGGCACTTTTACCCGGTCGTCCAGCGAGCCAAAGCCTTGATTGCCGCAGGCGAAATCGGCAAACCGGTTGTCGCGCAAATCAACGCTTTTGAACGGTTCAACCCGCAACCCGGCGAAGACCGTCACTGGTTGCTGGAAAAATCCAAAGCAGGTGGCGGCCCAATGATGGATTTCGGCTGCCATCGCATTGAAGTGCTGATGAATCTGTTTGGCGAGATTCGCCGGACGAAAAGCCTGACCGGACGTGCGCTGTTCGACCGCGAAGTCGAAGACACCAGCATTGCCAGTTTTGAGTTTGCGTCTGGATTGCAAGCCGCGTTGACGGTCACGCATGCGGCGATGGAATCCCAGGACACGCTGGACATATTCGGCAGCGAAGGTTCGTTGCACATTCCGGTGTTGAACCGTGGCGAGTTGCGCGTCAAAACGATTGCAGGCGAGCTCATTGAACAGTATCCGCCGCATGCGAATATTCACTTGCCGCTGATCGAAGAGTTCGCGTTAGCGGTCATTGAAAACCGCGAACCGAAAGTCGGTGGAGCGATTGGCCGCGAAGTCGCTCGCATCGAAGAAGAGATTTATAAGAAATGAGTTCCGCAGGTTCTTCGTCGCCGTCGCGACGGTTGAATTTAGCCCGGCGTTTTTAACGCCGGGTAAGTGCGAGCCAATACCCCGTCGCGTTAGCGACGATTGAATTCAGTCGTCGCTAACGCGACGAGAATGGATCATCGCTTCTTCCGTGGGTTGAAAACCCACGGCTAAATTCAAGCGCCGCTAACGCGGCGAAGAATCTGAAAAGTTTTATGCTGATTGAAGAGGAAGTGTCATGCCTGTTGTGTTGAATGAATACGAATTGCGCGTGGTCGGCGCTCTGGTCGAAAAGAGCATCGCGACGCCGGATTATTATCCAATGACGTTGAACGCGCTGGTCAACGCCTGCAACCAGAAAAACCATCGCGATCCCGTGACCAGTTACGACGAAGCCACGGTCGTTCGAGCGCTGGATAGTTTGCGCGAAAAGAAACTGGCCTACACCTTTCACGGTTCCGATTCGCGTGTGCCGAAATATGGCCATTTGTTTAACAAGTCATACGAACTCAACGAAGCCGAAAATGCTGTGATGACTGTGCTGGCCTTGCGAGGGCCGCAAACGCCGGGCGAGCTTCGTTCGCGGACGGCGCACCTGCACAATTTCGACAACCTGCCCGAAGTGGAAACTACGCTTCACAACTTGTCGTTGCGAGAAACTCCGCTGGTGGTGAAACTGCCTCGCTTGCCAAATTCGCGCGAATCGCG
>DAOMFR010000278.1:0-2032 GCA_035429885.1 Blastocatellia bacterium
TTTATTTGCGTGCAGAAGGCGAACGCGCATACCGCAAACCGACATTGACGAGCACAGGGGAACCGGGCTTGGTCGCGACGCGGTAAATGGTTTGAGGGCCGGGGTCTTCCTGAGTCAATTGCCGAGTCGCGCTGGCTCCGGCATCCTTTTCAGCCTTGGTCCAGGCTTTGCCGACGCCATCGGCCATTTCGAATTTTTCGACGCGAGCGCCCCAGGTCTTTTCCCATTGCGCGACTTGGTCGGCAGTCAACGCCAGAGGTTTTTCGCCAATGGTGATTCCTTCGAGTGGTTGCTGAGTCACGATGACGGTCAAACTTTCGTTGCGGACATCAGAGCGGCGCGGTTTCATCGTGAAAAAATTCGGGCGATCATCCTGTCCGGGCAATTCGACGATGTGACCTGCCGCGACACGATTGTCACCGCCGCGAGCGCGCAATGTCGGAAAGATCAATTCCGGCTGGCCAAACGAACCGTCTGCATATTGTTCGCGGTCAACGATGTACAGGTATCCGTTCTGTGGGGCTTCGAAACTGAGCCGGATGCGATCGTTCTGTCGCAGCGGAGTGTCGGCGGAAACTCGTTCAGGCGTCCATTCGACCGCGTCTTCGCCTTGTTGGACAACCATGCGCACGGAATCATTGGATTTGGCCGGGCGCAACCGCCACACCGTCAACCCGATCTGAGAAAACTCGCCGGTTGAATCTTTGGCGGCGGCTTTGGTCGAAGTGCTCACGTACTTGGCGCTTTTGGCTTTCGCGCTGGATTTGCCGGGACGAGCTTTCAGAAATTCTTCGGCGACGATGCCACGATCCGTGTCTGGCTCTGGCTTAACCTTGGATTTGGTTTGCGCGAATGCCGACGTGGAAATGACCAGACAACTGACAACGATGAACAAACAGATACGATGTTTCATAAAGTTTCCTCTCTTGTCCCATAAACCGTGAATCGAAACCGGATTCCCTCATCGCCGCAGAAGATTTCATAACTATTTCCATTCGCCTTGCAACACGAACGCCGCCCAGTAATACGGCGCAGCCCATTGTTTCTGCCGCCACATTTCGACTTGTGCGCTGCGCAAAGCTGCCGCCGGGCTTTGACCTTCTTTCAGCATTTTCTGGTAAAAGCGCGGCATCAATTCCGAAGTGGCTCGGTCGTTGACGTTCCACAAACTGACGATCACGCGGGCGGCTCCGGCGTACATAAATCCGCGCGTCAATCCGACCAGCCCTTCGCCTTTGTATTCCTTACCCAAGCCTGTTTGGCAGGCGCTCAGCACCACCAATTCCGCTGGCAGGTTCAAATTGTAGATTTCGTGGACGCGCAGAAAACCGTCTTGCGATTTGCCTTGTTCATCTACCAGCGACAGCACCAGCGCCGACAAGCCTTCGCGTTCCGCGTCGAGCAATCCGTGAGTGGCGAAATGCAGGTAACGATACTGGCCAATCTCAGAGCCAGTGGCCAACGCGCGATTGGCTCTGAAATCAACGGCTTTCAGGTTGGCCGAGTTCGGAATGGTGGCCAGAATCCGGTCGGCTTCTTGTCGGGTGAACGGCAAACGCGGGATCAACATTTTGCCACTGCCAATTCCGCCGCCGAAAGCTTTTGCTTCTTCGTGGACGATGTTGCGTCCGGCTGCGACGGTGTCAGGCGTTTCAGCTTTTGGCGCTGCTTTGCTATCCGATTTGGAATCGGCTGGAGCGGGTTTGGATTTGCGGCGTTCATCGTCACCGGCAAAGACCGGATCGGCGAAAATCGCCAGCATCTTCGGGGCGGGCTGGCGTCCGGCAAGCTCTTTCCGCATTACGGCCAGCGTCGAAGCCGAAGGCAAGGTGATGATTTCGTGACCAATAACTAAAGGCTGAAGGCTGAATGATGAATGATGAATGCCAGGCCTCGCACTTTCATCCTTCATCCTTCTGACTTCATCATTGGGATCGGGCAGCATCGCAAACGGCAAGTATTGCAGCGCGCCATCCGGCACGATCAGCAATCGGCGGTTGGCAAGCTTGTCGGCGGCGGGGGCCAGAATCAT
>DAOMFR010000278.1:2132-4724 GCA_035429885.1 Blastocatellia bacterium
TGGCGAATGTCCGCCTTCGTTTCGGTTAGTGTTTCCAGCAAGCTGCGAGCACGAGCGCGCTCGCTGGCTTGCAGCGCCAGCGCGTCATGACCAGCAGCGGGTTGCACGCGGTGCAATTGCATCAACAGATCAATGTAAAGCTGATACGCGTCCTGCCGCGTAGCCATGTAGAAACTGCGCAATTGCGAACTGCCGACGCCAGAGCGCACATCTTCAAACAAGGTCAGCGCCGTTTCGAGATTACGGCGAGCATCGTCAAGCCGTCCCCGATTGCGGTCCAGCAGGGCCAGACCTTGCAGCGTTTGAGCCTCGCTTTGCCGTGCGCCCAGCTCGCGAAAAGAGGTAAGGGCGGTTGAGTAAAGCGCCTGGGCCTGCTCTGCATCTCCCTGCGCAGCGAAGGCCTGACCAAGAAATTGAGTCGTTGTCGCTTCAAAACGGCGATCGCCAACAGCGCGAAACAGCGTCAGCGATTGTTCCAGGTTTTCTCTGGCTCGTCCGGGGTCGCCGATTGTCAGGTATGTGATGCCGGAATAAAGCTGCGTCATACCTTCGCCGAGCCGGTCGCCAACGGCGCGGTAAAGCAGCAGCGACTGTTGGTATTTGGAAAGAGCCTCCTGCGTTCGCCCCTGGCGCGATTGGATGAGTCCAATGTCCCCAAGCGTCTCCGCTTCGCCTGCCTTGTCGTTGGCAGATTGACGCAGCGCGAGCGCTTTGGACAAATGCTCCATCGCCCTCTCCAGGTCGCCCAGAAAGCTATAAGTGCCCCCAATGTTGTGATACGCAATTGCCAAACGACGCTGGTCGCCAAATGATTGATACAGGGGCAGCGCCTCGCGGTAATGTTCCAAGGCGCGTTGCCAATCCGCCAGGTTTAAATAAAGCTGGCCAATGTTGGTGAGGATTGCAGCTTCAGAACCACGGTTCTTCTGATCTCGCGCCAACTCAAGCCCGCGAACAAGGTAATTAATCGCCCGCTCTTGTTCACCCAGGACATCGTATAACCGCCCCAGATTGTTCACCCCGTTGGCCTCTAAATAACGGTCTCCCAACTCCTGGTAAAGTTGCAGCGCCTGGCTGAAATACACGCCGGCCTGGCGATATTCCCCTAATACAGCATAACACTGGCCTATTTCGTTAAGTGTCAATGCCGCACGATAACGATCTCCGGCGGTTTGGAAGTAGGCAAGCGCCTGCTGCAATTTTTCGATGGCGGCGCGCCGGGCTGTGGCAGTTCGCTGTGGGAGTAAAGTTTGCCTTGCTTCTTCAAAGGCCCGGGAAGCAATCACATGCTCCTTGTCCACTGATTCTGCCGGGCGCAGCCTAAGCACCTTGATTTCGTACTTGCCAGCAGCAGCTTGTTTGGCTGGAACGGATACCACCAGACGATGATCCCCTGATGCTTCCGCAATCAGAACCACAGGTTCAACGCCACGGGTGCCATTGGGACTATCAACTTTGACGATATTCCGCCCGTCCGGGCCTGAAACTGCAACCGCCACGTCAACCCCGCGCTGTTCAACCGCCACGTAAAGGAATTGACCGGCAGCCAGACGAACGCGGAAATTATGGCTTTCGCCGCCGCGTATCTCCCGCTCCATATTTGCGCCTACTTCCAGGATCGTTTCTTCCTGGAAGTAAGCGCCAGCGCCAGCGCCTGGGATTGCGAATGTGAACAAACCTAAAGCCAGCAACAGCAGATGCAGGCGGCCTTTCAACAGATAGGGAGCAACAGGTTGAGTCACACTTAAACTCCATTGTCAGTGCAGAGCGCACAGTGCGTCAGTGCCTTTGTTTCAAGGCTGGCAAGACGGAAGTCACACCGGATTGAGCCGCCTACTGCTGTCAGCAGAGTAATGCAAACTACCTTACGACACGTGCCGTTGCTTCCCAGCTTGTCGGCTCATCCTTTTTTCTATCTATTTTTGTCGCTTCTCCAATTACCTCAGTGAAGTGACCATTGAGAAATCGATATGTTTGACCGCCAGAGAATCTGCCATAGCGGACTTGAAGAGACACACTAAAATCGCGCCAAAGTCCATAGACCGGGAGGGGAGAGATGTGGCGAAGGTCCGCGGTTAAAAAAATGGCCATATTATGAGGCGCCGGGATCAGAAGCTTTTCGGACAAAGGTACCTGCACGCCATAGGACCAAGGTGGTTGAATATAGCCAAATAAGTCGCCACCAAGTTTAAGTTCGTAGACTTCTCTACTATTAGGACCTGGAACAAGTCTTGCTTCCCATGCGGGTACCGCGGGTGATGCGGGTACCGTTAGCTCAACAGGATCCATATCTTCGCTAATAACTCTGCGAGGCCTCCCGTTAAGAAAAGTGTATTTTGATTCATCAGCACTATTGACGCTGAATTCTCTCCAATGAAAATTGGGGATATTCTCAGTTCTCCCACCTACTGGAGTAAATGTTGCCGTAGTATATGTTTGCGAAAAAAAATCAGGGACTACTGGAGCATTCAGAGTACCAATAAGAATGCCGTCGACCTTCAAATCATAATTATTATGCATATATTCTCCTTGTCCCTAAATATAGGGAGGAACAGTATCGCCATTGCAGGGGGATACTGGGGTTAAACTGCA
>DAOMFR010000279.1:0-4522 GCA_035429885.1 Blastocatellia bacterium
GAGCTTGAAATTCGTTGGCTTGCCCCACTACAATCCGGCTCGCTTATCCGATCTCACCAAAGTTTTAACGGAGAGAATTTACGCATGGACTGTCTGCAATTTGAAGATTCAATCAGTGATTATCTGGACTGCGGGTTAGCGAAACCGGTGCGACGCAGCTTTTGCGAACACTTGCTGGCTTGCCGCCCCTGCCATCAAACGTTCAATGACGTGCGCACAGTGCTGGACGCTTGTTATGTCCTTCGTGAGTCGAATGTCGGTTCGGCGGAAATTGTTTCGGGAATCGAGCAACGTATCATCAGCGCCATCACTGTGGGCGAAATGCTCAGTTGCCGAACGCTGGATTCGCTGATTCTGGATTACTTTGAAGGCAATATCGAAAGCTCTTACGAAACCATCTTCAACGAACATTTCGCCATCTGTGACGATTGCCGCCGACTGGTGAAAGGCGTGCGCGAATCGTTGGAAGAACCCGAAACGGTCGAAGTTCCGGCTCAGCTATACGACCGCATCTTCGCTGCAACCGTTGGTTTGCGCCGAATTGCCTGACGTGGTATTTCCCCGACAATCTTGATGCAATTTCCAAGCAAGCAATCGAGCCCACTCAGCAAAACGTTGTTGTGCCTCTCACTAATGGGAGTGTTCTGCTCGATCAGCGCTTTTGCCCAACAGACCGAGCCCGAAAAAAAAGTCGCCAACCCAATCGGCGTGGCCGACCAGCAACGACAATCCAATCGGCAAACCAAACCGGCTCAAATCACGATCACCGCTCAAGTTTCGCCGACCTCAACCGAAAAAGTCACCATTGAGGCGGAAACTCAAATTGTCCAGGGCGATGTTTATATTTGCAGTGGCAATGTGCAGGTTTCTTATGGCGACGTGTTGATCATCGCCGACCGGGCAACATACAACGAAGTCACTTTTGATTTGCTGGCTGAAGGCAATGTTTACTTTGAACAGCAAGGACAGCGCTTGACTGGTGATCGCGTTGAATTCAATTACAAAACCCGGCGCGGCACCATCCTCAATTCAACGACATTCACGAACCGCACGCCCGATGGAACGACCTTGGTCATTGACGCCAACCGCGCGGACAAAATCAACAAAGACACCTACACGCTGGAAAATGTCAAAATGACAGCTTGCCAGGAAGCCGTGCCGAAGTGGACGTTCACCGCCAAGCGCGCGCGCATTCGCATGGAGCGAAAAGCCACGGTTTATAACGCGCTGCTGAGAGTCAAAAACGTTCCGGTGTTTTATCTGCCTTACGCTTCAATTTCGATCAGCAAAAAAGATCGCTCTTCTGGTTTTCTGTTGCCGTCTTCCGGATCGTCTTCAATCAAAGGCAGAACGCTGCATCTGGCTTATTACCAAACGCTTGGACGCAGCGCCGATTTGCAGGTGCGAACAGATATTTTCAGTCGGCGCGGCGTTGGACTTGGCTTCGATTTCCGTGCGCGCACGAACGAAACCTCCAAAATTAACTTCGGATCGTTTCTGGTACTGGACCGGCTGTTTGGCGAAAAAGGTCCCGATCAGGGTGGCAGCAGTTTTTACGCCGACGCGGTTCACAACTTCAAAAACGGATTTGTCGCCGTTGCCGATGTGAACATCACGTCTTCATTTGCCTTTCGGCAAATCTTTTCTGACAACATCTTGTCAGCGATTTCGCCCGAAGAGCGGTCGCTGTTTTACCTGAACAAAAACTGGCGCTCGTTCAGTTTCAATGCGCAGTTCGGCGAGCAAAGTTCGTTCATCGGCGAATTTGATAAAAATGGCAATTTCGTTTCTGACCAAATCGTCAAAACCCGCAAATTTCCGAGCGTCGAATTAAACAAACGTGCAACGCAAATTTCCGAGCGGTTTCCTTTTTACTTCTCTTTTGATTCTGCGCTGGAAGGCGTGCGCCGCAGCGAAACCTCCGCCGATCAATTCAAACTGAAAACGCCGTCGGTGGTTCAGCGCTTGGACTTTTTCCCGCGACTGACCTTTCCGCTGAAATCCTTCGCAGGATTCACCGTCACGCCGAGCCTCGGCTTGCGCTCGACGTTTTACAGCGACAGCCTCGATCCGGTCACCCGTCAAGTCACTGGTCAAAACCTGTTTCGCAACTACGTGGATGTGGAAGTGGATGTGCGCCCAACGGCGCTGGCCAAAGTGTATCGTCACAAAGACGGCGCGGCCTGGTTCAAACACATCATTGAACCCTTCATCGAATACCGACGCATCGAAGGCATTGACGAATTCGACCGGACTTTGCGCGTGGATGAACGCGACGTGATAGCCGAAACCAACGAGGTCGGGATAGGCATTAGCAACAGCATTTTGGTCAAACGTTCGCCAGGCGAAGGCCAAGCTCCGCAGCCGCACGAATTTCTGAACTTAACCCTGACGCAAAAATACTTTTTTGATCCGACCTTCGGCGGCGCATTGCGTGATGGCGAACGCAACCAGTTTTTCCCAATCAACACCTTGGGTGGTTTTTCCTTCGGCGCGTTAAGACGGGACATGTCGCCGCTCAACCTCAGAGCCAGAGTTCGCCCTACGCAAAATATCTTTGCCGATGTGCGATTGAATTACGACACGAAATATCACGACCTTCGCGATTTCATCTTCGGCGCAGGCCTGACCAAAGGCATTTTTTCCATCAGTCAGTCATGGTTTTACACACGCCGGATCGCCGTGGATCAATTCAAATTCGATCCTTCGACCTTACCGGGCAATCAGATGGACATTTCGGCTTTCATCGGAAATCCATCCAAAGGGCCTTATGGTGGTTTTACGATCAGCTATGACCTACGTGACAAATTATTCAACGGCGGCTTGCGTGATCAGAAACTGATCAACCTAACCACCAGCACGGGTTGGGCTTGGGACTGCTGTAGCCTGAACGTCCAAACCATCACGTTCAACGCCGGGCTAAGAAGTGAAAACCGTATCGTTTTCGCCTTCACTTTAAAGGGGATCGGTTCTTTCGGAACCGAAAATATCGGCCAGCGTCGCCGATAAGCGAAGCAAAACCATTCACTCGCGAACTTCGCCTACCATTTTGCCTGCTTTCAAGTCAGTTTCTGCGCACGATAATCGATCAAAAGGAAAATTCTGACTCAGAATGGCTCAGAATTGGGCCTTTCGTGCTATACTCCCGTCCATCTTAAAGTTAGAAGGAGAACGGCATTGGCAACATTCAGAGAAGGTAACAAAGTGATCTACCCGCGACTTGGCATTTGCCGTATCGCAGGAGTCGTCGAACAATCCATTGGAGACACAACGGTTAAGCTGTACGCCCTTAAACCTTTAGATCATCAAGAAACGACAACTGTCATGGTTCCGGTTAACAAGGCCGAAGAAGTTGGAGTCCGAAAGCTGATCGAAAAAGAGGACATCCCCAAGCTTTTGAAATTTTTGGGCAAAGACATTGAAGTGGCGACCGACCATCGTAAACGCAACGCCAAAAATGCGGAACGAATGGCAACCGGGGAAATTTACGAAGTGGCCGATTCGCTAAAAACAATGGCGAAGCTAAGCAAGTCCAAGACACTTTCTCCTGAAGAGCAGCAGACAATGTCTCGCGCCCGGTACTTGATCATAAAAGAGATCGCACACGTCACCAAGCTGTCGGTTGAAGAAGTTGAACAGATGATTGATGACGCGCTGGCCGGCAAAAAAGCCAAAACCAAAAAGCTGGCCGCTTAGCTCATATCCAAATCCAATTAACGCAAGGCCGTATCGTCAGAAGTTCCACTGACGGTGCGGCCTTCACTCATCCCGGAGAAAATTTATGAAGAAAGTCTTCACTTTGTTTCCCACAGCGGCACTTCTTGCCCTGGCATTGAGCCTCGCCGCCTTCGCTCAATCTGTCGCGCCTGCTCAGAAGCAGGTTGAGCTGTTCGGCCAGAAAATTCATTACGTCGAAGCAGGTTCCGCAGGCCCAACAGTCATCCTGCTGCACGGCCTCGGCGGAGATTCCACGAACTGGGCGATGACAATTCCCGCGTTAGCATCGAAATATCATGTCTTCGTCCCTGACCAGATCGGTTTCGGCCAATCCGACAAACCGATGATCAATTACCGTGTCACCACGTTGGTCGAATTCCTGGACGCCTTTTACAAAAAGCTCGGCATTGAAAAAGCTTCGCTGGTGGGCAACTCGCTTGGAGGCTGGACGGCGGCGGCGTTTGCCATCGCTCACCCGGACAAAGTAGACAAATTGATTTTGGCGGATGCCGCAGGCTATTCCAGCAAACGCTGGGGCGGCCCTGAAATCACGAAAGAATTGGCGATGGGATTGAACCCTGCAACGGTCGCCGACCTGAAACGCTCTATGAGCATGATTTTTTATAACAAGGCAATGATTACTGATCAGTTCGCTGAAACTGCATTTGCCGCCAAGCTGAAGCGAGGCGATGGTTACACGATCAACGCCTTTATTGAATCCGTTCTTCGCAATGAAGATATTCTGGACGGCAAAACCAAAACGATCAAAGCGCCGACACTCGTACTCTGGGGTCGCGAAGACGCT
>DAOMFR010000280.1:0-4455 GCA_035429885.1 Blastocatellia bacterium
CGCCAGTGCGCATCGTTGTATTGCGTGACGATGATGATCTGCGCGTCGGGATGGGCTGCCCGAATTCGTCGAGTGGCTTCCAATCCGCCCACGCGCGGCATCTGCAAATCCATCAGCACCTGATCTGCCGAGGTAAACCCCTGCGCCTCGTAAGCCGCCAGCGCCTCGTCACCATCCGCACATTCGGTGAATTCGATAGCGAGGTCTGAGAGCGCCTGCTTGATCAGGCTCCGCATCTCGGAATTGTCGTCTACGATTAAGAGCTTCATGTCCATTGTCAGATCCAGCTTGAAACTTCTGCCAGTGGTGGGATTGTGCGAGAAAGGGCGGGCGGCGTGAATACGCAGGTCTGCGAAAAATGCCTACGTAGTTCTGCGATTTCTTGGTGGTAGAACTACGTAGACGGGCTGGGCCGAGGTTAGCGTCTAGGTTGTTTCTGCCGCTACCGCGACGAAGAAACAAAGCGAGATGGATTCACAACTCTTGCTGATGCTTGATGGCGAATTTGACCAACGCGTGGCTGCCGTGGAGTTCCAATTTCGCGGCAATGTTATTGCGATGTTTTTCGACGGTACGCGGGCTGACTAAGAGCGCATCGGCGATTTGGCGGCTGGTCTGGCCATCGGCGATCCGTTTCAGGACTTGGCGTTCCGCCGGGGTCAGTTGGTCGAGCACGGGCCTTTCGGCAGCGAGCGCCGCCGCATCCACACCGCGCCGGATGAGAAAGCTTGATAACGCCGGACTGATGTAATCCTGCCCCGTGACGACCGCCTTTAGACAGTTGACGATCTCTGCACTGGCGCAGTCTTTGAGCACATAGCCCTTGATGCCGAGGTCGAGCGCAGCCCGCAGGTAATGCTCGTCCTTGTGCATGGTCAGAAAGACGAGCGGCGTGGCCAGGCGCAGTTCGCGCGCCGCGCGGGCAACGGCGAAGCCGTCCTTGAGCGGCATGGTCACATCGAGCATGGCAACGTCAAGGCTCGTATCCTGCAAGCGCGCCAACGCCTGTTCACCGTCAGAGGCCTCGGCTACGACTTTCAAGAGCGGGTCGGTCTCGATGATCTGGCGCAAGCCATGGCGAAAGACCGGATGATCGTCGGCGATCAGAATGCGAATCGGGTGGTTCATTGGGGTGTCACTTCCATTCATTTTCCATTTTCCATCGCGCATTTTCATTTGTCATTTCAGGGGACCTGCCTTCGGTCTATAGCAGATGGAAAATTGGTTTTCTATCTACTTATCCTTCAACTCAATCCTCACGATTACGGTCGCCCCTTCACCCGGTGAGGAAATGACTTCGTGCAGGCCGCCCAGGATGCGCGCTCGCTCGGCGATGCCCTGCAAGCCAAGCCCGGTACGCCCGGGCGTATTACCATTCTGAGTGAAGCCGTGCCCGTTATCGCTGATTGCGAGCGTCAACTGGTTTTCCTTGACGGTGAGGTTGATCTCCGCAGCACGCGCGCCGGAATGTTTGAGAATGTTGTTAAGCGATTCCTGCACGATGCGGTAAAGCATGATTTCGTCGCCCGGTGGGAGTAGACCGTCAACATCGGCAATCGTGGGCGTGAACTGGATGGTCGAACTGGCGGCAACCTTCTCGATCATCGCAACCAGCGCCGTGCGCAATCCGAGTTGATCCAGATGCGGCGGGCGCAAATCGTGCGAGATGGTGCGCACCTCTTCGAGCGTGTGCGAGACGGCGGCGCTGAACTCATCGAATTGCGTCTTGGCGCGTTCGTCTGGCAAGGTCAGAGCGTTGATCATCGCGCGGTTCTTAATGACCAGCAGGTTCTGGCCCAGGCTGTCGTGCAACTCGGCGGCGATGCGTTTGCGTTCGGTTTCCTGTGATTCGATCAACCGGCGGGCGAAGATTTGTTGCGCCAACTGGACGCGCCGTAATTGGGCAATCCGGTATTGCCAGGCACTCGCCACCAAGCCGGCCAAGCCCAACGCGACTAGCGTGAGAAACCACCACGTTCGCCAGAACGGCGGCACGACAGTGATGCGCACACTCGCCCCCTTCTCGTTCCACACGCCATCGGCATTCGCGGCGATCACACGGAAGGTGTAATTGCCCGGCGTGAGGTGCGAAAAATACGCCGTGCGCCGCGCGCCCGCGTCTACCCAGTCGGTATCCGCGCCTTCCAGCTTGTACTTGAAGCGCATGTTTTCGGAATTGATGAAGCTCAGCGCGGTGTACGCGATTTCGAAATTGTCCTGCCCCGGATAAATCTGAATGGCGGTGTTTGGATTGTGGATGGCGGCATCCCAGGCGTCCAAAGAAGCAGGTTGATTGTTGATGCGCAATTCTTCCAGCACGACCGGCGGCGGCTGGGTGTTGGCCTTGATCTGCGAAGGATCAATCATCGCCACGCCCCCCATCGTCGGAAACCAGAGCTTGCCGTCACGGGTTTTGACGCCCGCAGGCCAGCGTCCGCCGTTGCATTCGCTGCTCGGCATGCCATCACTCTGGTTGTAAGCCAGACAAGTAAGCGTTTTGGTTTTGCCAGCGGCGAAATCCAGCAATTCCTGTTTGCGCACACGATAAATGCCGCGATTGCAGCTCATCCAAAACCAACCGTAATCGTCTTCCAGCATTTGAAAGACACCGTTGTCGAACAAGCCGTCCTTGGTCGTGTAGCTGGTGAAGCGGCCATCCTTGAAGCGCGCCAGCCCACTGTCATAGGTGCCGATCCAGAGCGTGCCATCGCTGTCCAGTTTGAGCGAGCGAATGGTCGAGCCGGGCAGGCCGTCCTTTTCCGTCCAGGCGGTGAATTGGCCGTCGCGATAACGCGTCAGCCCGCCATAACTGCCCAGCCAGAGGCCGCCCTGTCCGTCCTCGATGATGACTTTGGTGTCATTGCCCGCAAGACCATCTTTGACGGTGAATTGCGTCACCGCTCCGTTTTGAATGCGCGCGACGCCGTTTTCCGTGCCAATCCAGGAGGCCCCGGCGCGATCTTCGCACATGGTCCAGCTAAAGTTCTTGTTTCGAAAAGTGACGGCATCAGCCCAGGGCGCTGCGACATAATGGCCATCCACCAAACGCCAGATTCCATTGACCCACAACTGCCCGGCGCGATCTTCATGGAGTGAGCTGACCGTCCCATAAAACGAGGAGAGATCGTTGATTTTGGCGGGAGGATATTGCGTTAGCTTGCCATCTTTGAATCTGAACACCCCTTGATAAGTGAAACCGGCAGTGCCGATCCAGAGCGCGCCGTCACGGCTTTCCAACAATGGGTAAACGTCCGTAATGTCTCTTCCCGGCGACCCGGTTGGCGCCACAATCGTTTGCCGCCGGGCGCGAAACAGCCCATTGTTGTTGGTGCTGAACCAATAATTGCCTTCGGTATCGGCATAACCCAGGACGAGGTCAAATCCTTCCGGTATGTGCTGGCTCAAGAGTTGGCTTTGCATCGTTTGCAAATCGGTCACCCAAAGACGGCCTGTCGCATCGAGGGTGACGGCTCTGGCCGGCACGGTCCCTCCCACCAACATGGTCAGCGGCTTTCCCGGCAAGCCATTGCGCTCGTGGTAAGTTTGCACACCGCCGCTTTTCCGATAACAAATGAAGCGTTGGGCGGTACGAACCCAGAAATCTCCCGCAACGATTTTTCCCCAGCCTGTTGTGGCCATCTCCGCTGCGGAGCGGGGCAGTGCCGTGAAATCGAAATGCAGTTCCGCCGCAGGCTCGAAGCGTCCCTCCGCCCACCGATAAACCCGCTTCAGGTTACTTACATAGTTTCCCTGTTGGTCAGCAGTCGAGCCGTAATAAACGATCAGCGGATGACCCTGTTCATCTTCGACCAAGAGGGGATTGGTATCCCCCGGCAAGCCATGGGTTCGATTGAAACTGGTAAAGCGCCCCTGATGCCGCCGCACGACTTCGCCGGTTTCCAGCGTCGCCCACAGATCGCCCTGGCGGTCTTCGAGCAAGCTATAGAACCGGTTGCTGGGAAGGCCGGGCGAATTGCTCTTGTTGAAGACGGTGAAGCGCACGCCGTCAAACCTTACCAATCCGTCAAAGGTCGTAAACCACAAATATCCATCGCGCGTTTGCAAAATGTCGCGCACGGAGTTTTGCGGCAAGCCGTTGTCCGCCGTCCAATGGTCAAAGCGGTATTGCGCCGCGACAGGCGGCGCGACCAGCAGTAACAGTAGCAAGACGCCATGGAAACAGGCGAGGAATAGCTTGTTCATCTACAGTTCGTATTGAGTGTGAGAATGGAAAGAAATCTCTTCAAAACGCGCAGATGATATTGCCGGAGAAGGAGGCGCGCAATACTCCACGTAATCAATCTTACAGATTGACAAAAAGGCGCAACCGCAAAGTCTTACGAGTTTGCGGTTGCGCCTTTGGCAAAGAGAATGCCCCGTTCCTTACGGCGCGAAGAAGCCGGAGATGTCGATGATCAGGTCCGTCGTGCTCAGCACGTAGCGTTTGAAGGCGAC
>DAOMFR010000281.1:0-4439 GCA_035429885.1 Blastocatellia bacterium
ACAATGGAAGAAATTTTTGGCCCTAAGGGGCTGTTTGCCAAGCTTCATCCCGATTATGAGTATCGTCCTGGCCAAGTCGCTATGGCGGAAGCGGTCGCCGATGCGTTGGCTGGTCGGCATCACTTATTGGTTGAAGCAGGAACCGGAACAGGCAAGACGCTGGCGTATCTGGTTCCGGCGATTGCGACGGGCAAACGGGTTATCATTTCTACAGGGACCAAAAACCTTCAGGAACAACTCTTCAATAAAGACATTCCGTTTTTGCAGAAAGCCTTTCCCGGCAGATTCCGGGCGATGTATCTGAAAGGCCGGTCGAATTATGTCTGTTTGTTGCGGTTGAAGCGCGCGGAATCTCAGCCGGTGCTGGAAGGGTTGGAAGAAGTCGAGTATTTCGATCTGGTCAAAAACTGGGCATACAAAAGTGCGACCGGCGACCGCGCGGAGTTGGCGGAATTGCCGGACAACATTTCGTTCTGGCGGCATATTGATGCTCGGTCGGATACGTGCATCGGCCAAAAGTGCCCGGACTTCGACGCTTGTTTCATCACCAAGGCTCGGCAGCAAGCACTGGAATCCGAAATCATCATCGTCAATCATCATCTGTTTTTCGCCGATCTGGCATTGCGCGACAAAGAATGGGGACAAGTGCTGCCGGATTACGGTGCGGTGATTTTCGACGAAGCGCACCAGATCGAAGACATTGCGGCGCAATACTTCGGCGCCAGCGTGTCGAATTACCAGCTAGACGATTTGCTCAACGATATTTCGCGGCTGGCGATTGCCGATGTGGATGCGGCGCGCGAAATCACCAAAGTCTCTGCTCGCGTCGCCAAGCACGCCGAATATTTCTGGATGACGTTCCTCGGCGGCGAGTCGGGATTTACGATTTCCACCTTCAACGGCGAAGGCCGGTTTGTGATTCGCCCGCAGATGTTTGTCCGCAAGAATCGAAACGGTCAGGAAGAACTGTCGCCGGCGGGCGAACGGTTTCAGGCCTTTCGCCAATCGTTGGATCGGCTGGGGGCGGAACTGATTGGAGTCAAAGACGCTCCGCCGGAAATGGAAGCCATCATTCGGCGCAACGACCAGTTGAAGTTCGATTTGGATTTCGTCGTGCTCAATGGAGATGACACCTTCGTCAACTGGTGCGAACGACGCGGGCGCGGAGTCTTTTTGCAGGCGACGCCAATTGATGCGTCGGGAATTTTGAACGATCGGATGTTCAGCGAAATCGAAAGCATCGTCATGACTTCGGCAACGCTGACGACTGCAAACTCCTTCAGCTTCATTCGCAAACGGCTGGGCATTGATCAAGCCGCCGAACTGATCGCCGAATCCAATTACGATTACCAGAAACAGTCGGTGTTGTACTTGCCGCCGAAAATGCCAGATCCGCGTGATGGCAGTTTCACGGACGCCGCCGCCGCTGAAATCATCAAGCTGCTCAACGCCAGCCGAGGCCGAGCCTTTGTGCTTTGCACCAGCAATTCTCAAATGAAGGCGTTGCGGGATTTGGTCGAATACCAAATCGAGTTCCCGGTCTTGATGCAGGGCGAAGGTTCGCGGTCGGGAATTCTGGATCGTTTCCGCGCGACGCCGAACGCTGTGCTGTTTGCCACGGCAAGTTTTTGGCAAGGCGTGGATGTGCGCGGTGAAGCTCTGTCGTGCGTGATCATCGATAAATTGCCGTTCGCGGTTCCATCCGATCCGGTGGTCGCGGCTCGGCAACGGTATCTGGATAGCCACGGCGGCAATAGCTTCTCGGATTATTCCGTGCCTGCGGCGGTCATCACCTTGAAGCAGGGAATTGGCCGTCTGATCCGCAGCGCCACAGACCGTGGAGTCCTTTCAATCCTCGACCCTCGCATTGTGACCAAAGGCTACGGCCAAAACTTTTTGAAAAGCCTGCCGCCTTCGCGTATCACGCGTAAAATCGAAGACGTTGAAAAGTTTTTTGCCGAGGAACGCTGATGTTTTCCCTGACGAAACCTTCCGCTGAACGCATTCAGCGATTGATCAACGAGCAACAGAATCTGCCTTTGTCTTACTCGCATACGGGCGCAACCAATTCCACACTTCCAGCCGGGTACTTTATTGATCACAACCGAATTCAGCTTGGCCATGGCGAGCAAGTGTTCAATCGAGCCGTCGCGGCGGTGAAAAGTTGGAAAATGCACGAGCTGGGCTGGTTGGAATTGTGCTGGCCAAGCTCGCCGATTGAAACCGGTTCCGCCGTCGCGGTGCTGGCTCGGCATTTCGGTTTCTGGTCATGTCATCCGGCAAAAATTGTCTATGTGATTGATGAGGCTGACGATCAATCGCACCGATTCGGATTCGGTTATGGCACTTTGCCCGCGCATGATGAAGAAGGTGAAGAGCGCTTTTTGATCGAATGGCGGCGCGAAGATGACAGTGTTTGGTATGACATACTGGCGTTTTCGCGACCCGCTTCGATTTGGGCGAAGATTGGCTTGCCGCTTGTGCGAATGCTGCAAAAGCGATTTGGCAGAGACTCCAAACGGAGAATGCTGAATTACGTATTGGAAGCGGAGCGTTCCGCAAAGTAAGATGCCGTGGTTTTTATCCCAACGTTCAGGAGAATTTATGACTTTTATTCGTCGGGCTGCGGTTTGCAGCCTGTTGCTGGGAATCCTCGTTCTTGTTTCGGTTGATGGCCGTGCGCAATCGCCAGTCAATTGGGATGCAATTCAAAAAGAATCTGTCGAACTGTTCATCCAGTACCTGAAAATTGATACGACGAATCCACCGGGCAACGAGATTAAGGCCGCGAATTTCTTCGCGGAAATCTGCAAGCGCGAAGGTATCGAATACAAAATCTTCGAACCGTTTCCTGGGCGGGGAACCTTGTGGGCAAGGTTGAAAGGCGATGGCAGTCAGAGGCCAATTGTTTTGTTGAATCATACGGATGTGGTTCCGCACAGTCCGGAGTTCTGGTCGGTTCCCGCATTCAGCGGTCAAATCAAAGACGGATTCATTTATGGACGCGGCGCACAAGACATGAAGTCCGTTGGCCTGGCGCAATTCATGGTGATGCTGGCGATGAAGCGCGCCAAAATCTCGCTGAAACGTGACATCATTTTTTTAGCGACTGCGGATGAGGAAGCAGGCGGGTTGCAAGGCGCGGGCTGGTTCGCCAAAACCCATCCTGAGTTATTGGGCAAGGCGGAGTTTTTATTAAACGAAGGTGGCAACAACGTCGTGGATGTCGGCGGCAAAGTTCTGGCAGTTGGCATTGGCCCTTCCGAGAAAACTCCGGCGTGGTTGCGACTGACCGCGACAGGCGAGCCGGGGCACGGTTCTGTTCCCAGGCCCAATTCTTCTGTCAATCGCTTGCTGCGCGCGTTGAACCGGTTGCTGGATTATTCGCCCGCGATTCAGTTGACTCCGGTGGTCGAGCAGGCGTTCAAGGCGATGGCTCCATTGATGCCTCCGGAACTGGCAGCGAAATATTCAAACCTGAGTGACGCGGTCAAAGACCCTGCCTTCGTTCGAATGCTGGAATCCGATCCGGGCTCAAAGGCGCTGACTCGCAACACGATCTCGGTGACAATGCTGACTGGTAGCAATAAGGTCAATGTCATCCCACCTGTTGCGACTGCTGAAATAGACACTCGTCTGGTTCCCGGAGAAAAATTGGAACGCTGGATTGCTGAACTTCGCGGAGTTATCAAAGATGATTCGATTCGAATTGAGCCTGTGCTGGCGTTTGAAGCGAACGCTTCGCCGACCAACACCGATTTAGTCAAAGCCATAGCGGATGTCGTTAGTCGCCGGTTTCCTGGAGCGATTATTACGCATCCTGTGCTGGCCGGGTTTACAGACAGCCATTACTATCGCGATATGGGAATTCACAGTTATGGCTTTTCGCCTTTTGTCGCGCCGCTCAGAGAACTGGGTGGAGGCTTTCATGGCAATGATGAACGCATCGGCAAGAAAGCATTTGTTGATGGCGTGAAGTTCTATTACGAAATCGTTGAGCAATTGTCGAAGTAGCAATTTTCGTGAGTGTGCTGATATGGCTTCAATTGAGTTGAAACGACGAATTCGCTGGGCGGATGCTGATGCCGCAGGGAGATTGCATTACCCGCGCATCTTTGAATATTTCGAAGAAGGTGAAGTGGAATTGCTACGCTCCGTGGGAGTTGAAATGTTCAGCGAGGGCAGTGAGGTCAAGGAGTATGACTTTCCACGAAAGCACGTGGACGCTGTTTTCCATAAAGTGCTGCCGCTGGATGCGCCCTTCGTCATGCGCGTGACTGTGGGGAAACTTGGCAACAGTTCGATTCGCTACGATTACCACATCTTTGCCGATGATGCCTGCACGGACTTGGCGTTGGAAGGTTCGATGACTGTCGTTGTCGTCAAAGGGGACAGGCCGGCTCCGATTCCTGAAAAGCTGCGCGAAGCTTTATCCTAAG
>DAOMFR010000282.1:0-4396 GCA_035429885.1 Blastocatellia bacterium
CGCCTGCGCCGTAACTCTTTTCCGAAAGCTGAAACACTTTCTTCGAGGTTTTGCCATTGGCTTTGACGAAGTCAATGGTGTATTCCAGCCGCAGTTTTTGCTCACCCGTTCCCGCAACATGAAGCTGAAAGGAAAACGTCTGCTCTTCGCCAATGTGCAATCGTTTCTTGCCAAGCCGCAGATCGCTGATTTCAACCTGGCTGTTGTCGCCAAAGCCGAACAGGTGCAAGGCGCGCTGGTGGCGAGCTTTCAACAATCCGCGACAGGCGTGTTTGATGATCCAATTGGTTCGTGGCGAATGCCCGTGCCAGCGTTCGCACAGTGCGATCATCAAATCGGGATGATCTTTGGAAATGTCGTTCAGGTTGTTGGCGACGCTTTTGCGGACGTATTCGGATTCGTCGTCTTTCAGGATTTCCAGCACGGGCAAAATTGGCGAAGGATCAGCTTTGAACTTGGGCAGAGCCATCGCCCACGGCAGTCGCGGACGGCAGCCTTCGCTGGCCAATCGCCGGACGTGATGGTCGGAACTTTCCGCCCACTTCAGCACATACGCCATGGCGCGTTGCGGATCACGATGCAGAAACGGGCGAACGGCGAATTCCGAACTGCCAAAGCGTGTGAAAAATTCCAATGCTGGCAGCGACCGCTCCCAATCTTCCAGGCCGTGAACTTCCACAAATTCGGAAAAGAGGATCCCGTCGAACCCGCTGCTGTGCGGAGCCACCTGTTTCAAAATCTTTAGCGCTTGCGGATAAGACTTAGGCAGGGTTTGTCCCAAACAGATCGCCACGTGGCGCATTCGAGCTTTCAACTCCTTGGCTTCCCATTCGTTATCAAAGATCAGCGCCGAAAATCTGGCGCGATCAAATTTGCCGTCAACTTGTTCAATTGCGTCCGCCAGTTGGTTTAATGTGGTGCGCGTAAAAAAACGGTCTTTTAACTTTTCAGCCATAAGAGAAGATCTTTATCCCAAAAGAAGTTTACTGAAGAATCAGAAGCCGATTATACGTATCGGCTTCAGCGTTTCCGAAATATCCGAGTTGAATCTGAAAACAAACTATTTTCATGGAGAAACTGATGCGCCGCATAAGTCTGGTTTTGTTGCTGACTTTTTATGGGTTATTGAGCGTCGCGGATGCTCAAAAGGAAAAATCCTCTGCCGATTGGCCGGCCTATGGTCGTGACGCCGGAGGATCACGATATTCACCGCTCACTCAAATTAGCCGCGCCAACGCCGGCCAATTGAAAATTGCCTGGACCTATCGAACCGGCGCGGAAGAGGTGAAGGCCGCTGGCGCACGCAACGCCGCGTTTGAATCCACACCGATTGTCGTGGATGGAACCTTGTATTTGACCACGCCTTACAGCCGTGTGATTGCGCTCGACCCGGCCACCGGAGCAGAGAAGTGGACTTATGATCCGCAAATTCTGCTTGAGCGCCGCTATTCGGAAATGACTTCGCGCGGCGTTTCAGCGTGGCCTGCGGCGACGGATGGGAAAAAGGCTTCGCGCCGGATTTTTGTTGCCACGCTGGATGCGCGATTGATTGCGCTCGATGGTGCGACGGGCAAAACGATTTCCGGCTTCGGGCAAAATGGCCAGATTGATTTGAAACAGGATGTTCGATTCAACGTGGATGACCGGTATCAAAACTATCAGGTGACTTCTCCGCCAGCCGTCATTGGCGATCTGGTCGTTGTTGGTTCGGCCATCGGCGACAACGGGGGCGTCGAAATGGAACGCGGTGTCGTGCGCGCTTACGATGCGGTAACCGGCAAATTGCGCTGGAGCTTTGATCCCATCCCTAAGAACGAAAACGATTCCGCGCGCAAAACCTGGGCAGGCGAAAGCTCTGTCAAAACCGGCGCAGCCAATGCCTGGTCCATTATTTCCGCTGACGCCGAACGCGATTTGGTGTTCATCCCAACCAGCAGCCCCAGCCCGGATTTTTACGGAGGCGAACGCAAAGGCGACAATCGGTACGCGAATTCCGTGGTCGCCATCAAAGCTTCTACAGGCAAAATCGTCTGGCATTTCCAAGTCGTGCATCACGATTTGTGGGATTACGACGTGCCTGCGCAACCGATGCTGATCAATATCAAACGTGGCGGCAAAGACATTCCCGCCGTGGCCATCGGCACGAAGATGGGATTGCTGTTTGTGCTGGATCGCCGCGACGGCAAACCGGTTTTTCCTGTCGAAGAGCGCCCGGTGCCGCAAACCGATGTTTCCGGCGAACAGACTTCGGCGACACAACCGTTTCCAACATTGCCGCGCCCGCTGGTTCCGCATCAATTGAAAGCCGAAGACGCCTGGGGACTCACTGACAAAGACCGCGATTATTGCCGCGACAAAATCGCCAGCTTGCGCAATGAAGGTATTTATACGCCGCCGAGTTTGAAAGGCACGCTGGCAATTCCAGGCAATGTGGGCGGCATGAATTGGAGCGCAATGTCTTTTGATCCGACGCGCAACCTGCTGTTCGTCAACACGAACGTGTTGCCCTTTGAGGTGAAACTGATTCCACGCGACGAATACAACAAGATGCGCGAAACCGGCGCGGCCAATCGCGTTAAAGGCGAATTCGGACGGCAAACCGGAACGCCGTATGCGATGTACCGCGAACCGCTGATGTCGCCAACGGGCACGCCCTGCATTCCGCCGCCGTGGGGAAAGCTGACGGCCGTTGATATGGCGACCGGCGAATTTCGTTGGGATGTGCCGCTGGGACGGATTCCGCAACTGGCGTTGTTAGGCAAGAAAGCTGACGAGTATGGCTCCATCAACCTGGGCGGTTCGATGGTGACAGCAGGCGGGCTGGTGTTCATTTCCGCAGCCATGGACGACAAGCTGCGCGCCTTTGACGCTGAATCTGGCAAGTTGATTTGGGAAGGCCAGCTTCCCGCCAGCGCACAGGCTGCGCCGATGACGTATTCCGCAGGCGGCAAGCAATTCGTTGTCATTTGCGCCGGAGGTCACGGCAAGCTGGGGACAAAACGCGGTGATTTCGTGGTTGCCTTTGCTTTGCCGTGATTCCGTCGTGATGTCGGTTTGCTCTGCATTTGGGCCGATGGTCGCGGTTACGCCGCAATCATCGGTCGTTTTTTCGCCCACGGACGAGCCGCTTCCAGTTCATAAGCCAACTGCAACAACGTCGCTTCGCCGCCGCGCCAGGCTGCAAACTGGCTGCCGATGGGCAGATTGTCTTTCGTCCAATAAAGCGGCACGGACATCGCTGGAGTTCCGCAAGCGTTGTGCAGCGGCGTGTACGCGACTTCGTCCAGCACTCGTTGCAACAGAGTGTCGAAGTTCACGTTGGAGCTGTGATAGCCCAGTTTGTAAGGCGGAATCCTTTCGATCGGTGACAGAATCACGTCGTAGTTTTTGAACATCGCCTCCATCGCCACAGCCGCTGCGGTGAAGGCTTTTGTCGCTCGACCGACTGCGTTGAACAGGCCGCGCTTTTTGCCGACTTCGATCAAACCGATAGTCCACGCTTCCAGCACGTCTTCGCGTTTCACGTCTTTGCCGAGCAGTGTTGCGATTTCGGCTTCAACGCCAACAGCTCCGGCGGCCCAATAACCCAGAAAGGCGTCAGTCAGTTCTTCGCCGTTGACCGGCCATTTGGCTTCGACGACGGAATGCTTGAGCGATTCGCACAGTTTGGCCGAAGCGCGAATGGCTTTTTCGACTTCAGGGTCGGCTTTCTTGCCGTTGATGCCTTCCAGGATCAAGCCGATTCGCAGCCGTTTGGATGACGCTCCGCTGACGAATCCAACCGGAGGCAGTTTGTCGTTGTTCTTGTTTTCCAGCGCGTTCAAAAACGCCGCCGTGTCGCGCACAGTTCGGCTGACGCAAAGATCGGAATTGATGCCCGCCACGTCCTGAGCCAAACCTCCAACCGTAAACGCTGTCAGTTCGCGTTTGCGTGTAGGCTTCAATCCGAACACTCCGTTTTGACACGCCGGGATGCGAATCGAACCGCCGCCGTCGTTGGCGTGAGCCAGCGGGACAACTCCGGCAGCCACAGCCGCCGCCGAACCTCCGCTGGAACCGCCAGTCGTGTAATCGGGATTCCATGGATTGTGCGCGGCTCCGTGCAAAACGGGTTCGGTGGTTTCGATCAAACCGAACTCCGGCGCGTTGGTGACACCGACGACGATGAACCCTGATTGCTCCATTTTGTCTGTGAACGGCGAATTGGCTTTGTGCAAACGTCCGTGTTTGGCGATGGCGCGCGCGTACAGCCGCGAACCGAAATCAATGTCGGCGTCTTTGTATTCGCAGATGTTTTTCAGCAGCACGGGAACTCCGGCAAAGGCTCCATCGCCGAGCGGCTGTTTCGCCCGCGCGCGAGCCTTTTCCACATCGAAGTTTTTGCTCAGCACGGCGT
>DAOMFR010000283.1:0-2163 GCA_035429885.1 Blastocatellia bacterium
CGCTCAACACCAACAGACAGGTAATTGACCTCGACTCAACGCTTTCTCAGCGAAAACTTCAGAAGCGGCATGAGTCTTGAGACGCCGAATTGTTCCCCGAATAACAAGACGGCTTCGGGTTTGTATTGTCGAATGCCGACACGAATCTTTCCTGCCAATCCTTGTTGTGAAGTGGGTTGGGCCCGCAAAGAAGTATCTTTTCATCTCCAAAATCAAAACTGTTCTTTGTCTTTGCCGAGAAGGAGAAGACAATTCCACAATATATTCACCAAACGATTGAAGGATTAGACAGACATGAGCGCAAGTAGACAACAGATCGTTCAATTTGCCAGCCCCGCAACCAAAACTCCATTAGGCATTAACGCGCAACGTGTCGTTGCCAAACGTTATTCACTGAAAGACCTGCAAGGCAATCCGCTGGAAACCTGGGATGACATCACTCGTCGAGTTGTTTCGCACGTAGCCAAAGCCGAAACCGACCCACGCCGCCGCGAAGAATTCATGCTCAACATGCTGCGATTGATGCATGAACGCGCTTTTATTCCGAATACACCCTGCCTGGTGAACGCCGGGAAACCCAAAGGCCAATTGGCAGCCTGTTTCGTGCTGCCTGTGCCTGATTCGCTGGATGGAATCATGGAGCACGCCAAATACTGTGCTCTGATTCATCAATCGGGTGGCGGAACCGGAATGACTTACGAACGGTTGCGACCGGCGGGAACTCCCGTTGGCGAAGGGCGCGGAATGGCTTCCGGTCCCGTGTCGTTCATGCAGATCGTCAACACCATGACCGAAACCGTCAAACAGGGCGGAGTTCGACGTGGCGCGAACATGGGCATTCTGGCGGTTGGCCACCCGGATATTCTGCGCTTCATTCACGCCAAGAACGACCAGAAGAGCCTGACCAACTTCAACATCTCCGTCACGATCAGCGACAAGTTTTTGCAAGCAGTTGAAAACAATGAATGGTTCCAAGCCGAATTCAATGGCCAACCGTGGGATCGCCCGATCTTCGATCCGAAGCTGAACAACGGCGAAGGCGGCGAATATACCTACAACGGGCAGAAACCTCCGAAACCCGGCATGGTGTACGCGCCGGACATTTGGGAGCGCATCATTTCTTCGACGCACCGTTGGGCGGAACCGGGCATCATCTTCATTGACAACGTCAACCGTCACAATCCGTTGAAAAATTCGATGGGGCTCAAGAAAGCGTCGAATCCGTGCGCCGAACAGATGCTGCACGATTACAACGCCTGCAATCTGGGTTCGATTGATGTCGCCAAATATTACGATGCAACGACCGACGATGTGGATTGGGACAGCTTCGCCAATGACATTTACTGGTCAGTGCGCTTTTTGGACAACGTGATTGACACCTGTGACTGGCCGCTGCAACAGATCCACGACACGGTTCACCGCACGCGTCCGGTTGGGTTGGGCATTATGGGATTCGCCGATTTGTGTTTGCAGAAACGCATCAGCTACGGCAGCGAAGAATCCGCCCTGCTGGCCGACAAAATGATGAGCTTTTTCCGCCAGGAAGCCTGGCGCGCATCGCTGGAACTCGGAGCCGAAAAAGGCGCGATGCCGGAATTCGAACCGAACCGCGATCTGTACGAAGACCTGATTTACAACGAAGTCGGTCTGGATCGTTCGATCGCGTTGACTCCGCGCAATTACGAAGTCACCACCGTTGCGCCGACCGGAACCATCTCGTTGGTCGCCGAAACCAGTTCCGGTTGCGAACCGAATTTTTCCTACGCGTATGTTCGCCGCGACACGTTGGGCACGCGCACGTATGCGCACCCGATTGCGGCCAAAGCGTTGGGCATTGATTTGGATCAATCCGATCCGGCTTCGATTGAAAAGGCTGCGGCTTACATCGTCGAACACCGCGACAAACTGCCGGAATACTTTGTGGATGCGTTGACGCTGGACCCGGATCATCATTTGCGCGTGCTGAAAGCTTTCCAGGATCACGTGGACAATTCGATTTCGAAAACGGTTAACGCTCCGGCCAGCTATTCCGTTGCGGACACGGATCGCGTGCATCGCCTGGCATGGAAAATGGGCGTCAAAGCCGTCAGCTATTACCGCGACGGTTCGCGCGATGGCCAGGTGTTGACCGCTGTCAGCAACGAAAAACCTGCCGAAGCCAAA
>DAOMFR010000283.1:2263-4365 GCA_035429885.1 Blastocatellia bacterium
AAACGCCGCCTGATGCAGCAACCTGATTCCGCTCGCGAAGCCGCCAAACTGGCGATGGCCCAAGCCGAACAAGCCAAGCCAGCGGCACAAGCGCCAACGAACGTCGTCCCGATGAAACCGGTTGTGATTGATTCCAAGAAAGTCATCACCGCCTGCCCGGAATGCAGCAGCAATCAGATCGAATACGCTGGTGGCTGTTACACTTGTAGGGATTGTGGATTCTCCAAGTGTGTGTAAGTCATGTGCGAATAGCATCGAAGCAGTAAATTGGCTGGCCCCAATTGATTACCCTACAGGTATTTGATTGGGGCTTACTTCATTTGGGCAGACCCTCAGTACGACAAAGGCAAAGCCATGAGAATCAATAGGGTAATTATCAAGAATTTCCGTTCCATACGCTCAGCAGAATTTTTTCCACAAGACACTTGCGCTTTAGTTGGCGAAAACAATGCTGGCAAAACCAGCATTCTTACTGCACTCAACTTTCTATTGGGTGAAGCTTGGCCATCAAGGAAGGGGTTGGAGCAGTCAGACTATTACAACCAAGATATAACTCAGCCTATCCACATTGAGGTTAGATTTGAAGATAATCCTTCAGGTATAAAACGCATATGGTGTGCTATTCCGTGGGATGGGCCAGAAGAAAGAAAAGTCGAATATGCAGTTGAAGGGGAGTGCTTTCTTTCTGCTAAAATCAGAGAGCAATGCGCTCTAGTCTACTTGGATGCAACCCGAGACCTTCAATATCATTTGGGACATTCGAGGTGGACATTGTTTGGGAAAATTATCCGCCAGCTTAATTCCGACTTTAATGATAATGCATCAGAAGATGACCATAAGGCGCTCGTCGAAAAATTCAATGGTACTCTCAGTCTGTTAAAGACGCCTTTATACGATAAGTTTGAGAATGAATTGAATTTGGCATTTAGCGATCAGCTAAAAAGGACGATCCATGGAATCAAACTTGAATTCCGGTCATTTGACCCATTGAATTACTATCGTTCAATTCAGCCAATCTTGATTGAAAATGGGAGAGATAAAAGCCCATTGGAAGCTGGGCAAGGAATGAAGAACTTACTGTTGATGGCTTTATTCAGAACTTATGCGAGAGTTTTTAGAGGAGATGCAATTATCGCGATCGAAGAGCCTGAGATATATCTCCATCCACATGCTCAACGAAGTTTGTTTTCTTTGTTCAAAGAGTTAGCGTCCAAGGGGAATCAAATATTCTTTTCAACTCACTCAGGAAATTTCATTGAAGCAGATCAGTTCGACAAAATTTGCCTTGTTGAAAAATACCCCGATAGTAAAGGGCAATTTAGAACTGGTGTGCGGCAAGTTTCCATTGAAAAATTGTTGAAGGAGCGTAAGGAGATTTTTCCTGATACACCAGTTAATGAACTAGGGTTACGACAAAGGTATCGCACAGTGTGCAAACTTGAACATAATGAAGGATTCTTCGCTCATAAAATTGTTCTTGTTGAGGGTGATACTGAAAAGTCATCACTTCCAATCTACGCTTCTGCACTAGAGTATGATTTTGATGCCAATGGAATTTCAGTAATCAGTGCCGATGGAAAGAGTAATCTTTATCAATTTTTTCAACTGTACAAAGCATTCGGTATTCCTGTGTATTTGGTTTTCGATAACGATAGAGGTGGGAAAGACGATAAGGATTTAGAAATGAATGAGCGGCTATTGACAGCACTTGGTCAGAGTTCCACAAGAGAACCAGAGGGCGTTGTCGATTCATCTTTTACGATTCTTGAGGGAAATTTTGAAAGGCAAATGGCGGATTCAATTTCGCCCTCAAAATATGAGATTTTGCGAGTCGAAGCATCAAGACAGTTTGGGGGCGGGGCAGGTAAAGGAATAGTTGCTCGTTTCATGGCTAACAAACTTGTAGAAGAAAATAAAATCCCAAGCTTCATAAAGGATATGATTCAAGCTATTAAGGAGCTTTCCTAAAATGGCGCGACGCAAAAGGACTAAAAGATGCTGCAACCCAACCAACAGGCTCCGCTGTTTTCGCTGAGAAGTTTGGACGGCGAAGAGCGGCGATATGAATCCGGCAAACCGGCATTGCTGGTGTTTTTCGAGAC
>DAOMFR010000284.1:0-4280 GCA_035429885.1 Blastocatellia bacterium
GTTCAGTCACGTCACCCCGCTTGTTCCTCCCGAAACTGGCTTACACTTCAAGATTGCTGCGAAGCTGGGCAATATCGCGTTGGGGCGGAGCGCCAAACAGCTTTTTGTATTCGCGGCTGAAGTACGCGGGGTCTTCATAACCCACGCGGAATCCCGCGCTGGCGGCGTCCAGATCTTCGCCGAGCATCAGACGGCGCGCTTCCTGAAGTCGGATTTGTTTCTGAAACTGCAACGGACTCATGGCGGTGACGGATTTGAAATGGTGATGGAAACTGGAAACGCTCATGCCGAGTTCCTGGGCAATTTCGTCCATGCGGACCGCCTGATCAAAGTTTTCGCGCAAATAGCCAATCGCTTTGGAAATGCGGCGCGTGTCTCCTGCCAAAGCCAGCAAATGGCTGAGCCGCGCGCCCTGGCCACCCATCAAAAGCCGGAACACAATCTCTTTGATAACGAGCGGTGCCAGCACTTTGCATTCCACCGGATCTTCCACCAATCGCACCAATCTCGCCGCCGCGTCCAGCAAGTTGGCGTTCATCGTGCTGACGTCCATTGCCTTCAGGCTCGCATGGCCTTTTTTGGGTTCGATGCCGGATTCCATCATCACCGAAGCGACAATTGCGGAGTCAAGATTAAGTCGAAATCCGAGGTAGGGCCGCTCTTCTGACGCCTCTTTCACCTGGAAGGTGAGCGGCAACTCCACCGTGTAAATCAGATAATGCCCCGAATCGTAGCGAAAGACTTCATCGCCCAACATGGCTTCTTTGCGTCCCTGGGCCACAAAACAAAACGCAGGTTGGAAGATGGAATGAACCGGCTCCGTCGGTTTGGAAGAACGTGCGATGCGAAAGCTGGGCAATATGTCCAGGACTCCATCCTGGGGAAGGGCCTTAGCCATTCGCTCAACCAGTTCTTCTCGAATGCTTTGCGCTCGTTGCATTTCGCGAATCGTTTCTTTTGAGTCCATAAAATTATCATAGCCTCTTTGCCTGATTTGTACATGAAGCGAGGCTGGTTTTGCAGGATCGTACAATTATTCGCGAGAATCGTCTTACCGCTTGCCGGGCGAATTTTTTAGACTGACGCTCCACAATAAGACACAGAGGAGAAATTATGCAGAAACGCAAACTTGGAAAGAGCAACTTGGAAGTGTCCGCCATCGGGCTGGGCTGTATGGGAATGAGCTTTGGTCTTGGCCCGGCCATCGAAAAGCAGGACGCCATCGCTCTCATTCACGCCGCCGTTGAACAAGGCGTCACATTCTTTGACACTGCCGAAGCTTACGGCCCATTCACCAACGAAGAACTGCTTGGCGAAGCACTCGCGTCAATTCGTGAGCAGGTAGTGATTGCCACCAAATTCGGCTTTCCAGGCGGAAAACCAATGGACGGTCTTGATAGCCGACCGGAAAACATCAGGAACGTAGCAGAGGCGGCCTTAAAGCGGTTGCGAACTGACCACATTGATCTGTTTTATCAGCACAGGGTTGATCCGAACGTCCCCATCGAAGATGTCGCTGGCACTGTCAAAGACCTGATTCAAGAAGGCAAAGTAAAACACTTCGGCCTGTCCGAAGCCGGCGCGCAAACGATTCGGCGCGCTCACGCTGTGCAGCCCGTCACTGCGCTACAAAGCGAATACTCGTTGTGGTGGCGCGAACCGGAAGCGGAAATCCTGCCGACGCTGGAAGAACTCGGCATCGGATTCGTGCCGTTCAGCCCGCTCGGCAAAGGCTTTCTGACCGGCAAAATTGACGAAAACACAACCTTCGACAGCACGGATTTTCGCAACATCGTTCCGCGCTTTTCAGCGGAAAATCGGAAAGCCAATCAAGCTGTGGTGGATTTGATCGCCAAGGTCGCAGCGCAAAAGAACGCCACTCCCGCGCAAATCGCGCTGGCTTGGGTTCTTGCTCAAAAACCGTGGATCGTGCCGATTCCTGGCACCACGAAGCTGCACCGCTTACAAGAAAACAACGGAGCCGCTGCGGTAGAACTAACGCCGGATGACCTGCGCGAAATTGACAGCGCCGTGTCGAAGCTCGACATTCAAGGCGAACGCTATCCGGCAGCGTTACAGAAGGCGATCGATCGTTGAATCATCGCAGGAGCAAATCCATGAACGTGAGGCGTCAAGTGTGGTTCGGCATAGTGGCGCTGATGATATGCCTGATATGTTTATACGGAGGCGCATTTACTATGCAGAAACCAACCCCAGTGGTGCGCATCGCCGAACTCGAAATTGATCCCGCGCAGTTGGAAAATTACAAAGCGTTTTTGAAGGAAGAAATTGAGACTTCGATTCGCGTCGAGCCGGGTGTGCTGACCTTATATGCCGTCGCGGAAAAAGAGCATCCCACGCGCATCCGAATTTTTGAAACATACGCAAGTCTGGAGGCTTACCAGTCCCATGTCGAAACGCCGCACTTTAAAAAGTACAAAGTCGGCACGCAGGCCATGGTGAAATCGCTCAAGCTGGTTGAGACGACGCCCATTGTGCTTGGTGCAAAGGCGAAATAAGCGATGTCACATAGCCTGTGGAGACTGGCAACGAATCTATCTTTGCGCGGGCGTATTCTTTTAGGGGCGGCACTTCCACTGGCTGCGGGACTTGCTGTGTTGTCGTTCGCTGACGTAGGCAGAAGCATCTGGCGTATGCAGCTTCTGCTGATTGGCATTGCCTTGCTGCTGGCTGTGGCAGGGCAATGCCTAGATCGTCGGATGCACGGTTTCGCACCGGCTCATGCGATGGTATTTCTGACGCTGACGGGCATCGGTGCGCCGCTATTGATTCAATCATCCGTGCCGCATCGCTGGATTCCCCTGGGGCCGTTGCACCTGTATATCGCACCGCTGCTCTTGCCATCTTTTTTCGCCGCCTGCTCAGTATATGTGAGGAAGCGGGGAAAGAATTCGGCCATCGCTTTTATGGCACTGGTTGGCGTGAGCGTGCTGTTGGCGCTTCACCCGGATGCTTCGCAAGTGCTGGCCTTGCTCGCAGCCGCAGCGGCGCTTTTTGGGCGATTTCGTACAGATTTATTCCGGTCCGTCATTACCTTGATCGTCATTGCGCTCGTCGCCGGAGGAGCTTTCACGCGCCCTGATCCGCTCGCGCCGGTTCCGTATGTCGAGGGCGTATTCGCCCTGGCTTTTGAACACTCGTTGCTCGCGGGCTGCGCAGTGCTTGCCAGTGCGTTGAGTTTGATTGTGTGTCTGTATTTTCACTCGCGGCGCGGCGCTGACTGGTTAATCGCAGTCGCCGCCTATTATGCAACGTTGTTTGCCGGTTCAGCCGCAGGTCTTACGCCCGCGCCGCTGATTGGTTACGGCGCTGGCCCACTGTTAGGTTATGGTTTCATGGCAGCGGTTTCACTGTGGTTTGATCCAGAGGCAGATTAATGGCGTTGTTGTCGCCTTGTGAAAAGGTTTTGACCTGCGCAACAACGTATCGAAAGGAAAAAATGAAGAACACGAAAAGGAAACTGTTCGCCGCGATGGCCTTGTCGCTTGTGCTGGTTGCTTCGGCGTTCGCACAAACGAATCAGGCTGGAGCCGGGACAAAGACCATCAGCATCAAGCGTAACAGTGCGCCGCTGCCGCAGATGCGTGAGGCCGAAAACTTCACCGGTTCCGTCGGTGTCGAAATGCTGGTGGAAGCAACGGCTCCTTCGCCACTGTCTGTCGGGCGCGTCACCTTTGCGCCGGGCGCACGCACTGCGTGGCATTCACATCCGCTGGGACAAACGCTGATTGTGACGACCGGCGCGGGCTGGGTGCAGCAGGAAGGCGGCGAGAAGCAAGAGGTCAGGGTTGGAGATGTTGTGTGGACTCCGCCGGGCGTGAAGCATTGGCATGGCGCAACCACCACCGACCGCCTGACTCACATTGCGTTGACCGAACAACAGCCCGATGGTAAGCGCGTCGAATGGATGGAAAAGGTCAGCGATGCACAATACAACGCGCCAGCTAAAGCGCAAGACGTTCCTGCGCCGATGCGACTTTCCACTACAAACAACAGACCTTCGGCAAGAGCTATCGGCGATTTTGCTCCCAAGCTGGCTGAGATTACCGATGACGTGCTCTATGCCGATGTCTGGGAGCGTCCGCAGCTCTCGCGGCGCGACCGCAGTTTGGTGACGGTCGCCGCGTTAATCGCACTGAACCGTCCCGACCAGCTTCGTTCGCACATCACACGAGCGCGTGTGAATGGTGTGACGAAAGAAGAAGTGATCGAGACCATCACGCACATGGCGTTTTATGCAGGCTGGCCGAGCGCGATTA
>DAOMFR010000285.1:0-4187 GCA_035429885.1 Blastocatellia bacterium
GGCGGCAACATGCTGTTCAAAACCACCAACGAAGGCCAAACCTGGACGGCGATCAGCGGCGACCTGACGCGCAACGACAAATCCAAACAAGGCCCGTCAGGCGGCCCGATTACCAAAGACAACACATCCGTCGAGTATTACTGCACGATCTTCACCGTCGCCGAATCGCCCGTCACCAAAGGCGTCATCTGGACGGGCAGCGACGACGGCCTCGTTCAAGTCACGCGCAACGGCCACGAAGCCAAACCCGTTTGGGAAAACGTGACCAAAGGCGCAGCCGGTTTGCCCGAATGGGCGCAGATCAATTCCATCGAAGCTTCGCCGCACGACGCCGCAACGGCCTATTTCGCCGCGACGCTGTACAAGGCTGACGACTTCCGCCCGTACCTGTACAAGACCAACGATTACGGCAAGACGTGGAAGAAAATCACGACTGGCATTCCCGAAACGGCGTTCACGCGCGTTATCCGCGAAGACCCCAACTATCGCGGCTTGCTGTACGCTGGAACTGAAACCGGCATGTACATTTCGTTCAACGATGGCGAGTCATGGGAACCGTTTCAACTCAACCTGCCCGTAGTGCCCATCACCGACATCGCCATTCACAAACGAGACAAGGATTTGGTCATCGCCACGCAAGGCCGCGCGTTCTGGATTCTGGACGATATGCAGGTGCTGCATCAGATCGCCAAATCGGGCAAAGACGCACTCGCTAATAATCCGTTTCAACTGTTCCACCCCGAACCGGCTTACCGCATGCCGGGCGGCGGATTCCGCGGAGGTGGAGCGGCAAGCATCGGCGAAAACCCGCCCGCTGGCGCTACGATTTGGTTTTATCTGAAAGACAAACCCAAAGGCGACATCACACTCGAAATCCTCGATTCTGCCGATAAATCAGTGAAGAAGTTTTCGAGTCGCGCGCCTGAAGGCGATGCTCCCGCAGCCGGTGGCGGACGCCGTGGCGGATTCGGTGGTCCCGCGCGCGTGCCTGCCGAAAAAGGCTTGAACCGTTTCGCGTGGGATTTGCGCTATCCCGACGCGACGACATTTCCCGGCATGATTTTGTGGGCGGGCAATACGTCCGGCCCGCGCGCCGTCCCCGGCTCTTACAAAGCCAAACTTACCGTAGACGGCAAGTCCCTCATCGAAACTTTTGAAGTCCGCAAAGACCCGCGCGTGGCGACGACGACCGAAGAGTTCCAAAAACAATTCGACCTGCTCGTCAAAATCCGCGACAAGTTTTCGGAGACCAGCGAAGCCATCACCACCATCCGCGACATCAAACGCCAGACGGACGATTACGCCAAGCGCGTCGCCGGTCAGGCCGAGATGAAAGCGATTGTGGATGCGGCCAAAGCGCTCAACGACAAACTCACCGCCGTCGAAGTCGAGCTTTACCAGGTCAAAAACCAGAGCGGCCAGGACCCGCTCAATTACCCGATCAAGTTGAATAACAAGATCGCCGCGCTCGGCGGTTCCGTCGCAGGCAGCGACACCCAACCCACCGACCAGCAAGTCGGCGTTTACGAAGACCTCGTCGCCAAAATCAACGTCCAACTCGACAAGTTGAAACAGACGCTGGCGACCGACGTTCCCGCCTTCAACAAACTCGTGCAGGAAAAACAGGTGCCTGCCGTGTTTGTGAAACCGGCGAAGTAAATTGGTGAGGCCGCAAAAGTGATTATCTTTTGCGGCCTTTCCCCTTGTTCCCGATTCATTGTTTTTGATCAGCCAGTGTTAAGATGCAAGCTAGATTTCAAACCCGAGAGGTAGTAACGATGTCGCATACCTTAACAATTGAATACGGCGAAGACGTGCTTTTTAGTCTTGGCATGACAGGCGAACAGTTTTCTGATGAAGCGCGTTTCTTGTTGGCCGCCAAGCTTTACGAGATAGGCAAGCTTTCTTCAGGACAAGCCGCCCAACTGTGTGGTAAAGGGCGCGTAGACTTTCTCTTATCACTCGAACGATTAGGCGTACCCGTCAGCAACCTACGCCCGGAAGACGCCGAAGCCGAACTGGCTTTTGCTTTGCAATCCTAGCCACTATGCCAAACCGCATCGTCATTAATACCAGCCCGATGATTGCGCTCGGCAAGATGGACGTTTTTGACATAATCGCCCAGCTTCCCTTTGAGTTCCTTTGCCCCCAACAAGTAAAAATCGAAATTGAATCGGGTGCGGCCAAAGGCTACGCCGTAACGGTTCCTGACTGGATCAATGTTCTGCCGCTCGCTACCCCGCTGTCGCCCTTGATCCTGGCTGGACTCGACCGTGGGGAGGCCGAAGTCATTCAATTGGCTCTGGAACAAGGTATTTGTTTGGTTTGCATTGATGAACGCAAAGGCCGCCAGGCGGCTACTGCAGCCGGATTACAAGTAGTCGGCTCACTCGGCCTGATTGCCAAAGCAAAAGTCTCTGGCTTGATTCCAGCAGCGCGCCCTTTGATTGAAAAGGCAATGCGTGAAGGCATCTTTTATCAACCGGCGCTGGTGGCGCGAGTGTTGTCAGCGTTGAAAGAATAGCTTTCGCTAAAGACAGCTTGTGCAACCGAGTTTGTGAAACTGATCGAATGGTAGTCTAAATCGTCCAGACCATTAAACTGGAAGCTGTTGTAAAGAACTGGCAAACGTCCCGTAGTAACAGTTTGAATTTAGCTTAGCGTTTCCAACGTCGGATGACGCAAAAGAAGTGCCCCCCGTCAGGGAATCACGCTAAGCTCAGACGTCACTACCCGCATTGAAATCGCTGCTCTTTTAGTAAATTCTTCAACGGCTGGGAAAGGTAGTTGAATTATGAAATATTCTGAGCTTCCTGAAAGACAAGCCAAAGCACTCGTGGATCTATACCTGCGTATTGCAGATTCTGTTAATCAAGAACAACGAGCATACAACATTACAATTTTTCAGCTTTTGTTGGCTGGAAATGGTGCAGGCGTTTTGATTTTGGCAAATACACTGGCCAAATTGTACGAAAGCAAAACGGCACGCGGCGACCTTGTTTTACCATTTATGACTTTTTTGGTTGGCGTTTTATTCGCAGGCTTAGCGTATTTGCCAGTTGCCAGCGTCTCTACTGGCGCAGCGCGCCATATAGGCGAAAGCCTAGAAAAACTAATTAAAGATGTGATCAGTCTAGAAGAGCTACAAACTTGGGGCCATACGAAGTTCACTGCTTGTTTATTATGGTTGTTTATTGGGGTGTCCTTTGTTTGCTTTATAGGCGGTATGGTCTTAGTAGTTAGAGCGATTCGATAGCTAATAGTGAGTTCTCTTCATTAAAGTCTGGCTGGTAGACCTTGGCCTTGTAGCCAAAACCTACAGTAAAAATCAAAATCAGGTTTTGAAATCCGGCATATTCGACGCACAAAATCTTGTCACCATTCCTCACACCAAACTAGTACACTAACTTGGGACTTTCACACCCGACCAACTGCGCGACATTAAAGACGCAATTTGTGATTGGCTTGACCGGTGAAATTCTCAATCATGGATTCAGCTTTTGAGTTGTTGCGGACCGCGCACGAGGCGTCCGGGTAATGCGCCGGTGGCTGTGCCGTCTGCGTAAACAATTTCGCCGCGTACGATGGTGGCGACGTAGCCTTCGGCGCGTTGAATGATGCGGCGGCCTCCGCTGGGCAGGTCGTAAACGGTTTGGGGCGCGTGCAGGTGCAGGCGGTCGAAATCCAGCACGTTTACGTCGGCCTGATAGCCGGGTTGCAGCAGGCCGCGATCGTGCAGCCCTATGGCTTGGGCGGTGTCGTGGCTGAGCATTTTGATGACGGCGGGCAGGGGCAGGCGGTCGCCGCGCCGGTCGCGCACCCAATAGGTCAACATGAACGTCGGATAGCTGGCATCACAGATTGTTCCGCAATGCGCTCCGCCATCGCCCAAACCCAAGACCGTATCGGGATGTCGCATCATCGCCAGCGAAGTTTCCAGATTCCCAGCCGCGTAATTGCACAGCGTTGTGTACAGCGTGTTGCGGCCTTCACGTTCCAGCAATAAATCGTATGCCAACTCTTCGGGCTTGACGCCCAACCGCGCGGCGCGGGCGGCAATGCTTTGCGAAAAGGGCTGTTCATAATCGGGCGGGTCGCCCAGCAAAAACATTGAATCAAAATTGCGCACCAAACGGCTCAAGGCAATCGCCGGATCGGGCGCGGTGGTTTCGGCCAGAATGCGCGCG
>DAOMFR010000286.1:0-4146 GCA_035429885.1 Blastocatellia bacterium
TTCACGACAAACGAGAAGGTTGCGATGTATTTGCCTCCACGCTTAAGGTCGAACGTCACGTCCGTTCCCCCGCCCTGTGCAGGCTGCGTGCGGATGTCAAACGTGTCACCTCTCATAAGCGGCTGGTTCGTTGTCCCAATCCCTCTGACGACGGTGGATTTGTTCAACAAAGTATTTTGGAGGGCCGGTGTATTTGCCGCCCAATAAAAGAAACCTTGCGCATTGTTGTTCCCAGGTTGCGTGAGCATCATCATGGTGTACTTCTGGCCCTTAACCAGACCTAAGTCCTTATTTTTATCGTCGTTGGGCGTATACAAAGTTGTTTCCACTCTGTCTCCGTTCTTGGGGACAATCGCCTTGAAGTTAGCGTCGCCCGGTTTGTTGACGCCGAAAATCTTGCCGTTACCGACGACTGGACTGACCTGTGGTGTGGCGGCTTCAGCAGAAATCGAAAGCCCAATCTGAGAGGCTGCGCAAAAGGCGAACGCAATGATGGAAAGAGCAAAAAATAGTGGTTTCATAATCTTGTGAATCTCCTTGTTGTTTTTGTTGTGAATGGGGAGTGGCGCCCGACGAAGGCTTGCCATCATTCCCAATAAGAACCGATGAAATTCCTTCATTGGCTCTCCGCACTGAAAATTACTGATTTGTTTCGTTGAAGCAGCTTGTCTTCGCCGCCAGAGCAAGACTTTCTTGCTCTACTAGGTAAGGGGAGAAAAATCGGCAAAATCACTAACAGGGTGAAAAAAAATTTCATCGGCTTGAGAATTTTCCGATTTTGCGGCGTTGTGATAGCTTTTAGATTATTGGCAGATGCTTGGCAGCCAATTGGCAAGCCCTGCCAGGCATTTTCCCACAACAACTTAATGGAACTATGACACCGCCAACCATCACCCAATTACTGGTGGCCTGGAATCAGGGAGACCAGCGCGCGCTTGAACAACTGACGCCGCTTGTTTACCGCGAATTGCACCGGCTGGCTCACGACTATCTCAAAGGCGAGCGGCAAGGCCATATCTTGCAAACAACGGCGCTGGTCAACGAAGCCTTCGTGCGATTGCTCGACTGGAAGCAGGTCGAATGGCAAGACCGCGCGCATTTCTTTGGCGTATCGGCGACGTTAATGCGCCATATTCTGGTGCAATTTGCGCGCGAACAGCAGGCGATCAAACGCGGCGGCGGACAGGCTATTCAGGTTTCGCTGTCAGAGGCCGCCAATGTCGTGGGGCCGAATAATCCAGACCTGGTGGCATTGGACGATGCGCTGAACGAGTTGGAAAAGCTAAATTCGCGCCAAGCCCGCGTTATCGAATTGAGGTTTTTCGGCGGGCTGAGCATGGAAGAAATTGCCGAAGTCATACAGGTTTCACTCGGCACAGTGAACCGCGATTGGCGTATCGCTCAAGGCTGGTTGCAACTGCAATTGAGTCCTACCCAATAACACCAGCCCAATGACACCGGCCTAATGACACCAGAACGCTATGAACAAATTGGCGACCTTTTCGATCAGGCCCTGGAGCTTGCGCCTGACGAACAAAGGGCTTTTTTGCTACGGGCTTGCGGGCCGGATAACGAACTGCGCGAGGTGGTCGAAAAGATGCTGGCGCAGCATCGCGCAAACAATGAATTTCTAGCGCGCCCGGCCTTGAATGTAGCCGCAACCTTGCTGGCCCAACAACCGCAGGTTTCGCTGGCCGGGCAAACGTTCAGCCACTACAAAATTCTCTCGCAACTTGGCGCAGGCGGCATGGGCGAAGTCTGGCTGGCTGAAGATACGCAACTGAGTCGCAAGGTCGCGCTGAAACTGTTGCCCAACAAATTTGCCGGCGAGCCTGCCGGTGAGTCTGAACGCTCACGCCGCTTTGAAACTGAGGCCAAAGCCGCCAGCGCCACCAACCATCCGAACATTGTCACCATTCACGAAATCGGGAAATCAGGTACCACCTGGTACATCGCGCAGGAATACGTCGAAGGCGAAACACTGCGCAGCCGCATCAGTCAAGGGCCTATCCCGCTGCTCGAAGCTCTGAACATTGCTTATCAAATCGCCAACGCACTGGCCGCAGCCCACGCCGCAGGCGTACTTCACCGCGACATCAAGCCGGAAAACGTCATGGTGCGGCCTGATGGATTTGTGAAGGTGCTGGATTTTGGCGTGGCGCGCATTCAGCCAGTCGAGACAACAGATTCCAATAGCTTTTCTGAAGCAAAGACGACTTCAAAAAACACCGCGCCGGGCGTGATTCTGGGCACGGTGAGTTATATGTCGCCCGAACAAACACGCGGCGAAAAACTGGATTTCCGCAGCGATCAATGGAGCCTGGGCGTAGTGCTTTACGAAATGCTGACTGGCCGGCGCCCGTTTCACGGCAACAGTATGCCGGAAATTTTTGTCGCCATTCTGGAACGCCAGCCGACCCCATTGACCGAATCCCTGGCCAATTCGCCCGTGCAATTGAATCAAATCCTGGACAAGCTGCTGGCCAAAAATGCGGAACAACGCTATCCGTCATCCGCTCAATTAGCCGACGACCTGAAACGAGTTCACCGCCGTTTGGAACTCGACGCCGAACGCGAACCCGGCGCTGATTGGCATAATGCGAGGGATAATTCATTCGCACCAGCATCGTTCAGAACATCATCCAGTCTGGCGGGAACGTTTCGGCAGGTGCAAAAACACAAAGTCCGTTTTGCGCTTCTTACCCTGATTCTTTTGGCGCTCGCTTCGGCTGTCGCATATTTGTTTCTTCGCGATCCTGCCGGCAACGGGGAAATTGATTCGATAGCGGTTCTCCCGTTCAGGAATCTCAGCGGGAACAAAGACCTGGCCTATCTTTCTGACGGTCTCAGCCAGAGCTTGATTGACCGGCTGTCAGAGTTGCCTCAACTGAAGGTGATCTCGCGCAATTCCAGCTTTAAGTTTCGGGATGAAAATATTGATGTGCGCAGCGTGGCTGCTCAGTTGGGAGTGCGCGCCATTTTAACCGGCAGCGTCACACAGATTGGCGAAGACCTTGTGATTAGCTTCGAGCTGACAGATGCCACCGACGACCGGCATATCGCCGGAGGCCAATACCAGCGAAAACCCGGCAATATCATCAGTGTTCAGCACGAGATTGCGCAGGCGGCTTCCGATAAACTGCGGTTGAAACTCTCTGCATCTCAATCCAGGCGCCTCGCCGAAAACAACACCGAAAACTCTGAAGCATATCGGTATTACCTCAACGGTCTGATTGAACTGAACGGCCCCCAAGACGTTCGTGGCAAAGCCCTGGAATATTTTGAACAGGCGGTCTCGCTCGACTCCGGGTTTGCCGCTGCTTATGCAGAAATCGGGTGGATTTATCTGGCTCGGGCAAACGGCAGCGGCAACCCGCACGAGCTGATGCCCAAGGCGCAAGATGCAATAGACCGAGCCTTGGCATTAGGCCCTAACTTTGCGAAAGCGCATGCCCTGCTGGCCATGATGAAGGAATATGAATTCGACTGGTCGGGCGCAGAGGCAGAATACTTGCGGGCAATTGACCTCAGCCCGAACCTCGACTTTGCGCGAAATAACTATGCGTTCTTTCTTTCGGTAATTGGACGCCATGACGATTCATTGCTCGCACTGGAACAGCAGAGAGTTCGTGATCCGATCAATCAGCGTTTGGCACTGCTGCAGAAAGGGATGATTCTTTCGCAGGCAAGAAAGTTTGACGAAGCTCTTAGAACGCTTCAGGAAGCTCAAGCCGTGGAACCGGCCAATGAAGTGCCACCGTTTTTTTCAGGATATGTCTATGCCGGAAAGGGTTTGTATAACGAGGCCGCCGGGTACTTACAGAAGTCGGTCACCCTGCTCGGAGGGGAAAAGAAATACAGCCAGCCCCTTGTCTACCTGGCGGCAACGTATGCTCAAATTCCGGACAAACGAAACGAGGCACGCGCGCTATTGACACGTATCGAACGGATGAGCGGATACAATTCCCCTGCACTGTTGGCAGCCGTTTATTCGGCACTTGGTGATAATGACAAGGCAATGGAGCTGCTGGAACAAGCCTACATTAACCGCGATCTACTGCTGCGTTACGTGGGAACCGGTTACGAATATGACGGGCTTCGTGCTGACCCGCGATTCAAAGCGATGTTGAAACGCCTGAATCTGCC
>DAOMFR010000287.1:0-4117 GCA_035429885.1 Blastocatellia bacterium
CAGTCCTTTTGCCACCAACAACTCTGCATTCAACAATGCTGCGCCCGCCGCGCCGCGAATGGTGTTGTGACTGATCAAGGTAAATTTGAAATCGAAGATGGTGTCTTTGGAAATCCGTCCAACCACGGTTGCCATGCCGTTTTCGGCGTCTCGATCCAGCCGAGGTTGCGGGCGATCTTGTTCGCTGCGAACGATGATCGGGCGCGCCGGAGCCGTCGGCAGTTTCAATTCCTGCGGCAAGCCGGTGAATGACTCCAATGCTTCGATGACTTTTTCGACCGTCGCTTTCTTCTTCAATTTGACGCGAACGGATTCCAGATGGCCGTCCTGCACAGCGACGCGGTTGCATTGCGCGCTGACCAGAAATGGCGCAGCGGTCAGTTTGGTCTTCGAGCCTTTGCCAAGAATCTTCTGCGGCTCTTCTTCGACCTTTTCTTCTTCGCCGCCGATGTGCGGAATGACGTTGTCCAGAATGTCCATCGAAGCGACGCCGGGATATCCCGCGCCGGAAATCGCCTGCATTGAAGTCATCATGACGGCTTCCAGGCCGAAGGCTTTATGCAGCGGAGCCAGCGCCATCACCAATCCAATCGTCGTGCAATTCGGATTGGTGACGATATATCCGGTTTTGAATCCACGCTTTTTCTGTTGATAAGGAATGATGTCCAAATGATCGGGATTGATTTCCGGCACGATCAACGGAACGTCCGGGTGCATACGAAACGCCGACGAATTGCTGATAACCGGAATGCCAGCGGCGGCAAACGAACCTTCGGATTCCAACGCGATGTCTCCAGGCAAGCTGGCGATGATAATGTCGCAATCAATTTGCGGCCTGCCGGGTTCGACTTTGGACGGATACAGAGTCAGGTCTTTGACGGATTCAGGCATTTCAAACGGCAACTTCCATTTGCACACATCGGCAAACCGTTTTCCTTCCGAACGATCGGAAGCCGCCACCGCAGTCACCTTAAAGTAAGGATGATTCCGCAGCATGTGAATCAATCGTTGGCCGACCGTTCCGGTCGCGCCCAAAATGCCTACACGTCTCTTTGCTGTCATTGTCTAAACACCTTGAATTGAAATTTTCGTCCGGCAATTGAGGCTGCTAAACGCACAAGCCCCGCGAGTGGAAACCGCTCGCGGGGCTTTGGAAAAACTCAGTGCGAACGAAACAGGATGGTAGGTTCTGATCGCAGTGATGTCAAGAATTGGTCACACCAACATAATGGAAGGCTCGGAAGTGAGCGAACTATTTTGAGTTCAAAACCTCGCGGGACAACCAAGGCTTTGATAAAGCAGCGGCAAAAGCGAATGCGGTTCGGCCAGAAATCCATCGTGGCCGTGATCGGAAATGATTTCGGCGTATTCTGCATCCGCTCCGGCCGCTTGCATCCGTTCGGCCAACGCTTTGACTTCGCCAGGCGGAAACAACCAATCGGACGAAATTCCGATCATCAACACATGTGCTTTGATGCGGGCAAGTGCTGCCGCTTCAGATTCATATCCCGCCGACGGATGAAAGTTGTCCATCGCTTTGGTGATGATCAAATACGAATTCGGATCGAACCGCTGCGTGAAGAGTTCGCCCTGGTAATCCAGATAGCCTCCGATGTCGTAACGTTCCGTCATCGAACGCGTCGGGTCTTCACCACTACGGTTCGGTCGCCGAGCAAAGCGTTCATCGAACAGTTTGTCCGATTTATATGACAACATCGCAATGGCGCGCGCAGTCGCCAAACCACTGGCCGAATCATTGAAAATGACCTGACGCTGCAAATGGTTCAGCGCCAATCCCATTGCAGTCAGCGGCGCAGCCCCGATGGCGACGCACCGCGCGGCGCGGTGCGGAAAATCAATCGCCCATTGAATCGCCTGCATTCCGCCAATTGAAGCTCCAATCACCGCCCTTAGCGTTTCAATCCGCAGATGATCCAGCAGCAACGATTGCGCTCGCACCCAATCTTTCACCGTCACCAACGGGAAGTCCGCGCCGAACGGCCTGCCCGTCGCCGGGTTGATCGCCGTTGGACCGGTTGAGCCATAACACGACCCAATCAGATTTGAACAAATAACAAAATCGCGTTCCAGGTCGAACACACCTTCGGGATTTTCCGGCGATTGAAACAACTGCGCCCACCAATCCGCTGCGCGAGCCGATCCGCTCAGCGCATGACAGACCAGAATTGCGTTGTCTCGGCGTTCGTTCAACTTGCCATACACCGCGTAACGCAACGTCACGGGTTGCAACGCTCCGCCGGATGTAAGTTGAAACGGCTGATTGGTGGCGAAAATAAAATCGCCTTCGTACGTTGGCTCAATCTTTGGAATCAGGGTTGGGGTCATCGAACTGTTCGCCAAAACAAAGTCAGAAAAAGAATACGGAACAAACGAAACAAACGGAACGAACGGAACAGGATCTGACTTTCCGTTGATTCCGTTATTTCCGTTTGTTCCGTATTCTCCTATACGTTGGCCTGTTATGCCGCAGCCTTCAGCGCCTGGTCAATGTCGGCGATGATGTCGCGAATGTCTTCGATGCCGACGGACAAACGAATCAGTCCGGGGGTGACACCTGTCGACGCTTGTTCTTCCTGACTCAACTGCGAATGCGTCGTTGAAGCAGGATGAATGACCAGCGATTTGGCGTCCCCAATGTTCGCCAACAAGCTCAGCAGCTTGGTCGAATTGATGAACTTCTTCCCTGCTTCCAACCCGCCGCGAATGTTGAACGTCACCAATGCGCCCGCTCCGTTGGGCATGTATTTCTGCACGCGCGAATGATACGCGCTGGATGCCAACCCGGCGTAATTCACCGATTCCACCTGTGGATGTTTCGACAGGAATTCAGCCACGGCCAGCGCATTCTGCGAATGACGCTCCATTCTCAGATGCAAGGTTTCGGCTCCCTGCAAAATCAGGAAGGCGTTGAACGGAGCCAAGCACGCGCCGATGTCGCGCAATCCTTCAACGCGAGCTTTCAAAATGAACGCCAGCGGCCCAAAAGCGTCCGCGTACACCAGTCCGTGATATGACGGATCGGGCGTGGTAAAGCCGGGGAACCGCCCCGAAGCTTTCCAATCGAATTTGCCTGCATCCACGATGATGCCGCCAATCGAAGTGCCGTGCCCGCCAATGAATTTCGTCAACGAATGAATGACGATGTCGGCTCCGTGTTCAATCGGACGGCACAACGCAGGCGAAGGCGTCGTGTTATCAATAATCAACGGCAACCCATTTTCGTGGGCAATGCCGGCCAGCTTTTCGATGTCAATGATGTCCAGCTTCGGATTGCCTACGGTTTCGGTGTAAATCGCTTTGGTCTTGTCGTTGATGGCGGCACGCAACCCGGCTTCGTCTTCAGCGTCAACAAAGCGAACGTTGATGCCCAGCTTCGGCAGCGTGTAATGAAACAGGTTGTAGGTTCCGCCATACAATGAGGTCGTCGAAACAATTTCGTCTCCGGCATTGGCCAGTGTGAAAATCGCCAGCGTTTCCGCCGCTTGTCCCGAAGAAAACGCCAGCGCCGCCGCTCCGCCTTCCAACGCAGCAATGCGTTTTTCCAGCACATCCACCGTCGGATTCATGATGCGCGAATAGATGTTGCCGAATTCCTGCAAGCCGAACAGGCTGGCCGCGTGTTCGGCGCTGTCGAACAGATACGACGTCGTCTGGTAAATCGGAACAGCACGGGATTTGGTCGCCGGATCGCCGTCATGTCCGCCATGAACCGCAACGGTGTTGAATTGATAGTTGGGAGTCTCGTCAGCCATTTAGTCTTCTCCTTGTGTGGGTTGAATTGGTTTGGACGCGAACGAAAGCGGAAAGATGCAGACAGGATTTACGGGATTCACAGGATTGACCAACAATCGTGATGGGTCCTTTTGGCTTTCCCATCCTGTCAATCTTGTAAATCCTGCCTATTCCCATTCACCGAAAAGCAAAAACCCCGGCGCTAAAGCAACGCCAGGGGTTTCCGATGAAAACTTATGGAACTCGTGAACGCTCTTTAGCAGTTTTTTCCGTGGAGCAAGTCGCTGAAATCGCCACGTCAAATTTCAAATTGTCATTGAACCACTGATGCCCTTCTCAATGACCGGCGCAGTCTAGGCCATCG
>DAOMFR010000288.1:0-4103 GCA_035429885.1 Blastocatellia bacterium
GCACCAGCCTTTGACCATAAACGAATTGCTGGCCATGCGGGTGATGACGGCTTGCAACATTTTCAAATGTTCGAGCTTGCTTGGTTTCGGTTCCATTGAGTTTCTCCTGTTGTTGGCTTGGAACTGCTTGAGGTCGGGCGAATAGTACGGCTTTCAGGGAAATAAATGTAGAGCAGTCTCGACTGTTTGCGAGCCACGGGCGGGCGGGGACGCCTGCGCTCCCAGCTTCAATTCAGCCGGATGCGGGCGTCAATCATGGTCAAGCCTTCGCCGTGTGGATGGACGATGACGGGGTTCAGGTCTATTTCGGCGATTTGCGGAACGGCTTCGGCCAGTGCGCCAAGCCGCAATAGCAGATCTTCGACGGCGGGAATGTCAGCTTCGGGCGCGCCGCGATAACCTTTCAGCATCCGATGAGCGCGCGTAGACACGATCATTTCCGAAGCGTCGCGGTCGGTCAGCGGCAGGACTCGGAAGACGACATCGTCCAGCAATTCCACCAGAAAGCCTCCGGAACCAAACGCGACCAGCGGGCCAAACAGCGGGTCGTGCGTGATTCCGGCCAGCACTTCGACACCGGCTTTGGCCATAGGCATCAGGCTGGCGGCTTCGAGTTTGATGTTGTGAGCGGCCAGTTGTTCAGCGAGTTGGGTGAATCCGGCGGCAGCGTCAGCGGGAGCGATATTCAACAACACTCCGCCGACATCGGATTTGTGCAGCACGGCGGGTTCGTGGACTTTCATCGCCACCAGCGAATTGAATTCCGAAGCGATGGCAGCCGCTTCAGCGGCAGTGCGTGCGATTTTGGGCGTGACGACATTGATGCCTGCTGCGCCCAGCAAGGCCGCGACATCCATCTGATTCAGCCAGCCTCCGTCCGCGTAGTTGGCAACGATGGCTTGAGTTGCGTCGCGATCCACCTTGATGTCGGCGATGCTGCCGGTGGGAGTATCTCGCCACAACCCGTATCGAACTGCCGCAGCCATGGCGACGGTCGCGCTTTCGGGGAAGTCGTATACCGGCACGGAGCGGCTGGCTTTTGCGCCAGTAGATTCGGCGACGGGAACTTTGATGGTTGTCGAAGTCGGGTCGAAAAACACCGCCGCAACGGTTTTCTGCAAATTGGGCCGAGCCACCAGCACATCGCTCATCACTTGAGCGACTTCGCGCGCGGGCGTCGCCAGCGGTGGAATGAAAATCACCAGCAGCAAATCCAAATCAGGATCGTCGCACAGGATTTCCAGACAGGCTTTGTAATGCGCGGGGCTGGCGCTGGCGATCATATCCACGGGATTCGTGACGGTCGCGGCGGCGGGCAGAACTTCGCGCAAACGGCTTTGCGTGGCTTCGCTGAGTTGCGGGATTTCCAGGCCCGCGGCGATAGCGGCGTCCACGGCGATAATGCCCGGGCCTCCGCCGTTGGTCAGCACGCCCATGCGTTTGCCTTTGGGAATCGGCTGCGCAGCCAGCAAGCGCGCAACGGAAAAGAATTCGGCCAGCGTGTCTACGCGAATGATTCCGGTCTGAGCAAACAGCGCATCGGCTGCGCGGTCGGAACTGGCCAGCGCGGCAGTGTGGCTGGAAGCGGCACGAGCGCCAGCGCCAGTTCGCCCGGATTTGACAGCAACAATGGGTTTTGCGCGCGACACACGCCGGGCGATGCGAGCAAAGCGGCGTGGGTTTCCGAAGCTTTCCAGGTAAAACAGAATCACGTCAGTGGCTTCGTCCGATTCCCAGAATTGCAGCAAATCGTTGCCGGAAACGTCGGCCTTGTTGCCTACGCTAATGAACGAAGACACGCCCAACCCGAGTTTGCCTGCTTGCGCCATCAATGCCAGGCCGAGCGCGCCGGATTGCGAACTCATCGCCACGTTTCCAGCGGGAGGTTCGACCGGCGCAAACGTTCCTAACAACCGGACTTTGCCGGAGGTGTTGACCAGGCCCATGCAGTTCGGCCCGACCAATCGCATGCCGGAAGCTCGGCAAACGTCAACCAGTTCTTTTTGGCTCAATCGGCCTTCCGCGCCGGTCTCGGCAAAGCCCGCGGTCAACACGCACAAGGCTCTGACTTTGGCGGTGGCGCATTGCCGAGCGACTTCGACAACGTGTTGCGATGGAACGGCGATGAAAACCAGTTCAGGAGTTTCCGGCAATTCGGCAATCGAAGCGTATGCGCGAACTCCGGTAATCGAAGCCGCCGACGAATTGATGGGATACAGCGTGCCGGTGAAGCCCCAACGCAACAGATTGCGAAACAGCGCTCCGCCGACCGAAGCCGGATCGCGGCTGGCTCCGATGACGGCGACAGTTTTGGGCTCAAAAATGGCGCTCAAGCTGACACGCTCGGCTTCGGCTTCCTGAGCTTCGCGTCGAGCTTCGGCGACTTCGCTGCGAGTGATCGGAAATTCCAGATGCGTTACGCCATAACTGATGTTCGAGGTCAGCGCATATCCGGCTTTGCGAAACACCGAAAGCATCAACCGGTTGTCGGCCAGCACGTCTGCGGCAAAGCGATTGATGCCGTGTTCGCGCGCAAGTTCGGCCAGCGCGTCCAACAAGATGGAGCCGATGCCTCGGCGTTGCATCGCGTCTTCGACCAGAAACGAAACTTCGGCCACTGTCGGATGTTTTTCCAACACGTAATATCGGCCAACGGCGACGATCTTTTCGTCGGCATTTTCCCCTTGCGTAATGACCAGCGCGACCTGGCTTTCCCCGTCAACTTCGACCAATTGGTCCAGTTGCGAATCGGGCAGGGAAGTCACCATTCGCAAAAATCGATAGCGGATGGTTTCCGGCGAACAACGTTTGAACAGCGCAACTAAACCTTCGCGGTCCGTTTGACGTAGAGGACGCATGCGCAACACCGCGCCGTCGCGTAACAGCACGTCGCGTGAAAAAAACTTCTGAGAAGAATTGCTTTGGGTATTCATAAGATGAGCCCATTTTCTACGAAGAGAAGGCAGCTTGTCACATCAGAATTTCCGGCTACAGGCGCTAAATTGTCCGGGGAATTATTGACAGCTTGGCACCCAACAAGAACAATGCGCCGGGACATTGATTGTCCTGATTTTCCCCAAAGCATTTCTTTCCGTATCAATTTCAAAACTTCAGGCAAAGGAGCGAACTCAGGCGTGGCCGCAGTTCGTCGTGTGGAGACCGTTTATGCGTTTACTCAAAAGCATCTCGTTGGTTGTGTCGTTGGTTGTGTGTTTGGCTGTGTCGGCTTTGGCTGCGGTCAAACCGCACGCGCTGTTTTCGGATGGCTGCGTCTTGCAACAGGGAATGCCGGTGCCGGTGTGGGGTTGGGCGGATGAAGGCGAAAAAGTCACTGTCGAGTTTCAGGATCAGAAAGTTACCACGACCGCCAGCGGCGGCAAATGGATGGTGACGCTGAAAGAGATGAAAGCTGGCGGACCGTTTGAAATGAAGCTGAGCGGATCGAACACCGTCACACTGAAAAACATTTTGGTGGGTGAAGTCTGGTTGTGCAGCGGCCAGTCGAATATGGAATGGCGTTTATCGCAAACCTCCAACGCCAAAGAAGACATTGCCGCCGCCAATTACGCGAAGATTCGTTTGTTTACCGTGCCGCGCAATGCCGTGGACACTGCCGAAACCGATGTCAAAGCCAATTGGCAGGAATGCACGCCCGACACGGCGAAAAGCTTTTCCGCCGTCGGATACTTTTTTGGACGCGCGCTGCATCTGGCTCGCAATGGGGTGCCGGTTGGATTGATCAACTCTTCGGTCGGCGGAACCGTTTCTGAAGCCTGGACGAGTCCGGCGACGGTTGCCAGCGACGCGCGTTTTGCTGGAGTCCGCGAGCGTTACGCCAAAGCTATGGAAGCTTTTCCCGAAGCAAACGCCAAGTTTGAATCCGCGATGGAAAAGTACAGAGAAGCTGCGGCCAAAGCCAAAGAAGAAGGCAAACCAGCTCCGGCTGCTCCTGGACGTCCGATGGGGCCGGGCAACGTCAATCGCCCTTCGGGTTTGTACAACGGAATGATTGCGCCGCTAGTGCCTTTCGCACTGCGTGGAGCGATCTGGTATCAGGGCGAAGGCAACGCCGGGCGCGCGTTTGAATACCGTTCGATCTTTCC
>DAOMFR010000289.1:0-4083 GCA_035429885.1 Blastocatellia bacterium
GTAATCCGTTTTGTCTTTCGGGTGTTGGCGCTTGAACACGGTTTGTTTTTCGATGCTCGGCGACAGGTCGCGTTTGCGAATGTATTCGCCCCATTCTTTGCGATCTTCGTCGGTTAGTGTGCGAGATTGTTGTTTAGCCTGCACCTTGATCATAAACGGGTCGCGCGAATTGCTCAGCCAGCGGTTGGAATCCAACCGGACTTCGACGCGATACTTGCCCGCGATTGGTCCCTGCATTTTGTCCACGATGAACGAACCCAACTCTCTGGTGTGGGCATTCGTGATGAATGCCGTTACCGAAGGTGCATTCGAGTTGCCGACAGGCGTCAAGGTCACGACACCGCGCACCAATCCTGCGCCATCCAACTTGACGACGCCGTTTACCGCCAGACGAGGCGCATCAACCAACCAGCCGCCTTGCGTCAGCCAGCGATGCATCAAGCCCGGATATTCGCCCAGCACCGGATCGCCCAGCGCAAAGCCTACGCCGTGTTCGCCGTTCTGGAAGAAGTGGGCTTCGGTGGGGACTTTCGCCTGAATCAGATCGTTGTACAGCGCGGACATCCCGCGCACGTGGCTCATGTCTTCCATCGTGCAAAACAGAAACGCGGGAGGCAGTGCCGCGAGTTTGGCGGCTTCGGTTCCGCGCTGAGGCGAAGCTCCGTACACCAAAATCTGAAAATCTGGACGGCTGGGCACACGTTCGACGGCGTCAGCGGATTCGGGATTCGCGAGCAGCGGATTCAGCGACGCGTCATAGGCCAGATCGGCTCCAGCGGAAAAACCAATGATGCCAATGCGGTTTGGCGAAACGCGAAACTCTTTGGCGTTGCTGCGGATGTGTTGCATTGCGCGTCGGGCATCGGCCAGCCAATCCTTGCGTTCATACAGCGGGCGAATGCGGTAGCGCAAAATGAATGCCGCAATGCCGCGTTCTTTCAGCCAATTGGCGACCAGCACGCCTTCAAAGTCGGTAGCTCGCGTCATAAAACCGCCGCCGGGGCAGACCAGAATTGCTGCGCCGGTGGCTTTGGCAGCATCGGGAAGAACAGGGATGATGGCAGGTTTGTCTTCGTCCGAAGTTCCTGTGGCTCCGGGCGCGCCGTTGGGCCAAAGTTCGATCACGCGGTAGTTCGGTTTGTCGGCAACAACAATGGATGCTGCCAGAATCAGGAAAAACGCTGCCGGAAAGATTTTGCGAGTGATGTTTTTCATGGTTGTTGATTGGTAAGGACAGAAGCTCCAAGTTTACAGTTGCATCGTCATAAACACGCTGTTGGGATCTTCTTTGTAGCCGGAAAATGGGCCACAAACGGTAAAGCCATTTCTTTGGTACATCCGCCGAGCAGGTTCAAAAAACGCCATCGAACCTGTTTCCAGGCTTAATCGTGTGTAGTTGCGCGTTCTCGCTTCGGCAATGATGTGGTTGAGCATCAAACTGGCAACGCCCCGGTTGCGGAATTCCGGCGCGGTGCGCATGGATTTGATTTCGCCGTGGTTCGGATCAAGCTCTTTGAGTGCTCCGCAACCCGCCAGCGCATTTTCTTCCCAAACAGTCCAAAAAGTAATTTCAGGAACTCGCAACCCTTCAAGGTCTAGGGCATGCACGCTTTCGGGAGGTGATGTCGCTCTCATATCCTGAAGATGTTGTTCCAGCAATCGAGCGATTTCCACACCGCGTAAATCATCAACCCGAATTTCCAGCTTGTGTTTCATTCGCAAAGCTTTTCCGATGGCACAGCCATTTTGTCAAGAAAACTCAGTACCAAATCTCAATGTTCATTGTTCGATCAATCGATAACTGACAAAGGCCAATTGTTTGCTGTCCGGCGACCACGACGGAACATTGATCGTGCCTTGTCCGCCGAAGAGTTTGGCCAGAACTTGAATCTCTCCGCCGCCGACGGGCATCAGGCGCAACATCACGTCTTTGTTCGCCGGGTGGCCTTCGACATTCGGTTCGAAGGTGATGAACGCCAGCCACTTTCCGTCCGGCGAAGGATGCGCGAACCAGTTGTTGTAGCCATCTTTGGTGATTTGCGTTTGTTCGCTGCCGTCGGGTTTCATTCGCCAGATTTGCATCAAGCCGGTGCGCACCGAATTGAAATAAATGTATTGTCCGTCGGGCGAGTAATCCGGACCGTCGTCCAACCCGTCCGCCGTCGTCAGCCGCTTTTCCGCGCCACCTTCAAACGGAATGGTGTAAATGTCGAAATTGCCATTGCGCTCGGCGCAATAAGCCAGCGTGTTGCCGTCCGGCGACCAGCCGTGCCAATACGAGGGCGCAAGCTGCGTGATGCGGCGCGGAGTTCCGCCGTCTATCGGCAACACATAAATCAGCGAACGGCGCTGTTCCTGGGATTGGTCGCTGATGGCCAGCCATTTTCCGTCCGGCGAAATGCCGTGGTCGTTGTTGCAGCGAATGGCAAATCCTGTGTCGAGTGTTTCCGGCTCGCCGCCCGTGACGGGTAACTTCATCATTCGCCCACCTTGGTTGAACAAGAAGTATTTGCCGTCGCGCGACCAGTTCGGCGCTTCAAAGTGCGCGCGTTTGGTGTACACGACTTTGCGATCCTTGGAACTGATGGCGATGGTTTCTAGCGTGCTTTCGATAATGGGCGCGGGACGCTGTTTGAGTTCGACGTTGGAAAAGACGGCTTTTTCGATGGCGTTGTTGTCGTGTGCGCACACACCTAGGCCGACGTAAAACGTTCCGGTCAAATTGATGCGGAACGAACCTCCTGCCGATTGCAGCGCTTCGCCTTCCTTGGCGATAGACATCCAGACGTAATCGCCACGCTTTTCGATCTGCAACCGGCGCGGGCCTTTGACGTTGGATTGAATCTCGCGCGTCGGTCCGCCTTTGCTTTCGCGATATTGCAACGAAGTCAGCCCGTCGCCATGCAGCGCCGCGTCGGCATACGCGGAATCCGCGTCCAGGTTTTGCCGAATGATCAACACGGCTTTGCGATGCGCGTTGCCGCCTGCGCCAAGAATCTGAAGGTCCGCCGCCAGCGAAACGTCTCCGCTGATGCGCCGCCAGACAAAGTGAAACGCATCGGTCGTCGCCCACATGTTTTCGCCGCCTCCGGCAACGGTGTAACTTTTCTTCGCCTCGTCGTACGCCACCGAACCGGGCATTTTGACAGAGCCAATGTCGCGGCTGTCTTCAAACTGGCCGTACTTGTACATCGGCTGGTTGGTTTGCGAAGTAACCAACCCGGTCATCAACAATCCTCCGCAAACAATCAGCAACAAAGTTCGAGAGATGAGTTTCATAACGAGAGTTTTCCTTCGTGATATTTTCTTGCTTTAAGTCAGACTACAAAATGTTCAAACAGGGTTTACAAGATTTACGGGATGAAAGATGCTGTTCGAGTTGGTTGGTGGTAAATCCTGTTCATCTTGTAAATCCTGTCTCAATTTGACGGTTTTCTTTGGCGTTTATTTCAGCAAGTTCAGATCGGCCATCCACTCTTGAAATCGAATGTGCCAGGTGCCGAACGGAATGCCGTTGCGCGGTTTGGTGCCGCCGCCGTGGCCTCCGTGGCCGTAAATGTGCAACTCGACTGGCACTTCGACTTTGAACAGCGATTGGTAAAACTCGACGGTTTGTCGCGCGTGAAAGGCGTCATCCAAACCGGCGCTGGTCAAAAATGCCGGAGCCGCATCTTTCGGCGCGGTAATGTCCATCGGTGCCCATCCCGCATAAACTAGGCCCACAAAATCCGGGCGGCAGCTTTCACGATCAATCGGATCGGCGGCGTCCAGCTTGCCGCGATCAAAACGAATGTCCGCCAGCGCAGCCAGCGCGCCTCCGGCGGAAAAGCCCAGCAAGCCGACGCGATTGGGATTCAGGTTCCACTCTTTGGCGCGGGCGCGGACGATGCGGATGGCGCGTTGCGTGTCTTGCAGCGCCTCGCCTTCGACGGTGTATTTGTAATTCGGCGTTTGCGCCAGCCGGTATTTCAACACGATCATCGTCACGCCCAGGCTGTGCAGCCAGTCTTTTAAATCATAGGCTTCGGTGCCGGTGTTGAGTTCGCGATGGCCTCCGCCTGCGGCGACGATCAAGGCCGTGCC
>DAOMFR010000290.1:0-3982 GCA_035429885.1 Blastocatellia bacterium
GCCGTCATGATCCCTGCCACTGCTGTCAGAATGCCCGGCAACGTCTGCCACCAGGACTGAGATTTGGGAGGTTCGCCAGACATAATCAGTTCTCCTTTTTAGATCGGATTTCAATTCAGTGTAAGGAAGATTCAACTACGGGGAGCACGGGGAAACTCAAACATTGACGGGCAATTTTGTCCCAGTAATCCCCGTGTCCCCGTGGTTCAGAACCGTATACACAATCGCAAACCGACCTAGAACGACCACTCTTCGATCAGCGACTGCCGAGAATGTCAATTACATTGTCATTTAACGAGTTACTGATAAACCACGAAGAAATCGTTGTCGAGGAAATCGTACTTTTCGATTTGTTTGTACCCGGCAGCTTTCATCCATCCGTCCAGGTCTTCGACTTTGTACACCATCTTTTCGTGACCGGCGGGCCAGGTTTTGCTGAAATCAATCAGCGCGATGCGGCCATTGGACTTCAGGTATTTCTTCAGGCCTTTCAGGTACGTCGGCTGGTTGGCGATGTGGTGCAGCGTGTCAATGATGACGATCAGGTCAACTTTTTCTGGCAGCTTGGGATCAGCTTCGCCGCCCATAATGGTTTTGATGTTGGTCAGCTTTTGTTCAGCGGCAGTCTTTTCGACGTACTTGATCAGTTCGGGATCAATGTCTACGGCATAGACGATGCCTTTTGCGCCCGTCTGTTTGGCCAACGGGCGAGTGAACAGGCCGGAGCCGGAGCCGATGTCGGCGACGTGTTGGCCAGGTTTGATCTTCAGCGCTTCGACGACTTTGGCGACCTGAAGTTCGGATTGGCGGCGTTCGGATTCCAGCAGTTTGATGTATTCGTCTGCAGAGCGATTGCCACGCGATTGACCTTGGGGTTGTTGGGCGAAAACGATTGCGCTGCAAAGTAGCAACGTGATGAGAAGCAGAGTTTTGAGCTTCATAAAACCTCCAGAGAACCGGAAAAATATGGACAGGATTTACAGGATTCAACAAGATGAAAAATGGTTTGTGTTTGGAACAAGTCAATCTTGCTCATCATGTGAATCCTGTCTACTCAATCGTTTGATGAAAGGTATTTTGCGTCAAATTGATTGTTGTGTTGGTTCATCATCGCTTAACCAGCCAAAAGCACGCGAAATGTAAAAGATGATGACTCCGGCCAGAATGGTCAGCAAAGCTGCGCCTGTGGGTTTCGGATTCGACCGCAATCCTTGGGCGAAGACGGTCAGTTCCACCAGCAAAAATAGCGCGGGAGTAACGGGATAACCCGGCGTCCGAAAAATTTTCTCCCCATTATTTTTTTGCCTGCGCGAAACGATCCAGACTCCGGTGACCGTCAATGCCGCCATCAGCGATAACGCTGATCCGACGTATGTCAGCAGATTGCCGAACTCGCCGGTTAGAACCAGCAAGATGGCGACAATGGATTGCGCCAGAATGGATGTTGTCGGAGCGCCGCCTTCTTTGCCAAGTCTGCGGAAAATGTGCGGGCCAAGTCCGTCGCCCGCCATGGCGTAATACACGCGGGGGCCGGCGGCAGTCATGGCGCTGACCGATCCCAGAATCGTCAAGGTAATAATGATGCTGACCAGAATTCCGCCGGTTTCTCCAAACAACAACTTGGCGGCTTGTTCACCAATGGCGACGTCGGGTTTCCAGGCGTCAGCGGGAATCGCGTACAAAAACAAAATGTTCAGCGCCAAATATAAAAACGTGACGGTCAGTGTTCCGCCGATCAACGCGCGCGGCAATGTGTGGCGCGGGTCTTTGACTTCGCCAGCCAGATACGACGCTGCGTTCCATCCGCTGTAAGCAAAGCTGACCTGGATCAAGGCAATCCACCATGATCCAGACGACGAAGAGTGTTGCACGACGCCTTGCCAGTTGCCACGCCCGGTGGCAAAGCCTGCAAACACCAGCAAAATGATCGCTCCGACGACCAGGCTGGCAATGATCGTTTGCAGCTTACCGCTGTGGCGAACTCCGGTGGCGTGAAAAAGGGCAAAGGCTGTGATCAAAATCGTCGCCAGCAATGATCCTTGCGTGATGTTGACTGTACCGTGAAATGACAAATCTCCCGGCAACGGAATTTGCCAGGGAAAAGACAATAACGTCACTCTCGCATCCCAATGAAACACTTGAGCTGCGTAGTTGGCCGCGCCTAACGAAGAAGCCGCGATGGCTGCGGAAAAGCCGACCAGAAACGAAATCCAACCACTGACGAATCCCCACAGCTTGCCGTATATGTGGGACAGATATTGATATTCGCCGCCCGCGTCTGGCATGCGGGTCGCCAATTCTGCGTAACACAACGCGCCAGACATGGCGATCAATCCACCCAGCGCCCAAACTCCCAACGTCGCCAACCCGCTGCCCGTCGCCGTTCGCACAAAAGCCGGAACCGTAAAAATCCCTGTGCCGATCATATTCGTTACAACAAACGCCGCGGCGGCCCAGGGGCCAAGCGCGCGGCGCAACCCGTTTCCGGCAGTCTTCGACTCGTTATCAATTTGCTCCGTTGGCATTTTGCTCCTCTGTTGGTAAGTGGTGTGTTGCGGTGCGGGCAATATACAACGAGTGATAAGTGGGCGCTACCGAACGGCGTAGTCATATCCAAATCGAAAAACTTGTGCTGTAATCTCCGCCACTTTGCGAATCCGTTTGTTGATGGAGGCCTTCAATTCGTGGAAAAAACTTTGGTAATTGAGCGGAAAAAGAATTGGTTGAAACGCGCCGCGTTTATTCCGTTGGTGGTTTTTGCGTTTGCGGCATCAGGCGATTGGGGAAGTTATGCGCAGCGCCAATCGAGCAGTGAAGAGGCCAAACTGAATCCGTTGCAGGTTCGTTTGGGCGAACGGCTGTTTCATGAAGAGCGATTTATCACTGCCAAAGGTGACCTGACGACCAGTTGCGCGATTTGTCATCTGACCACTCAAGACCCGCAAGGCCGCCGGGCCTTCACGGATTTTTTCAATCGCAGTTGGGTTCCGTTTCGCACGGAAGACCCGCGCCGGACGGAAATTCGCAACTCGCCTACGTTGATGGATGTCGCTTTGATGCCGCGGTTGCATCTGGATGGCGAATTCAAGTCGCTGGAAGAATTGGTTGCCGGAACGTTCAGCGGACGGCCGATGGGCTGGTTGCCGGGCGAAGAAGAACAGGCGTTCAATCAGGTGCAATCGGTGTTGCTGGCGGACAAGGCGACCGAAGGTTCGGCTTCGTACCGCGACCAGTTCAAAGCGGCGTTCGATGTGGAATTGGAAAAGCTCAGCCGCGATCAAATCATCGGTCTGGTTTCCAAAGCGGTCGCCAACTTTATGCGCACGCTGCGCAGCAAACAGGATTCACCTTACGACCGATTCGTGAAGCTGAATAATTTGGAAGCGGCTCCGGCAGTCGGCGAAAGCGCCAAAGCGTTTGGCGAACGAGCGCTGGCGAAACTGACAGAACTGGAATCGAAAAAGGCGTTGAAGTTCGACAACGGCTTCGATCAAACGGCGCTGAACGGGATGAAGATTTTTCTGCGCACGGAAGGCAGCGCTTCAGTTGGAAACTGTGTGGCTTGTCATGCGCCGCCGCTGTTTACGGATAATTCGTTTCACAACTTGGGCGTCAGTCAGTTGGAGTTCGACAAGTTGAATGGCGAAGGGAAGTTCGCGGCGTTGGATATTCCCGACGCAGCCACCGCTAAACGTCCTTCGCCCAAGTTCCGCGAAATGGTGGAACGAGGCCGTTACGGCGTTGCCGACCTGGGGCATTGGAACTTCGTGGATTTGAAAACATCACCGCTGCGCCGAGCAGGGGAAAGCGACGACCAATTGTTGCGCCGCATGATTGGCGCGTTCAAAACGCCTACGTTGCGGCATTTGGCGTTCACCGACCCGTATTTGCATTCGGGAGATTGTGGCTCGCTGGAAGACGCGTTGACCGAAATTATCCGCTTGAGCGAGTTGGCTCGCGCGGGAAAAATCCGCGAAGCCGA
>DAOMFR010000291.1:0-3849 GCA_035429885.1 Blastocatellia bacterium
TTAATCCACAAACCTGTACTTGACCAGCGCCCAGATGGCGCCGAAGCCATCTTTCCAGGTGATCTTTTTGCCTTCGTCGAAATCGCGTCCGTAATAGGAAATCGGCATTTCGTACAGCTTGTACTTGCGCTTCAAAATCTTGGCGGTGATTTCCGGTTCGAAATCGAACTTGTTGGATTTGATCTGGATGTTTTTGACCACGTCGGCGCGGAAGACTTTGTAACAGGTTTCCATGTCGGTCAGCGTGGCGTTGTACAAAATGTTGGTGACAAACGTCAGCATCTTGTTGCCCAACAGATGCCAGAAATTGAATGCACGGGCAACTTTGCCGCCGGTCAGGCGCGAACCGTACACGACGTCGGCGCGGCCTTCCAAAATGGGCTTAACCAGTTCGACATATTCTGCCGGATCGTATTCCAGATCGGCGTCCTGAATCAGGATGATATCGCCTTCGGCATAATGCAATGCGGTTCTGAGCGCCGCGCCTTTGCCCATATTCTGACCATGAAAGTAAATCTTGTGTTTTGAGCTTTCGGCCATGTCTTTGAGCAGTTCGCGAGTGCCGTCTTTAGAACCGTCATCAACGATGATCAATTCTTTTCGCACGTCGCCGAGATTGACGGCTTCGACTTTAGCGATGATTTCGTGAAGCGTCGAAGCTTCGTTGTACACGGGCATTAAGATAGAGAGTAAAGGTGGATTTTGCATTCGGGGGTTATCTCAATATTTTTGTGTTGAATTCACAACTCTGCCTTCGGAACGTTCGCGGCGAGCAACTCCGCTGCGACGAGCCGCGTCTTCGACAGCTTTAGCCACCAGCGGCGCGACTTGCCGGTTGAACACCGACGGGATGATGTATTCGGGGTGAAGTTCTTCGGGTGCAATGACCGAAGCAATTGCCTGGGCTGCAGCCAGTTTCATGTCTTCGTTGATGTCCGAAGCGCGGCAATCAAGCGCGCCTCGGAAGATTCCGGGAAAACACAGCACGTTGTTGATCTGGTTGGGATAATCAGAACGCCCGGTGGCCATCACTTTAACGTACGGCCAAGCTTCTTCGGGCATGATTTCCGGCGTGGGATTTGCCAGTGCGAACACGATCGGGTCGCGATTCATTTTTTTCAGCATTTCGACGTTCAACACGCCCGGCCCCGATAACCCTAAAAACAAATCGGCTCCGGCGATGATTTCGTCCAGCGAACCTTTCAGGTTATCCGGGTTGGTGTTGTTGGCGTACCATTCGACGGCTTCGTTCATGCCTTCGGTGCGTCCGCGATAGACGGCTCCGTGCAAATCGAACCCAATGACATTTTTCGCTCCGGCGCTCAGCAAAATCTTGGTGCAGGCCGTTCCCGCTGCGCCCACGCCAACCACGACGATTTTGATGTTTTCGATCTTTTTGTTGACGATCTTCAGGGCGTTGATCAGCGCCGCCATCACGACGACGGCGGTTCCGTGTTGATCATCGTGGAATACCGGAATATCCAGTTCACGTTTCAGCCGCTGCTCGACTTCAAAACAGCGCGGCGAAGCAATGTCTTCCAGATTGATCCCGCCGAAAACAGGAGCGATGGCTTTGACGGTGCGGACAATTTCGTCCGGGTCTTTGGTGTCCAAACAGATGGGGAATGCGTCAATTCCGGCGAACTCTTTGAACAACATCGCTTTGCCTTCCATCACGGGCAACGCCGCTGCTGGCCCAATGTCTCCCAGCCCCAACACAGCCGTGCCATCGGTGACAACGGCGATACAATTGCGCTTGATCGTCAGGTTGTAAACCTTTTCAGGGTCTTTATGAATGGCCATCGAAACACGCGCAACGCCGGGCGTGTATGCAATGGAAAGGTCGGAGCGATTTTGCAACGGACGCTTGTTCGTAATTTCGATTTTGCCGCCGATGTGGCGCAGAAACGTCCGGTCAGAAACGTTGATGACCGTGACGCCTTCGACCTGGCGAACAGCCTCGGCGATACTTTCGGCGTGGTCGTCGTTTCCGGTGGCAACGGTAATATCGCGCACCAGGTGATGCGCGCCGACTTCGACAATATCTATGGCGCCGATGTTGCCGCCGGCATCGCCAATGGCAGATGTGACGTGCCCCAACATTCCGGGCCGATTTTCCAGGCGCAAGCGCAGAGTGATGCTGTAGCCTTCACTCGGTATGACATTCATTCGTGGTGGTTCCTTCTATTGTTTGGGGAGTGGTAGAGCATCAGTTAAGCTTGTGGAGAATACCTTATGCTCAAAAGGCAGGCAAGAATCTGCCAAAGTAGCGCGGTTCACCAAGCTGGACAGCTCTGCCGACTTCAAACAGAATGCCCAAGACAAGCAGTTACATTCCACCCAACCAGGACGCCCATGAAACAACTTTCCAGAATCCTTCTTGCAGTTCTGTTGCTCGCTGCTGCTTTGATTTCTCACGAAGCAGCCACGCTCGCTCAAAAACCGGCTGCAGCTTCAAAGCCTCGCCGACAATTCAACATCTTGTTCATCTCAACTGACGATATGAACAACGACCTGGGCTGTTACGGGCACCCGCTGGTCAAATCCCCGAACATTGACCGGCTGGCCAGTCGAGGCGTGATGTTTGACCGGGCCTATTGCCAATATCCGCTTTGCAGTCCCAGCCGCAGCAGTCTGATGACTGGTTTGCGACCGGACACGACGCAAGTGTTCGACCTGCAAAAACACTTTCGCTCCGTGTTGCCGGACGTGGTGACGATGCCGCAGTTGTTCATGAAAAACGGCTACTTCGCGGCGCGCGTCGGCAAGATTTATCACTATGGCAATCCTGGACAGATTGGCACGGACGGCTTGGACGATCCGCAATCCTGGAATCTGGTCGTCAACCCGCGCGGCGTAGACAAAGACGAAGAAAAAGTCCTGACCAATTACACGCCCAAACGCGGCCTGGGCAGTTCGCTGTCGTATTACATTTCGCCCGAACCTGACGAAGCTCACACCGACGGCAAAGTCGCTGCCGAAACTATCAAGCTGTTGGAAGCGAACAAGGATCGCCCGTTTTTCATCGCCGCAGGTTTTTACCGTCCCCACTGCCCATATATCGCCCCGAAAAAGTATTTCGATTTGTATCCGCTGGAGAAAATTGCTGCGCCGAAATTTTCGCCAGACGAATGGAAAACCATTCCCAATCCGGCGTTGTGGATTAAAGAAGCGCACTTCGGCACAACTCCCGACCAACAGCGCGAAGCGATTCGAGCGTATTACGCGTCAATCAGTTTTGTGGATGCGAATGTCGGAAGATTGATGGTGGCCTTGGAGTGGTTGAAGCTGATGGACAACACCATCGTCATTTTCTGGAGCGACCACGGATATCTGTTAGGGCAACACGGGCAATGGATGAAAGAAACCCTGTTTGAAGGTTCGGCGCGTAATCCGCTGATCGTCGCCGGGCCGGGCATTGCCAAAGGCAAAGTGGCAGCCCGCCCCGTCGAACTGGTTGACCTGTATCCAACGCTGGCGGATTGGTGTGGGTTTGCCGATGCGCCGAAGAATCTGGCGGGACGAAGCCTGCGCCCATTGCTGACCAATCCAAAAGCGAAATGGGACAAACCCGCTGTGACACAAACGCAGCGAGGAAGCGGACAATCTCTTGTCAAAGGCTATAGCCTGCGTACGGAACGTTGGCGGTACACAGAATGGGACGAAGGCAGGAAAGGCGCTGAGCTGTATGACGAACCCAATGATCCGAACGAGATGAACAATCTGGCGGAGAATCCCAAATACGCGGGCACTGCGGCGGAACTGAAACTTGCCCTGAAAAAAGCCCTGGCGACGCAGCCAGCCAAGTAGGGCAGGTTTTCCAACCTGCCCGGATTCAGCAAGCACGAA
>DAOMFR010000292.1:0-3836 GCA_035429885.1 Blastocatellia bacterium
GGTTGAGGCGCTAAAACGATTGATTCAAACGAATCAGTCGGATTGGGCGGCAATGTGCGTCCGCAAACAGCGCAATTCACTAAACGCAGATTTCACCCGACAGGCAAAGAAGGAGAAAAAATGAGGAGCGCGATTTTTCAACCACGATCAAATCGAAAACTGACGGCGGCCTTCTTCAGCGCAGCCGTTTTGGCATTTTCGATCGCAGCCGCAATGATCGGCTACCAGCATCACTCAGCCCCGATGGCCGCAGTCAATCCGACGCTGAATGGCGAAGCAGCCATCGAAAAGTTACGAGCAGACGGTTCGTACGATTCGCTGGCCGCAGGAATTGCTGCAGCTCGATATCAAATCAACCATCAGGTTAATCAGGAAGGCAGCAAATGGCTCGCCGATAATCCGGCACAGAAATTCAACGCCAGCTTCACCGGTGAAGAGCTGCGAATTACGGATTTCGGCTTGCAGAATGACAGGAAACAAGCCGCCAACCCGCAGTGGGAATTTGGGTTGAAGCTGAAGGGATTCGGTTATGGTGACGACCTGTCCGAACTAGGTCAGGGCGAGTTGACCTTCAACGGTAATCGCATCGAAATCCGCAAATCCGCGATCACTGAATGGTATGTGAACAAACCGGAAGGTTTGGAACAAGGGTTCACGCTGAATGCGCCGCCAATTCGGCACGGAACCCGAAGCGGTAGCGACGGGCTGCGCCTGAGCCTGCAAGTCATTGGCGATTTGAATGCGGAAACGGTGAGTAACCAAGCCGTCATCTTGAAAGACAAACAGGGCCGCGCTGCGCTCAGTTACGACAAACTGGCGGCATGGGACGCCGACGGAAAATCATTGGCGGCAACGATGAGCGTCCATGACAACGAAATCATGCTCAACGTAGACGACCGCGACGCTCGGTATCCGGTGATCATTGATCCGCTGATCTCGCAGCAACAGAAATGGCTGGCTTCGGACGGCGCGGGTGGAGATGCTTTCGGGACTTCTATCGCCATCAGCGGTAATTTCGCCATCGTCGGAGCCTGGGGCGACGATTCGGATAAAGGCTCCGCGTACGTCTTTTTGCGCGGCGCGTCGGGGTTTTGGTCTCAGCAGGTTAAGTTGACGGCCAGTGATGGAGCGGCAGGAGACAATTTCGGCAGATCGGTTTCCATCAGCGGCAACACCGCAGTCATCGGAGCCTGGCGCGACAATCTGGGCAACAATCAATTTCAAGGCTCGGTGTATGTTTTCACGTACAACAATCCTGCGTGGACTCAGCAGGCAAAACTGCTGGACAACAATGGCGGAGCTTTTGACCAATTCGGCCAGTCAGTTTCCATCAGCGGCAATACGCTGGTTGTGGGCGCTCATCAGCACAATCCCAACGGAGTTTCGGATCAGGGCGCTGCGTATGTTTATTATCGCAGCGGCAACACCTGGACGCTGCAGCAGAAATTGATCGCCGCTGACGGAGCCGCAGGCGATAATTTTGGCCAAGCCGTCGCCATTAACGGAAATACGATTGCCGTCACAGCATCGGGTGACGATGTAAATGGGGTTTCGGATCAGGGCTCGATGTATGTGTTCACTCGATCAGGTGCGATTTGGACTCAGCAGCAAAAGCTGGTTGCGGCTGACGGCCAGGCCAGCGACAGGCTCGGCACCTCCGTCGCCATGAGCAGTGATACGATTGTGGTCGGCGCGGCGAGTGACAACACCGGCGCAAATGGTGATCAAGGCGCGGCGTATGTGTTCGCGCGCAGCGGCGCAACCTGGAGTCAGCAGCAAAAACTGACCGCCAATGACGGCGCGGCCAACGATTACTTCGGTATTTCGGTGGCACTGTACGGTCAGATTGTCGTCATCGGAGCTGAAGGTGACGACGGTGGAGCCAATGGCGATCAAGGTGCGGCGTATGTTTTCGCTCGCGTCGGCGCAAGCTGGACTCAGCAAAACAAACTGACTGCCGCCGATGGCGCACAGGGAGACAACTTCGGCCACTCTGTTGCGATTGAAGGTGATGCCATTCTGACCGGCGCTTATCTGAGCGGCGGCACAGATCGAGGCGCGGCGTACTTCTATTCCATCTGCGGCGATATTGGGCAGTTGCAACAAATCCTGGCCAACGTTGGAATCAGCGGATATGACAACTTTGGAGGCTCAATCGCTGTCAGTGGAAACACGGCTGTCATCGGAGCACATGGCTGGTCCAATTATCGTGGTGAGGCGTTTGTCTTTACTCGAGTTGGAAATTCATGGCTTCAGACACACCTCTTAACCGCTCCCAACGGTAGTGCAGACGATTTTTTTGGTGGGGCAGTCGCCATTGATGGTGACACGATTGTGGTTGGGGCTTTGAAAGATGATTTCGCTGGTGATGCGGATAGAGGATCGGTGTACGTTTTTGCTCGCAATGGTGGAACCTGGGGTTTCCAGGCTTACCTCTCTTCTTCTGACGGGGCGGCTGGTGACGTGTTCGGATCCTCAGTCGCAATCAGCGGTGACACAATGCTTGTTGGATCTCCTGGGAAGTCATTAGGCTTTAGTTCGCAAGGGGCAGCGTACATCTTTCTCAGAAATGCCGCCGGATTCTGGTCTGAAGTTCAACAACTGACTGGCAGCAACCCTGCTATGAATGACCAGTTCGGAGGAGGTGTCGCACTGGAAGGCGATACTGCGTTGATCGCAGCCAAAAATGACGATTTTGCCGACGTGACTGACAAAGGCTCTGTTTATTATTTCAAACAACAAAGTCCCAACGTCTGGGCAGAGGTGCAAAAATTTACCCCTTCTGATGGTAACAACGGGGCATGGTTTGGCACTTCAATCGCGCTGAATGGGAACTTATGCATCATCGGGGCAGTGCTTGGTGACAACGGTGTTACCAATGGAGGCTCGGCTTACATCTATGCTCTCAACGGAAGCACGTGGACGCTACAACAAAAGCTGACGGCTTCTGATGCCAGCAGTAACGATTATTTCGGCGTTTCTGTCGCACTCAGTGGCGACTGGGCGGTGGTCGGTGCTCAGTTCGACGCGGTCAACGGCAATGCTAACCGGGGTTCGGCGTATATGTTCCGGCGCGACCAGGGAGTTTGGACTCAGCAAAAGAAGCTGGTTGCTACTGATGGGGCTACTGGTGACTGGCTCGGCTCGGCTGTCGCGCTATCTGGCGAACAGGCATTGGTTGGAGCGCAACATGACGATGTTGCAGGAGTGGTTGATAAAGGTTCTGTTTATGTTTTCGGCTGCACCAGTTGCCCGGCGATGACGATCAGTCCTTCCACGCTGCCCGTCGGCACGGTTGGCAATGCTTACAACCTGACGTTGACCGTCAGCGGAGGCAGTGCGCCGTATCAGTTTTCGGTTTCCAACGGATCGTTGCCGCCGGGGTTGACGCTGGCGCAGGGGGGCCAGATTTCCGGTTTCGCCGGAGCTTCGGGCAGCTTCACTTTCACCGTTACGGTCATGACTCAAAACCTGTGTACGGACAGCCGTACTTACACGATGACGATCAACGGCGGTTGTCCCAGCTTCTCGCTGAACCCGGCGACTTTGCCCAACGGCACGGTCAACACGGTTTACAGCCAGACGTTGCTCCCAACCGGAGGAGCCGCGCCATTCACCTTCAGCCATACGGGCACATTGCCTACGGGAGTGAGCCTTAACACTCAGACAGGAGTACTTTCTGGTGTTCCAACGACGGCAGGCGGGTTCAATTTCGGGATAACGGCAACTGACAGCAACGGCTGCCAAGGTGGGAAGTCCTACACCGTGACCATCAATTCTGTTGGTGGAGTCAGCGCGACCGATTTGCAGTTCTATCCCTTGGCGCATCCGGTGCG
>DAOMFR010000293.1:0-3819 GCA_035429885.1 Blastocatellia bacterium
AGAGAGCGGGTCACCGCTCGCAAACCGCGTCGTTTAACCGGTTGATTTAAGATTGCTTCGATAACTGAATTGCGATGGCGGGCATTATGTTTTTGGCTGCCAGATTGGTCAAGTTAAGGTGAGGTCAAATGTGAATGGCGTGGAACAGGGGTGTTGCCTATTCCACGCCGTTTGAGCGAATACGTATGCGTTACCAAAAGTTATTAGAAGCTCAGTCGCATGGAAACTTGTCCCGTGCGGCTGCCGCCCAGTTCAGCGCTTCGCGCGCTGGTGATGCGCCCGAAAGCTGTGCTGGTGACGTTCATCTGCGGGTCAGCCAGATTGACGCGGTTTTCGACGTTGGTAAACGACACACCGGCTTCCAGCTTGACTCGTTCGGTCAGGTAGAACGCTTTGTTCACACCCAACGAAAGATTGATCGTGCCTGGGCCGGTGATGATGCCTACGCCCGCGTTGCCGAAACGTCCGATTGGCGCTGCGTCACGCGCCGGATTGATGCCGATGCGGCAATTGGCTGCCAGGCGGGTATTCAATCCTGGACAGACAAAGGCGTTCACATCGAACCATTGATCCTGAGTTTTGTTCGAGATGTTACCGTTGCCGATGCGATCAGGGTGCTGGTTGCGCGACAAGCCAGAACCGCTGCCCGACGGATCAACGACGTTGCTGCCCAAAAACGGCGTCAGGAATGGGCCGGTTTGCGCCAAAAAGATCGCGCTCATTTGCCAGCCGCCAATTACGGCATTTGCCGCTGGATGAATGCCTTTGGCGAACCGACGGCCTTTTCCAAACGGCAGGTCGTAAACGATGGTCGAAATCGAACGATGACGCCGCGTGGCGTAATCGTCGCCGTATTCGCCCTGGCGATTGTACAAATCAGCCGCGCGACCTCCGCCGGTTTCACCGATGAAGCCAGTGGCGTTCGGTCCCAGATTATCGGCCAGGCTCTTGGCCCATGTGTAAGTCGAATTGAAAGTCAGGCCGCTTGAAAACCGTTTGTTCGCTTCAACCTGCAAGGCGTTGTAATACGCCGAAGCTCCAGCCGTTCGTGTGAAGATGATGCCCCAGTTCGGGAACGGACGGTCGCTCAACGGACGATTGATGGCAAACTGCGTGGAGTTGGTCATCTGGTTCAAGTCAGGCGCCCAAGCCAATTGCGTAGTTTTCATGCCGATGTAAGAAACGCGAACACCGACTCCGAAGCCAACATATCGGTCAACCGACAAATTCCACTGCAACGAATACGGGTCTTTGTAGTTGATGTCGTTGGCCGTGCGAAACGAAGCCGTTCCCAATTGACCTGTGCTGATGCCAGTGCCGCCGGATTGAATGGCAGGCCATTGATACAGCGGGCGACCGCCAGAGCTGAGGTTGGTAAATTCGCGCACGTCGGATTGCAGCGTGCCGGTCAGCGAAAAGTAAATGCTGCCCAGCAAAGTGCCGTTGTAAGCGCCGACGCCTCCGCGCACGACGGTTTTGTCATCGCCGAACGGACGGAAAGCAAAACCGAAACGCGGCAAGATGCGGTTCTTCGGCACGGTGCGTAAGCCTTCGGGCAAACCGGCTTCTTCAGCCGAAAGCACAGGCGTGCAAGCCGCGCCATTAGCCGCCGGAGCCGGACAGGCATTGAAGGTAGACAGGAAGCCAGGAGCCAACAGGTTGCGTTTGCCAGTCGGATAAACCACGCGACCTGTGCGGGCCACGCTGGGATCGAAGTTGCCGATGTTGCCACCCGCGTCGGTGTAACCTGGGTGGTATTCGTAACGCAGCCCGAATTCCAGTGTCAGTTTCTGGTTAACGCGGAAACTGTCCTGACCAAAGAAATGGTAATGCGTGGTGCGGCCATCGTTATCCTGCTGAATAATGGCGTAAGAGGTGCGAATCGGAATGCCCAACAGGAAATCGCCAAAATCATAACCGCTGAACGTATTGTTGAACGCAGAATTGCCGTAATTGTCCGCGCCGATGAATCCCAGCGGAGAAACGGCGCGAATCCAACGCACGTCAAAGCCGTATTTCGTCGTGTGACGTCCTTTAGTCCAGGTCAGGTTATTGTTGAACTGGTACGTCCGCGATTGCGAAGCTCCATCGGCTCGATTGCGATTCAAGTCCGTGATGTCGCCTGAAAAATCAATGTTCGGCAAACCGTTGAACGGAAAGTTCGGGCCAATGCCTGTAAAGTTCAGCTTGGCGGTGAAATCTCGCCCGTCAAACGGGAAGGACGTGCCGCTGTCGTTGAGCGTCAAACCAAAACGCGCTTCGTTCAGCAAACGCGGCGTCAGCGTATAGTTATGCGAAACAACCAGAATCTTGTACTTGTCGAAGGCGGTGTTCGACGGCAAGGACAAACTGTTTGGGCTGTCCTGGGCGACATCCTTCCATGTCCAGCGACTGAAGATGGATTGTTTGCCGGTCAGGTTGTGGTCAATGCGAATGTCATATTGGTCTGAGTTGATGCTGCTGGAACTGTTGCGAATGTAATTGGCAACACGGAATTGATCTGGGTTGCTGACGTTGGGCAGCGGATAAAGCGTCAGAATTGATTTGGCAATTGGGCTGATGCGATTGTCTGGAACTCGATTGTTGGCAAAAGGCTGACCGGTCAGCGGGTCGCGCACGGTGACGCCTGTCAGCGCGCTGAAATCTCCGTTTCGCATGGCCTGTGTCGGCACGGTGTTTTGAATCGTCTGACCACGCGGCAAACGCAACCCTTCAAACGTTCCGAAAAAGAAAGTCTTGTCTTTGCCGTCGTACAGCCAGGGAATGCGAACCGGGCCGCCGCCGCTGAATCCAAAATCATTGCTGATTTTTTGTGGTTTGGTCAGCGCGCCGTAAGCTTTGGCGTCCAGCGCGCGGTTTTGATGAAACCAGAACGCCGTCGCGTGATATTCGTTGGTTCCGCTTTTCGAGATGGTGGTCACGTCGCCGACTTGACCATATTCAGCGGCATTGCCTACGCCCTGAACTTTGATTTCGGCGATGGATTCAGCCGAAGGAAAAGCGTTCCTGAGCGGAGAGTTTCCAGTCACGTTAGTCGTCGAAATGCCGTCCAGCGAAAACTGCGATTGCGAAGGGAGCGCGCCCTGAATTGAAAACGCTCCACCGTTGTCGGATTGGACTCCTGGCAAAGCGGCGATCAAACCATAAGGGCTGGTGCTGCCACCGGCTCCGCGATAGTTGGCGGGCAGATTCAGAATCTTTTGCGATTCAAAGGCCGAAGAAATGGTTTGTGTTTCAGTGGCAATCGCTCCGGCGTTGGCTGTGACGTTGACTTGAGCAGTGACCTGCCCTGTGCTCAATGCTGCGTCCACGCGTACTGTTTGGCGCGCCGTCAAAGTCACTTCGGAAGTTGTGAAAGCCTGAAAACCCGAAGCGGTAATTTCGATTTTGTAACGTCCGGGTTTGGTGTTGACGGCTTCGTAATCGCCGTTGGAATTGGTTTGCACAGTTCGCGCCGTGTTTTCGTCAATGTTGGTGATTTTGACGGTAGCGTTGGGAACGACACTACCGGAAGAATCCTTAACGGTTCCCAGCAATGTGCCGAACGTTGATTGTGCCATTGCCATCAACGATATGAGCAGCAAGCTAGTGAGCAATAGGCCCAAATGACCGAAGGCGTGTTTTCTTTGAAGCATGGTTTCCTCCTATGAAATTATTGGGAAGGGAAGTAATTGGTTGTGACTGTCTTTAGAAGCGTTAGAAATACGCGCTTCAGTTTCGGCAAACTGGCGGACAAAACAACTTTTTTTTCTTATTGTAGCTCGCTGAATTGCGATGGCGGGCATTATGTTTTTGGCTGATGGATTGGTCAAGTTAGGG
>DAOMFR010000294.1:0-3652 GCA_035429885.1 Blastocatellia bacterium
TTACTTGGTTGCTTGTTTCAAATAGGCCGCCGGATTTTTCTTCACCGTGTCAGCACAACCATCACAGCAAACATAAAACGTCTGGCCGTTGACTTCGTGCTTCAGCTTCTTATCCACGGCTTCACCCGTCACCGGGCAGGTTTCAATGCCGTCACCTTTCCCCATAAACGCAACTTTCGCGGGTTTGTAATTTTTCAGGTAGGCAGCTGGATTCTTTTTGATTGTTTCCAGGCAATCGGTGCAGCACACATAGAATTCATTGCCATCCACTTCATATTTTTTGGCTTTGCTGACAGGCTCGCCGGTCACAGGGCAGGTTTCAATGCCGTCACCTTTGCCCAAGAATTTCACAGCACCTTTATCCTGAGCCATCGCGCTGTGGTCGTGTTCCGCCGGTTTGGCATCCGCATGATGGTCGCCGTGTTCAGTCGGCTTGGCGCCTTTGATCGCAGTCAATTGCTCTTTGTGGGTTTTCTTGATGTACGAAGCCGGAGCCTTTTTCGCTTCAGCCATACAGTCGGCGCAACAGAAATACACGGTGCGTCCAAACATTTCTGCCTTATGGTCTTTGCTGGAAATCGGTTCGCCGGTCACCGGGCAGGTTTCGACGCCGTCTCCTTTGCCTTTGAATTCAGATTTGGCAGTGCTGGATTTCGCTGTCGTCTGTTTGTCCTGCTTTTTGTTGTCATGTTTATCGTGAGCCGCCGCCGAAATCGCCAGCGCACAGGCAATCGTCAATGCCAAGAAAATGTTCTTCATAACTTCTCCTATATGTTTGTTACTTTGACTGGTGCAAAGTGAGTGATTTGATCTAATTTTGCGTTCTGTCATTAAGCGGCGGGGCCGAACAGCTTGCCGAAATAATGCGGTACAGCTTTTCGCCACCAGGGCCAGTCGTGATTCACGTCCTGCCCCCACACATCCAGCCAATGCGGAACGCCTTTGCTATTCAAAATGTTCGACAAAGCGCGCGAACGATCCGGCGCTTCATAAGCTCCCTGCCCTGTGAAAATAATGATCTTCCGACCACCATGCCGCAGAATCGGCAAATGATAATCGTCGTTCAGATGCGACAAATAGTCTACGGGATTATGAAAAAAGACGCCGTCATTGTAATGGCCATCCATGTAGCTGCGAATATCATAACTGCCGCTGAGCGCAATGACTCCGCCAAACAGATCAGAATGCCGGAAGAAGGTATTGGCCGCCAGATATGCTCCCAAACTGATGCCGGCAACAATCGGTTTTACATCTCCACCGCCGCAATCCTGACGAATCAACGGCAAAACTTCGTTGACGATATAACTGTCATACCGATTCAGCCATTCCACCTTTTCCGGCGCGCTGGCTTTGTTGTTCAGCAGTGCCAATCGGTTGACGCTGTTGATCGAATACGCCTTAGCTTTGCCGTTTTCCAACCAAGGTTTGACGGAGTCAATCAACTGAAAGCGTTCGTACTCCAAAAAGTCCGCCGCCGCTGTCGGCAGCATCAAAATCGGCGGCCCATAATGTCCATAAGCTACAAGCGGCATTTCCTGAAACAACCGTTCGCTGTACCAACCCGTGATCTCTCGTCGCATCGAAATGAATTCTCCTGAAAGCTTCCTGATATTTTATGTGTCGGCAGTTGTTTTAGATCGTGCGTCTGCCTTATGAATGAAGCCGGATTCTAAGTGGCTGAAAGTGAGGCCGTCAACTTGGCAAGAATGCAGAGTAACCAGAGAATTGAACCTCATTGCACAGTTTTTTCGCCACAGAATGGCGGCTGATTTGAAGTAGTCTTGTACAGCCTGTCACACAAGCCGCGACCGGTACACATCCAGGATTACAGCCGCCAGAATGACGCAGCCGGTAATCAACCGCCGAGTCGGCTCCTGAGCGCCGATTTGCGCCAAGCCTGCGCCGAGCACCGCAATCAGCAAGACGCCAAAGAACGTGTTGATCACCGAACCGCGTCCGCCTAACAAACTGGTGCCGCCGATGACGCAAGCGGCGATGGCTTGCAATTCGGCTCCGGCGCCTGCGTTTGGGTCGGCAGATGAAAGCCGCGCGCATTGCAATACGGCAGCACATGCGGCCAGTAACCCGCTCAAGATAAACACAGACACTTTGATCGGGCGCGGGTTGATTCCCGAATACCGCACCGCTTCTTCGTTTGCGCCAACGGCCATGGCGTAACGCCCCCAGACCATTTTGGTCAGAGCGATATGCGCAGCAATCACCGCAACAACCGCGCAGGCAAACGGAAGTGAAATGCCTCCCAGCGAAACCGAGCTGAGACGTTCGACCGAAGCGCCGATGTAAACCGTCTGTGACCTGGTCACCAGATAGGTCGCGCCTCTGGCAATTTCCAGCATTCCCAGCGTGACGATGAACGATGGCAGTTTCCATCTCACTGAAACCAATCCATTCGCCAATCCACATACCGCTCCTGCCAACAAGCAAAAGGCAATCGAAGGCAACAACGGCCAATGCCATTGCGCCAGGCAAACGCCCAGCAAAGCTCCGCTCAGCGCCATCACCGAACCAACGGACAAATCAATACCGCCAACGATCATCACGAACGTCATTCCTACGGCCAGCAACACCGCATCCGGAATCTGATTGGAGATCGTGCGCAAAGTGGTCAGCGAAAGGAAGTGCTCTGTTTTCAGGCTGAAGGCAATTACTAGAATCAGTAGCGCACCCAGCAAGCCCGCGTATTGCAAAAGGACGTTGCGCCAACTCGTAAGCTTCAGGAATTTCTGGTTTGGTGTGCTCATTCGGAAAACTCGCCAACGCGTTACATACCCAATCGCTGATGAATCAGTTCGCCAATGTAATATTTCATAAACTCATCGCGCTTGGGTTCCAAACAAACGGTGACAGGTTTGCCGCGTTCGCGGTCAATGCGCGTGTAGCCTTCGGCATCCACGATGATCGGTAAAGTTTCCTTTTTGCCGAAAAACGTTGAAGGGCTGGCGGTTTCGGCCACGGCCAATTGATCGTGCAAGGTCATGCGCGCAGTCGGATTGTCCAGCCACAACCGGTACAAACATTCGAGCGCATACGTCAGCGGAGATTTGTAATCGCGCACCTGTTTTCGCTCTTCATCCGTCAATCGCAAATACGTTGTGGAATCGAGCGGGACAATCGTCAGCGGCAAGCCTGCGCCATACACAAGCTGAGAATCCGCCGTGGACTGAAACACGTTCCATTCGCGAATGGGTTTATCTTTGCTGGTTGCAGTGCCGTAGATGCAACCGCTCATCAGCACCACGCGTTTGACGTATTTGCCCAGGTTCGGCTCTTTGCGCAGCGCATCGGCAACGTTCTGCAACGGCCCAACGGCCAGTAGCGTGACCTGGCCGGGATAGCGTTTTACCTGCTCCACGATGAAATCTGCGGCGGATTGTTTGATCGGTTGTTTGGCGGTGAAGTTCTCCGCCCAGGTGTATTGATGCGCGTATCCATCAGAAGTTTTGCGGCCAACAGCGACGGGCACGGAATCGCGTCCGGTAATGTGCAACATTTTGGAAGCGATCGGCGCCCGCGCAGGCGTGTTGCCATGCGCAATCGTCACGCCCAGCAAATCAAAATTCTTGTGCGCCAAAATGAACGCCAAGCCCCAGGCATCATCAATGTCATCGCCGATATCGGTGTCGAAAATAAG
>DAOMFR010000295.1:0-3648 GCA_035429885.1 Blastocatellia bacterium
CGAAGTTCGGGCAGATGTTCCAGAACTTCAGGTGTGACCAAATGAAACCCGCGCGAACGAGCGCGAAGCGAAAATTCTTTTTGAATCCATTCCATGCGGCAAGCTTAAATCAAGAAAAAATTTGGCACAAAGGCAGATGAATCCGCGCGCGTGGAATGAACAGAAAAGCTGTGTTGTTCACGGGCGATGAATCACATCGAAATCTTTCTGGCGTTGGCAAGGTTTCAATTCCACCGCGATGTTGGCGGCTTCTGCTTCGCGTCGAAGTTTTAACCGTTCGGCGGCGTCAAACACGAGTACCGCGTTTACCCCTGACGTTTTGCTCAACAACCAATATTTGCCGGGAGGTAAATGGCGAAACTCGAATGCGCCGCTTTCGCTGGAAATCGTTTCAACGTGGCGCAGCACATCTTCCGCCGAAGCCATTTCTGCCGGGAGCAAGTACACGCGCAAATTGTCTGGCAGCTTTTGATCGGGCGCGGGTTTGATCTTGCCGCTTAAGCTTGCCGCACCGGTTGATAGCGTGATGGTCACATCTTTGATTTTCGAGCCGGACGCGATTGTCAGGCCATCACGTGCCAAATCGAATTTTCGAGTTGAGCCGGTGTCCGATTGCTGAATGGAACGCAGGTACCAGCTCGCGCTTGGCAATTGCACATTGAACCGGTAACGAGCCGGAAACAAATAAGGCAGCTTGAGCCCACCTTCGCGTGTGACGGCGGAAAATTTGGGATCGACCCGCATGGATTGCGATTGTGGTGCGCGTGGAATTTCGGGCGACAACACGACAACGGCGTCTTCGAGTTTTCCACCGCGCAAACCTGCACAGGCAGGTTCTTTCGTGTCTTCGAGTTGAACTTTGCCAACAACCGAAGCCAGCGGCGTCAATTGCAAATCCAACCCGCTGAGGTCTGAGCCTCGCACCGAAATCCGGTGTGTCGCGGAAGCGGCTCCATCGTCGTCACCGTTGGTTCGTTCAGCAGATAGCTCGTATTCGCCATCGGCCACGCCACGAATTTCAAAGCCAACGCCATTTTCCAGCTTCGCGCTAGAAATGCCGCGGAAACTTTCATACATCGTTTCGCCGCTGCCGGGTAATCGCAAATACACCATGAAATATAGACCGCTGGTTGTGCCAGAAACTTTTCCGCTGACTTTGTGACCAGGTTCCGCGCGATAATTGATGTCAATGTTGTTCAATTCAATGCCCGGCTGAACGGTCAATTCTGTTGCAGCGTCGGGTGACGAAGATGGGTAATAAATCGTTGCGTCGTTGGCTTGTTCGTCAGCACTCCACGACCAACCAGAATCGAAGCCTTCTGTCCTGACGACATACGTGCCTGACGGCAATCCGAAGATGCGATAAATGCCGCGATCATCCGTGCGACGCGTGTAGCCGAAATTGTTCAGCAATTTGCCTTCGGCGTTTCGCACTCGTTGAGCAGAAATTTGCAATCCCGGAATCGGCTGGCCATTGGAATCGGTGACGCGCCCGGTGATAACGCCGCCTTTGACCAAAGTCATCGTGACCGAATCTCCGTCGCGGAAAAATTTCGGCTCACCTGCTTCGCCTGTCAACGGCAACATCACGAAGGCTGGCAACGAAGCCGACAATCGGTAATTGGCGGCAGAAAGTCGGGTTAAGCGAAAGCTGCCGTCTTCAGCCGTCAACACGGTGCGAGCCACCCCGGTGCGCGATTGCGCTTGAACTGAGACACCCGCCAGGGGTTGGCCGTCTTCGCCGATGACTCGGCCTGTGATGACAGAGTTATTTTTTGAATCCGCCGCTTTTGAATTCGCTGTCGTTTGTGCCAGCGCCGAACCGCAACAAATGATCAACATCAACCACACTCGCAATTGCATCCCGTCCTCCTCACTGTCGTTTTAGTTCAATTGGCAAACTCACTTCGCTGGTTGAATTGGGACTAACGCTGACCCGACGCCGAGTGGCTTCGATGGCGGGATTGCCGGAATTGCGGTTGGTCAGCGTGACGATGATTTCGTATTCACCCGCAGCCAGATGCAGCAAGAAATTCAAGCTGGTGTCGAGCGTTGGCGATTGTTCAAGCAACTCTCCGCCATCAGCACGTCGAACTTTGACATTGATCTGCCATCCGTCGGGCAGAGGCGTTGGCAACAACAATCGTCCGCGCAAGGTTCCAAATGCCGCCGCCAGCACCACGCGAACACCACTGATTTGTTCGGCGGGTTTTAGGTCAAACGCTTCAGTTAATACCGCGCCTCTGAGTTCAATTCTGGCCAATTGCAATTTGTTGGTTTCGCTGACTACTTCAATGCGCAACTTTCCCGGCGGCAAAGTTTTGAGTTCAAAACTGCCATTCGATTGTGGCTTGGCGGGGGGCCACGATTGAGAGGATCTGTTTTCATCCAGGCTGATTGCTCGCAAAAAGACTTTGGCATCATCCAGGGCGGCACGTGGGTCAGGCACGCCTTCAACTGCGATAGTGCCGCTGATAATCGCGCCGCGTTGAAGCTTGATTTCCAAATCTTCAATATCTTTGTCTTTAACTTCGGCAACGACCAGGTCGCTGTAATCATTGCGCATGGAATTCGGTATGCTGCTCAATCCGTACTGACCAGGCGGCCAACCAGGGAATTGAAATTCTGCGCGGTCATTCACAGGCCTTCCCGAATACCAAGCACGCCAGCGATTGGTCGCCTTGTCGAACAGGCTGACCGCCACGAAAGAACCGGGCACGGGTTGGCCGTTGGCATCCACTACTCTGCCGGAAATGGTGAAGGTCTTTTCTCGCGGGCTGAGTTTGAAATCAATGCCGGTGACTTCGCCGCCTTCCTGGACTTCAATCAATTGGGCGCGAGCGGCATCGGCTACGCCCGGATAAAACACGCGACGGTAAAATCCCAGATTGCTGGTTTCGACTGATCCGCCGCCTGTTTCCTGTCCAACGCTGACCAGATACCGGCCGGGCGGCAAGCCAAAATACCGATAAACGCCTCGGTCGTCCGTCGGCCACATTTCATAATTCAGGTTGATGGGAAAGGCTTGCTGCTTTCCATTGCCGTCAACAATGCTCAGGCTGACTCGTTCGTTGATGACAGGGATGTCGCTGGCGTCGGTGACGCGTCCGGTGATGACTCCGCCGCGCACCAGGCGAATATCCTGATGATTCAGCTTTTCGCCCGCCGCTACTGTGCAAAGTTTGAACGGTTTGACTTCGGAATTCCAAAATTCATCGCTGACGTGAATGTAGGACGCCGCCAGAATTCCGTATCGTCCGGCGGCCAATCCGCTGAATGTGTAATTGCCTTCTTCGTCGGTGCGGACGCTTTGGCGACCGGGAGTCTCCGGGCTGCCGTAAGGTCCAGGCACCAGTGATACTTTCACGCCGCGCGCCGGATTCCCGCTGATGGTCACACGTCCGCTGATGGAAGCCGTCTGTTCCGGTTGCGCATAACCAATCGTTGCCAGTGCGCACACCAGCCAGATCAGAATACAGAGTTTCCGATTCATAGAGTTTGTCCTGATTGAAAAGTTGTTACTGCGTGTACTGACAGCTACTCAGCAACGCGAGCGAACGTTGAAGCAAAGAAGAAAGACGGCTCAGAAGCCCAGGCTGCGGCACATACTGCATTGATCGCAGGGTTTGCTTTTTTCGATAGTGCAGC
>DAOMFR010000296.1:0-3540 GCA_035429885.1 Blastocatellia bacterium
AGCAAGGGCTTTTCCACTAAGCCCAAGCCCTTGCTCACGCGCGGGCTACTGACACGGAAGAGTTTTAGAAGCTGATTCGCAACGACATTTGAATCGTTCGCGGGCCAGCTTGGTCTGCCGACTGCACGCGGGTAATTCGTCCGAAAGCAGCCGACGTGATGTTCAACGTTCCCGGAATGTCCGGGTTCAGATGGTTGAACAGATTGGCGAAGGCTGCTTCATAACGCAGCTTCAATTTTTCAGTGATCGAAAACTGCTTGCCCAGCGTAGTCGAAAAGACTGCTGTGCCGGGGCCGTGCAGAATGCCTACGCCAGCGTTGCCGAAACGTCCGATGTTGTTCGCCGGACGGACAAAAGCGTTCCGGTCGAAGTAAGCATCAATCGTCGGATTTGAAATGTTGCCGTTGCCAATACGGTCAGGCCGTTGCGTCGTTGTTACGCCGCGAACCAGAACGCCTGTTCCAGACGGATCAGTTCCTGTGAAGGTTGGCGTCAGGAACGGGCCGGTTTGCAACAGGCCAATGCCAGTCACTGCCCATCCGCCGATCAGCAGATCGGCTGCGCGATTGGTTCCGTTCAGGAAGCGTTTGCCTTTGCCAACAGGAACTTCCCAGGAAAACGTGCTCAGGAAACGGTGTCGGCGCGTGAAAGCGACATCGCCGTAATCCGCTGCCAAGCCAAAATTGTTCAACGTGGTTGGGCCGTTTTCAGCAGCAAAGCCACCGGGAGCCGGGCCGCCAGCGTTCGACAGATTCTTCGACCAGGTCCAGGAATTCTGGAAGCCGATTCCTCCGCTGAAGCGACGAGTAATTTCAGCCGTGAAGGCGTGGTATTTAGCGCTCGGTCCGTTGTCGCGGGTCAGCACGGCGTTGAAGTTCGGATACGGTCGAGTCGCTGCGACTGCCGCCGTGTAACCAGTTGTGTTCGGAGCAACTTGATTCAAGTCAGGGCTGTGAATCAGGTTGCGCGTTTTCGATCCGGTGTAAGTCAGACGCAAGCCGGTTCGGAAACCGAGTTCGCGTTCGATGGTCAGATTCCACTGAATCGAATACGGGTCTTTCAGGTCGGTCTGGTTGGCTCGGCGGAAATCGGGAATGCCGCCTGATCCTGTAGCCGCTCCTGCCGGAAAAGCGTTCGGCAACGTGATGCGATAAACTCCCGGCGAAACCACCGCGTTCGGATAAACCGGCGCGTTGCTGGAAGCGATTCCGGCCAGCGAATATAGCACCGAACCCAGAACCGTAACCGTGTAAACTCCGGCTCCGCCACGAATTACAGTCTTACCGTCGCTGAATGGGCGATAGGCGAACCCGACGCGTGGATTGAAATCATTCTTGTCGGTTAGCCGAAGCGTGTTCGGCAAACCGGCGTCTTCGGCTTTGACGATTGGAACGTTTTTGATGTCGTTGCGGAATGCGGCAGAAACGTTCGCCAGACCGGCTTCGCCCTGAACGACGACGCGCCCGCCTTTGGTAGAGCGATCCAGGTTCGTCAACTGATGAGTTTCGTCATCGAACGGCGGGTGCAGTTCGTAACGCAATCCATAATTCAGCGTCAGTTTTTGCGAGACGCGGAAATCATCCTGAATGTAACCGGCGTAGTGATAAGAGAACGGCCGAACGTCCGGGCCGTTTGCCGCATAAGTCGTGACCGATGGCAGACCCAGCAGGAAGTCCGCGAACGCGTTGCCGGTGAAGGTTCCGGCAAAAGCGTATTCGCCGAAATCGTCGCCGGCAAAAAAGCTCAGGTAATCCTGGAATTTCAGCTTCTGGAAATCGAAACCGCCTTTGATTGTGTGGCGACCTTTGGTCCAGGTCAGGCTGTCGTTGAACTGATATGTTTTGTTGCCAGTGAAGTGCGGACGGCCAGTGCTGTTTGTCGCAATGAATGACCCGTCCGTGAAGGAAAAGTTCGGAATGCCGCCCAGCGCGGGAGCTTTGGGCAAACCGATCAATCCGATTGATTGCGTAATTTGCGAGCCCTGTTTAGCCAGCGGGTAATCTTGCAGAATGTCGTTGATCGTGTAACCGGCGCGGAATTCGTTGATCAAATTCGGGCGGATGATCCAGTTGTATGAAACAGCCAGATTGCGGACTTTGGTTCCGTTGGAAAATTCGCCGAACTTGGTGTTGTAGTTTCCGCCGCCGTCAGTTCCCAGCGACGCCACGTTTTTGTGCGTGTACCGCGCAAAGACTTTGTGGTTGTCGCTGAAGTTGTGGTCGCCGCGAAGGTCAAATCCGTTGACGGTGTATTTGTTCGGAACCGTGGTGATGAAGTTGGGGCGATTGATGGCAGCGCCTGTTGCCTGATTTTGCCGGACGTACAGCAGCTCCAGAACTTTGGCCGAAGCCGGATTGACCGGAATCTGATTGTTGGCGTATGTCCCGCCGGTGAAAGGATTTCTGAGCGCCGTCGTGATGCTGGAAAGATCGCCTGCGCGGAAAGCGTCGGGCGGAACAATCTGACTGATCAGCCGCGGATCGGCTCGGCGCACACCTTCGTAATCCACGAAAAAGAACGTCTTGTTTTTAGCGTCGTAAACTTTCGGGATGGTAACCGGCCCGCCCAAAGCTCCGCCGAAACTGTTGGCGTGTCCGGGAGTGTAAACGCGGCGTCCGTTGGCAACTGGGCCAAAGGGGTCAGTCGCGTTCAATCGGCTGTTCTGGTGAAACAGGAAGGCCGTGCCGTGATATTGATTGCCGCCGCTTTTTGAGATGGTGGTCAAATCGCTGATCTGAGCGAATTCGGCGTTGTTGTTGGTTGAGCTGACTTTGAATTCGGCGATGCCTTCGACCGAAGGGAACAGGTCGCGCACCGCGCTGCCTCCGCGCACGCCTTGAGTTGAAATGCCGTCAATCGAAAACGAAGTCGTGTAGGGCTGGCCGCCCGCGATTGAGATGTTGCCGCCCCGATCCTGTTGGACTCCGGGAGCCATTGTCGCCACGACAATTGGACTGGGCGAAGTGGTAGCGCGAAAGTTCAGTGCCAATTCGCTGATTTCGCGGCCTGATTTGGAATCTGCGATCGTCGGCGATTCGGTGGTGATCGGGCTGGTCGCCACGATTTCCACTTTTTCAACTGTCGCAGCGGTTTCCAGTTTGGCGTCCACGCGAGCGATTTGCCTGGCTAACAGTTCGACACTGCGCGTGGATTTGGCGAACCCGGTGACATTGATTTCGATGGTGTAAACGCCAGCATCCAGGTTCGCTGCCAGATACGTGCCTTCGCCATTGGTAGTCACTGAGCGAGCGACCTGCGTGTTTTTGTTCGTCAGAGTGATTTTTGCGTTGGGGATAACAGCGCCGGACGGGTCCGTGATCGTCCCCGTGATGGTTCCGAAAGTGGACTGTGCCATCGCTGTCAGCGACAGCCAGAAACAGTAGACCAGCGTTAAGCTGAGCTTCCAGATAATCTGTTTTTTCATTTGCGTAACTTCCTCCTTCAAAAGGGGTGTTGTTTCAAAAGGGTAGAGGAAAGCGGTTGAGAGAGAGCGGGTCACCGCTCGCAAACCGCGTCGTTTAACCGGTTGATTTAAGATTG
>DAOMFR010000297.1:0-3494 GCA_035429885.1 Blastocatellia bacterium
CGGCGGACGTGGTGGCGGCGGTGGTCGTGGCGGCTTCGGCGGCGGCGGCGGTCGTGGCGGCGGTGGCGGTCGTGGCGGTGGTCGTTACTAAGCATTAGAGTTCCAGAAACATCTTCCACAAAGTCACGCGAAGGAACCCGAGGAAGAATAAAAGATATTTTGTCTTCTTTGTGAACTTCGTGTGGCTTCGTGGAAAGAAGATTTTCTGAACCAAAATTGCGCGCTTCGAGTTTTGTTTGAAGACGCGCCAGAAGGAATGTAATGAATTTTGCTGAGTTGGGATTGCATCAGCCGCTGGCTGATCGTTGTAAATCCCTTGGATATGTGGAGCCGACACCGATTCAACGACAGGCGATTCCTGTTGTTTTAAATGGCTCTGATTTAATTGGTTGTGCCTCGACAGGCACGGGTAAGACGGCGGCGTTTCTGCTGCCGATTCTGCAAAGATTGACTACTGAAAAAAGTGAGGGCAGCAAACGCGCTGTTCGTGTTCTGGTGTTGACTCCAACCCGCGAACTGGCCTCACAGGTGACCGATAATTTGGTGGTATTGGATGCGAAGCGAAAAGTTCGCGCTGTCACCATCGTTGGTGGCGCGAGTTTCAATCGCCAAAATCTGGAGTTGCGTAAAGGCGCTCAAGTCGTCATTGCCACTCCGGGACGTTTGACCGATCACATCGAAAACAAAACGATTGATCTGTCGCGTGTAGAAGTTCTGGTGTTGGACGAAGCGGACCGAATGCTCGATATGGGCTTTCTGCCGGTGATTAGGCAAATCATCGGTTTGTTGCCGAAGGAACGGCAAACGTTGTTGTTTTCAGCGACGATGTCGTCGTCAGTTGAAGAGATTGCACGGAAATACATGGATTCACCGGAAATCGTGAATGTGAATCCGCGCGGCAAAGCTGCCGTGACCATCCGCCAAACGGCCTACCCTGTGGCTCTGGAATCCAAAACCAATCTGCTGTTGCATTTGCTGGAACGTGAACGGTTCGAGCGTGTGTTGGTGTTTACCCGCACTCGTCGCGGAGCCGAGCGCTTGTCCAACCTGCTGTCTGCTCGCAAACATCAGGTCAATCGCATCCATGCAGATCGTTCCCAGTCACAACGCGAAGCTGCTTTGCGTGGTTTTCGTGACGGACATTTTCGTGTGCTGGTGGCGACGGACATCGCTGCTCGCGGAATTGACGTGGATTCGATTTCGCACGTCATTAACTTTGACTTGCCCGATGTTGCGGAAGATTACATTCACCGCATCGGGCGCACCGGTCGCGCAGGCAATGAAGGCCAGGCGCTGACTTTGCTGACTCCGGTGGACGAACTTTCAATGCGTGCCATTGAAAAACTGACCGGGCAAAAAGTCGAGCGTGTGTTAGTGGAAGGGTTCGGGGGAATGACTCCTGTTCCTGAAAAAACTTCATCGCAGGTTCACGCGCGCGGCGGGTTTCGCTCGTTCAGTTCGCGTCGCTCAGGCAGACGGCAGTTTGCTTAACGACGGTTTGAGTTAGTCACTTCAATCAAAGCCTCCACGTGTCCACGACACTCGGAGGCTTTGCTGCTAATGCTTGCATACGCCTGACAGATTTCGTAGTCTCCCAGCCGACCAAATAACATTCCTAATTCCATCTTACAGCGATTGAGAGAGAGCTGATGACGTTAATCAATTCGCGTTTTGTCTTGTTATTTCTTGCGACTGTTTTCCTGGCAGCTTGCCAGCAACCAAAGAATCAAACAACTCCGACTGCAACTCCTGCAACGGTTGCGACTGATGCTTCGCCGGAAGCTGCGGCTTCTCCGTCGCCGCTGGCTGTGACTTTGCCACCGCTGCCGGATAAGTTTGCGCCGGTTGAATTCACGGATGTCACTGCGCAAGCCGGAATCAAGTTCCGTCACAACAACGGTGCTTACGGCAAAAAGTATTTGCCTGAAACGACCGGCTCCGGCTGCGCGTTTCTGGATTACGACAATGACGGTTGGCAGGATGTGTTGCTGTTGAACGGCATGGATTTTGATGACGCGCCGAAAAAACGCAAATCCGTGATGGCGTTGTATCACAATAATCAGAATGGCACCTTCACGGATGTCACCGCTGCCGCCGGATTGGCCAAGCCAATGTACGGAATGGGCGCAGCCATCGGAGATTTCGACAACGACGGGTTCGACGATCTTTATGTCACGGCGCTTGGCGAAAACAAACTGTTCCGCAACGCGGGTAATGGCAAGTTCACGGATGTCACCGCCAAGATGGGAGTCGGTGGAGCGACGACAGATTTTTCCACCAGCGCTGCGTGGCTGGATTATGACAAAGACGGCAAGCTGGATTTATTCGTCGCCAATTACGTTGCCTGGACGATTGCTGGCGATTTGAACTGCACATTGGACGGCGCGAACAAAAGTTACTGCACGCCCGAAAGCTACAAAGGCCAATCGGCGCGGCTCTATCACAATCTCGGCGGCAAGTTCGAAGACGTCACCGAAAAAGCCGGAGTCGGCGATCCGACCAGCAAATCGCTCGGCGTGGCGACCTTCGATTATGATCGCGACGGTTGGGTGGATATTTTCGTCGCCAATGACACGCAACCAAACAAGCTGTACAAAAACGCAGGCAATGGAACTTTCAGCGAAGTCGCCACCACTGCCGGAGTCGCGTTCAGTGAAGAAGGCAAAGCGCGCGCAGGCATGGGCGTGGATTTCGCCGATTACGACGGCAGCGGTTACGCCAGCCTGATCATCGGCAACTTTTCGAACGAAATGCTCGGCGTGTATCACAATGAAGGCAAACCTGGATTCCTGTTCGTGGACGAAGCTGCTTCGTCCACGCTCGGTCAAGCGACTCTGCTCAGCCTGACGTTTGGGCTGTTCTTTTTCGATTACGACCTGGATGGCAAGCCTGACATCTTTTTGGCGAACGGACATGTCGCAGACGACATCAACAAAGTTCAGCCGAAGATCACGTACACCATGCGTCCGAAGCTGTTCCATAACGAAGGCAAAAAGAAATTTACTGAAGTGACGGCCAAAGCTGGCAAACCGTTCACTCGCCCGGTTGTTGCGCGCGGAACAGCGTACGCCGATTTCGACAACGATGGAGACCTGGATGTTTTGATGACGACCAACGGTGGCCCGGCATATTTGTTGCGCAACGAAGGCGGCAATCAGGCGCGCTTTGCCCGGTTCAAAACCATTGGCGCAGGCTCCAACCGCAACGGCATCGGAGCCAAAGTGACTGTTTTTCTGCCCGACGGCACGAAACAATGGCAAGCTGTTCACAGCGGATCGAGCTACTGTTCGCAGAGCGATCTGGCGCTGACGTTCGGGCTTGGCCGCAACGACAAAATTGACCGCGTCGAAATCGAATGGCCGAACGGCAAAGTGGAAAAGCTGGCAGGACTGGCAGCCAACCAACTTTATGTTGTCAAAGAAGGCAGCGGCGTCAGCGAAAGCAAGCCTTTGCCAATGGCCGCGCCCTCACCTCAACCGTCACCAAGCGCGACG
>DAOMFR010000298.1:0-3481 GCA_035429885.1 Blastocatellia bacterium
CGAACGTTGCCACTTCAAACTATCGCAGTGGCACAGTCTTCAACCGCCACGTCACCGCTGGACTTGGAGCCGACGGAGCCTTCAAACGCTTCGCTTCCAGCACGACGGATTTGGTGATTGATTTGGTTGGGTATTTCGCGCCGTAAGCTTCAACGACACTTCCAACAATACAATGGCCTGTTTTTTCGTTGACACGATGGCAGGCCATTCAATCATTTCGCTCAGAACGGAACATCCGATGCGTTTCAAAGTAACGCGCCTTCTCAAAATTCCCGAATCAATAAAACATCACGAATCGAATAGCCGCGTGCCAGAAAAAGTCGTTGGCCGTTACGACTGAAGGCGTAGTTGTAAATCTCGCCGGAGTTAAAGTCGGTTAGCGGGTGTGGTGGGTCGCCATTCAAAGGTTGCAGCCATAGATTATCAAAGGTCTTTCCCTTCACGATGTAGGTCAAGCCTTGTGCATCAGGTATCCAGCGGTAGCCAATATTCCACTCCACCGAATTGGGCACATCGAACGTTTTCACCGGCGCGCCGCCGTCTGCTGAAATGATCGCCACCCGCCCTGGGGAAATGTAAGAGATCCATCGCCCGTCCGGGGAATAATGAGGTGTTTGAGCTTCGTGATCTGTCAGGCTGATAGGAACGCCGCCTTCTGCCGGAATTTTCCAGAGCTTGAACGGGGCAATACTGCCGGGCTGGCTGGATTGCGAGGAGTAGACAATCCAATGCCCGTCCGGAGAACAATCAGAGTCAATTTCTCGGCTCTCGCCGCTGGTCAACTGTTGGAGGTTCATGCCGTCGCGGTTCACGCGGAAAAGATGACTGAATCCGGCATGGTTTGAGGCAAAAACAAAGAAACTGCCATCTGAAGGCGCCGACGCCTCTTCCAGAAAAGGCGGAGTGTTGGTTAGTTGCTGCTGTTGGCTGCCATTGCTGTTCATTCGCCACAAGTCAACGTGTTCGCCTGTCCGCGCGACATAAACGATGCGTCCGTCGTTCAGGCTGACGATCCCCGCTCGACCATCCCCCGTACCAGTCGTCAACTGCACGGTGCTGGCCGCGTCGTAGTGCATCTTGTCACCTTGCCCTCGCGCTTCGACCGACCAGATTTGCGAAGTGCGATTGAAAGGAAGAACCAACAAGGATTGGCCGTCGTCGGAAACACTGACCGAGCGATAGAAATGGCGGCTGAGATCGGTTGTGATTCTGCGAATAGCCCCGTCCGGTTGCGAAACGAACCAGACGGTATCTCGTGATGTCATTCCCGATTCGCCATGTTTTGTGCCAACAAGGACCAGGCCGCTTCCATCGCGCAGCCAGGCAATCCGCCCACAACCATCCCACTTCTGCGTCGTCAGCATTCTTTGCGCGCCGCTCTGTACATCCACCCCAACAATTCGCCAGGCTTCGTCGCTGTTTTGGGTGAGTCCCTTAAATAACTGACAAGCGATTTCCTTGCCATTGGACGACCAACTTGGGCCGTCATAGCCAAAGCGTTCCAGCCCGTCGTGCGTCAGCACAATCTGTTCCTTGTCGCCTGTAATATCGGCGAGTATGAGACTGGTGCTTTCATTTTTCCCCGCTCGAATAAAAGCGATGCGCCGACCATCGGGTGCAAAAGTTACGGGCGAATGGATTCCCACCAGCATTTTTGCTGCAGGTCCGCCCAATGCTGGCACGCGATAAAGAGCGCCCTGCGGGTTGCTTTGACCAAGCGTCGCGAAATAGATGGCTTGGCCGTCCGGCCCAAAGGTCAGTCCCAGGATTGGCTCCTCAATCGCCGGCACAAGCATGGCTGATTGGCCACCTGCGACTTGCCGCAACCAAAGGCGTGCGGTCGCACCATTCTGCTCCGTGTAGGCAAAAGATTTGCCATCCGGCGAGAGCACTGCGTTGTGAATGTAGCCACCATTTGTTAGTCGCGCCACTTTAATCCCAGGCGACGAAACCCCTCGCCTCTCTTTCTGTGGCCAGACCCACATTGCTACTGCAACAGCCAGTGACAGCACCGCGGCCAGACCCAATAGACTTTTAGCTCGCCAGGACCTTCGCGCCATGTTTTTGTCGCGGTTTTCAGCGAGGGGGGGCAGAGACGCACGGTTAATCGTTGAAGTGGCATCAAGCTGCGGTAGTGGACTGATCGAGTGACCTGTCGGGGTAGCCTGATTGGTGGGAATTTTCCTCGGAGCGGTCTTGGCCTGATCAGCAACGACCTCAGTAATGGCAGCGTTCAGACGGTAGCCATGCCCGCGCACCGTCTCAATCAATTTACGTTCTGCGCCACTTTCGCCGAGGGCCTTGCGCAGCGCGGAAATGGTTTTATCCAGATTGTTTTCTTCGACTACCGCATCAGCCCAAATGGCGCGCATCAATTCGTCTTTGGTTAACAAATGCCCGCTATTGCTGACCAGCACAATCAGCGTCTCAAAAGCTTTTGGCGAAAGCGGAACTGGCACACCATCACGCGTTAATAACCGCTCGGACGGATCAAGCAGGAAACCTTCGAATTCATACAATTGCCTGAAGGGATTAGACATAGGCACGTTCAGGAAAGAGTCAGAAAACCTTCAGAATAACCGAAGGACAAGTAAGCCAACCGTTTTGCATATATCTCACGCCGACTTTGGAAACTCTACCCAAGAGAAACTCTACCCGTGGTCTGCCTGCGCAGGCTGCACCTTCGATTGGAGCCGTGACAATGAATTACAGCAATACCTATGGTCAAGTAAGCAAAGCGCCAATGTTACGCTTTGGCGCAGTCATTTGTCTGATTTTGTGTGCAGTGAGCGCTGCCTGGGCGCAAACCACCGCCTTTACCTATCAAGGAAGGCTAACAGACGCGGGCAATCCCGCCAACGGCGATTACGATTTGCAATTCACACTCTTCGACGCGCTGGTTGGTGGCACACAGCAAGGAATACAGACGCGCAATCCCGTAACGGCCAGCGCAGGCGTGTTCACCGTCACACTGGATTTCGGATCGAATGTGTTCAGTGGCGCGGATCGCTATTTGGAAATCGGCGTGCGTCCGGCGAACAGCGCGATTGCCTATACCGTGCTCAGCCCGCGCCAGGCAATTACGGCGACGCCATACGCCATGCGAAGTCTGAATGCCGCAAGCGCCGACGGGCTATCGGCATCCTGCATCAATTGCATCACCAGCGGCCAAATCCAGAGCGTTGACGGAACACAGATTACCGGCGCAATCCCAGTTGGAAGCGTGCCAACGGGCAGCGGCAATTACATTCAGAACGCGACGGCAGGCGGTGCGGGAAAACCAGCAGTGGCGCAAGTGGGCGGCTTTGACATCACCGGCGATGGCGTCATCGGCGGTAATTTAATTGTAAACGGCGGAGTGGGTGTCGGAATCAATAATCCGACTCCCGGTCAGTTGTCTGTCCTCAATAATAACCCTGGTATTTCCGCTATCTCCGGCGAGAGTGCTACAGCGCCGGGCGTCTATGGCAAGAGCACAGGC
>DAOMFR010000299.1:0-3471 GCA_035429885.1 Blastocatellia bacterium
AGTTATCCGGCGAACGCCTGGGGCTTGTACGATATGCACGGCAACATCTTCGAATGGTGTCGCGATTGGTATCATTCTCAATTGCCGGGCGGAGACGACCCGGACTTGTCCACTCGCAAAGGCACGCCGAATCGGGACGGCACGTTTTCTCGCGCCCGCCGTGGTGGGGCTTGGGATGATGAAGGGAAATATCTGCGGTCGGCTTTTCGATTGCGGTACGAACCTGAACGGCGAGCGGATCACATCGGCTTTCGCGTTGTTGCCGTTCCCAAAACTAACCGATGAACGAAGACAGTGACCTGCCAATTGGAGGAACCTATGGCTGAACCAAAAACAAAAGTGACTAATGCTTCTGTGGAAGATTTCATCAGCGCAGTTAAAGACGAACAAATCCGAGAGGATTGTTTTGCTGTCGCCAAGATCATGCAAGAAGCCACCAAAAACGAGCCGAAGATGTGGGGTGCCAGCATCGTCGGGTTTGGTCTTTACACCTATAAATATGCCAGCGGACAGACTGGGGATTGGCCGTTGGTCGGATTTTCGCCGCGCAAGCAAAACCTGACGCTGTATGTCATGGGAGGCTTTGATGAATACGACGACTTGATGGACAAGCTGGGGAAATTCACGTGCGGCAAGTCATGCATTTACATCAAACGGCTTTCCGATTTGCACCTGCCAACGCTGAAAAAACTTATCAAAGCTTCGGTCAAGCACATGCTCAAAACTCATCCGCCGAATAAGAAATAATCGGCAGACATCCTTTATGGCGAACGAATCAATTGAGCAACAATTCACCGCAGCGCTTGATGCACTGATCGAACAGGTCAGGGAAGACCGCTCCATTCTGGCGGCGATTCTGTGCGGCAGCTTGTCGCACGACGCGGTCTGGGCGAAATCTGACGTAGACCTGGTGCTCATCACGACCGACGATAAAAAGGTGGAAGGCGGCGGCATGTCGCTGTACGCTGACGGAGTGAACGTTCACGCGTTGCTGATTTCGCGCGCGGAGTTCCGCCACACGGTTGAAGGTTCGCTCGGCCATTCGTTCATGCATTCCTTTCTGGCCAAAGGGCGCTTGCTGTACACGCACGATCAAACGATTGCGGACTTGTTCGGCAGGCTGGGAGCCATCGGCGAACGCGATACGCAATTACAACTTTTGCAAGCCGCGACCGGAGCCTTGCCCGCCATTTACAAAGCCCACAAGTTTTTCCAGACGCGCGGCGATTTGGAATACACTGCGTTGTGGATTTTGTACGCCGCGACGCCGTTGGCAAAAGTCGAAGTCATCAACGCCAGATTGCTGGCCGACCGCGAAGTTATTCCACAGGCGATGAAACTCAACCCGGCGTTTTTCAAAACGGTTTACTTTGATCTGCTCAACACCAAAAAGACAAAGAAAACGGTGCAAGCGGCGCTCGACGCGGTTGACGCTTACGTTGCCGAACGCGCGCCAAAGCTGTTTGCCCTTATCATTGACCATCTGCGCGAAGTCGGCGAAGCGCGGTCTTGCACCGAAATCGAAAACCACTTCAAACGCAACTTCGGTGTTGAGCACGTGACGACGGCGTGCGAATACCTGGCGGATCAAGGTCTGATCGGCAAAGCTTCAACATCCGCGCGATTGACGAAAAAGAGCAATGTTGAGGTGCAGGAACTCGCCTTCTTTTACTCCGCGAACAGGTAGCGCAGGTTTTCGAACACCTGCATCCGGATTTCCCAAGAGGTTCATCGAGATGACAGCCAAGCGATTATTCTTTGTGTTTGCGGCGATGCTGATAACAGCAGGCTTGAGCCAGCCGCCACGTGTTCATCCACAGCAAACTCCACCTTGCCCCAGCAAGCAGACAAATGGGCAGACAAATGGGCAGACAAGTGGGCAGGCGGCAGGCAAGACGGTCAAACAGATCAATTTAGAGAATTGCCTTTGCGAACAATCCACTGCGCCGGACAACCCCTCTTATCGTGTGGGATCAGCGGCTTTTGGCCGGAAAGTCGCTCCGCGTGTGGGCAATTCGGCGCGGCGCAGTCAACAAACCAAGGCCCAGGATTTATACGATGGCTTGGAAATGCCCGACCTCAAGGATTTGAAATCGCCAGAGGTCGTTGGTTTGCGGCAAAGAATATCGAGCGCCAGAGAAGTCGCGCGGCAAAAAGTGGAAAACCTGGAATCCAAGCGCAAAACGCTGCTGCAAACACGTCCGAATGATTGGTATACCCACAAGTTGAATTCCCCCCAAGCCCGCAAGCGATACGAACAATTTATTGCCTTGCAAAACAGTGAACCGTTAACGAACTTGCCAAAATTCGACTGGCGCGAACAGGCGCTGGATGTGGGGCCGGTGCTGAATCAGGGAGACTGCAACAGTTGCTGGGCGTTCGCCACCTTGTCAGTTTATCAAAGCAGTTGGCTTCTGGAGCAGTTGAGGCTCGGCGATAGATATTTCGAAGTAACCGTGCCGGAGTATGGATCACACCGGCGGTTTCCCTCTATCCAGCGATTGCTCAACTGTATCGGCAAAGAGAAAGGCGATTGTCACAGCGGCGGCTGGCATGGGACAGCGTTCGCTTTTATGGTCAATTCTTTTGTCCCGCACATCCCCGACCGCCTGGTGTGGAAGTACGGCGACAAGCAGACCGCCATCGAAGAGTACACAGGGAAAAAATCCTCTTGCACTGATCCGTTGCTTGAGCGCCGTGTAAAACGCGGCGGCAAAATGGCCGTTCCCGGTGAAGGCGGGGATGGCGTCGATCTGCCCGCAAACAGCGACCAAATTCTGACAGCCTGGGATCGTGCGCTGGCCTGGGGATACGTCAACGAACAAAAGCCGGATCAACTGCCCACCGTCGCCCAATTCAAACAAGCGCTGATTGAACACGGGCCGCTAGCCATGCCAATTAAAGGCGATGCCTGTTTCAGTGTTTATCAAGGCGGCGTTTTCAACGGAAAGAAAACCGGCAATCCCAACCACGTCATGGTCTTGATCGGCTGGGATGATGAAAAACAGGCCTGGCTGATCAAAAATTCCTGGGGCGAAGAATGGGGAGAAAAAGGATTTGGCTGGGTCGCATATGGCAGCAACAGCATAGGGCTATATGCCGCCTGGATTCAGCCGACGCCATCCACTGAGAAGACGTATAAGTAGCCTCATCGCAGCGGGCAATGGCACGTGCCTGGACGGCGACGATGACTAATTCAAAAAACTTAAAACGGAGATGACTTCTGTTATGAACACACGAATCAAAATCGGCAGCTATGTTTTCCTGATGACCGCGCTGGTTTCGTCTGTCTTGTTTGCGCAAGTTCCAGACCAGGCCAAAGTCGTTGCGGGTGCGGATCGAGCGGTCGAAAAAGCCGCCAAGCTCTCTCCAGCTTCCGCGCCCGGTTGCGCGATTGGCGTTTCGCTCTCTGGCCGTTCGGTTTATGAAAAGGCGTTTGGAATGGCGGAAATTGAGCACGGCATTGCCAAC
>DAOMFR010000300.1:0-3402 GCA_035429885.1 Blastocatellia bacterium
TTGAAACTCTGCCTGTTAATTTCTATCAGTTTGGATTCGTTTTCAGCCGTAGAAAGCGTCGTCAAGTGATTGCACTGAAGACGTTTCTACGGCTGAAGTTTTTATAAGACTGACCGGCAAGAAGGGAACTTTCAGATACTCATCTCGTAACTAGCCAATGTCGGGCTTATGTCGCCGATTGAACTGAGACAAGTTTTACTGGTTTCATAAAGTCCGCTTTTGAAATTCGAAGATTCCATAAACGAACATTACAATTGCCGCATCGCGATCAGCGGTTCTTGATCAAACCCATTGTTGATTTGAAGTTAGCTTAGAAATTTGATTCGGCCTAGCTTTTGTATACGAAGCAGTGGTCTTGAAGGCAGATTGTTTGATTTCTGTCTTTCCAGGTTCACGGTTTAGAAAACACAAGTCTTGACGACAAGCCACTTAAGCCCGAAATACTAAATTTTTGGTAGTTGGCGAGTCGGATCTTGAACAAAAAAAGAGTTCTATCAATCAGTAGAAGTTGAGGGAGAGTCTTATTATGGTCACTCAAGCTTTAGAGAAGGCGAACGGTTCAGTGAAATTAACACCACGTCCGGCATTATCGTTGGTCAGTGGGTCTCAATCGATCACATTGGATCAATACGACTGTTTTATCGGTGTTAGTACCAATGTCGTCGAATTGAAACAATTTATCAGCGTCCAGGTTGCTCAGCATGACGCCGGCAAAGCGACGATGATTGTCGGCGAACGCGGGCTCAGACAGGAACAAATTGCGCGCGTCATTCACCAGGCCAGCGCAAATCGTTCGCAGCCATTTCTGGCCGTCAACGCACACAGCTTGGACAGCGAAGCGTTGCATTCGCTGCTGTTTGATTCGCACGGAATGATCGAAACCTGCCAGAACGGCACGATCTTCATTAATGAGCTGACCCGGTTGCCAGCACTATTGCAGCAGCGGTTTGCCGCTTTTATCGAAGAGCAACGCTGGCGTGGACATTCCGGCAAAAAGGCCGGGCCGCGGTTGATCTTTGCCACCGAATGCAGACCCAGCGAATTGAATGCTGAAAATCGAATCGGTTACGGACTGGTCGAGTTGCTTAAAACATGCGGCTTCATCATCAAGCCCCTGCGCGAACGCAGCGAAGACATTCCGTATCTGGTCAAACACCTGCTGGCGAAAATCGTTAAACGGCTTGGGAAAGGCCATCATGAAATCACGCCTGGAGCGATGAAAATGCTGGCGGATTATTCCTGGGAAGGGAACATTGACGAACTTGAAGCCGCACTGGAAAGCGCCGTCAATAACACCAAACCCTTGCAGATTGACGAGTCATTATTGCCTTCGCGCGTGCGATTTGCTGCTCTGAAAGCCATTCCGCCGAACGGAATTGATCTGCCGCAAATCGTGGATGATTTCGAGCGAAACCTGATTGAAACCGCCTTGCGCCAGACATCCAACAATCAAACGAAAGCGGCTGCGTTGTTGGGGCTTCGCGTTCAGACGTTGAACATGAAACTGAAACGGTTTAAGGAAAATATAGAAATAGACGAAGGTTTAGAACTGCAGGAATCGGAAGCGTAGGAGAAAGAAAGAGAGGCGAGTGTTTGCGCAACCTCGTCTCTCTATCCCGTTTTCTCTGCGTCCGGATTGGCAACAAACCGATATCCCACGCCACGGACAGTCAATAAATGACGCGGAGCGGATGGTTCCTCTTCCAGCATTTTTCTCAGCCGGGCAATGAAATTATCAATGGCGCGAGTGTCTGTGTTTTCGTGTAATCCCCAAACATCTTCCAGAATGCTGCGGCGTGAAACAGCCTTGCCTTCATGCCGGATCAAATAGCGGAGCAGGTCTGCTTCCATCAATGTCAGTTTTTCCACGCGGTTGCCGACACGCAATTCCAGTTCAGCAAAATCAATCGTTTTGCCGCTAAAGCTGAACAGGTCGCCATTGTTCGAATTTTCCAGAGTCAGGTGAAACCATTTTCGCCGTCGCAGCAAACCTTTCAATCGTGCAATCAGAATCGCCAGCTCAAATGGTTTAGGCAGGTAATCGTCGGCTCCGGCTTCAAATCCTTTCAACACGTCTTCGGGACGATTGCGAGCGGTGAGCATCAACACCGGAACGAATTGCCCGGCTTGACGTAATTCTGTGGCAACTTCAAAGCCATTTTTTCCCGGCAGCATCACATCCAACAATACGGCATCGAAACGTTTCGGCTCTTCAAGCAACAATTTCATCGCTGTTTCTCCGTCAGCGGCAGTTTCGACTTCGTAGCCTTCCGCCTCCAGGTTGAATCGCAACCCGTCAGCCAGATGTTTTTCGTCTTCAACAATCAGAACTAAGCTCATTGGTTTGTTTGTAGATTGCGGATCGACACCGCTTTTCGTTCGCTGCAAAAGCTTCCGCTGACAACCAACCTTCGACTTAACTCGCGCGCGGCAATTGAATGGTGAAAGTGCTGCCCAATCCTTCGCCTGCGCTTTCAGCAAAAGTTTTTCCGCCGTGCTTGCTGGCAACGGAACGGACGATAAACAGTCCCAGACCTGTGCCTTTAACTTTGACGCTGGCGCGTCGGGGAATTCTGTAAAACCGCTTAAAGACCTGTTCCAGATAACCGCGCGGAATTCCTGCGCCGGTGTCTGTGACGCGAACGGCAACATAGCGATCATCCACGTCGGCCACTTCGACTGTCACGCTGATTTCTTTCAAGGAATATTTGATGGCGTTATCTATCAGGTTGGAAATGGCAGCGCGCAATTCGTCAGAATCACCTTTGACGATCGGGCGACGGTCGCTGTTGAGCGCTTCGCTAAATCGAAGCACGGTCTCGTCCAAATGAGTTTGGTTACGAGCCACTTCAACGCATTCACGCGCCAATTCTCCCAGGTCAATCAGAGACAGTTGAATCTGGCGACGCCGGTCACCAGTTCGTCCGGCGCGCAATACTTGTTCGACTGTGCGCAATAATCGGTCGCTGTCGGCGAGCATAATCTTGTAAAACTCTTTTCGCTTTTCCTCTTCGACTTCGCGGGTTTGCAGCGTTTCCAGGTACAGCCGTATGGAGGCAATCGGAGTTTTCAGTTCATGCGTGACTGCATTGATGAAACTGTCGTGCTGTTCATTGCGGCGAATTTCTCGAACCAGAAAAATCGTATTCAGCGTCAGCCCGGCAATGATCAATATGAAAAAGATGACGCCGAAAATCAGCAGCGCGACTTGTCGCCAGTGAAACACAATCCAGCCAACGTTCAGGGCTACCGCCAAAACGATCAGGCAGATTCCGAGGACGGTAAAAAAGATAACGGATTTTTTTCGATGACTCACCAATCGCATTAAGAGCATTGTAGGCCAACCGCTGGGGAAATCCACAGCGCTCAAATGCGGCAAGCCGGAGCAGAGCAACGAGATAG
>DAOMFR010000301.1:0-3373 GCA_035429885.1 Blastocatellia bacterium
CGCGCCGCCATTCATAAAGCCGCAGAAGCTACGGCTTCGAGCAAGGCTGCAAACACCAAATCAACTCCGACTTCCCGCAAGGGCGGCACCAAATAAGGAAACACAATCATGAAGACTCTATTTTCACTGGCGCTGCTTTGCGCATTTGCGTTGTTGCCAATGACTGCTGGCACGGTTGCGCCCGAAGCTGAATGGCCGCAATGGCGTGGGCCGCAGCGCAATGGTTTGTCCGGCGAAACCGGATTGCTGAAACAATGGCCTGAGAAAGGCCCGGCTACTGTCTGGTCAATTGCCAATCTCGGCGAAGGTTACGGCTCAGTGGCGATTCGCGGAGATCGAGTTTATGTGCAGGGAACCAGCGGGCCGGCAGGCGAAGCAAAAAGCACAGTCTTCTGTTTGAACCGCGCTGACGGCAAAACCATCTGGTCAGTCGCCTTCGGAGCCAGAGTGGAGCAGGACAAAGGCAATGGGCCGCGCGGCACGCCTACGCTGGATGGAGACCGTCTTTACGTGCTGACCGAAAACGGCGATCTGGCTTGTTTGCGTGAAAAGGATGGTTCGCGCATTTGGGGCAAAAACATTTTGAAGGAATACGCCGCCAGCAATCCCAGATGGCTGATCAGCGAATCGCCGTTGATTGACGGCGATAAGTTGGTTGTCTCGCCCGGCGGCAGCGGCGCAGGCATCGTTGCTCTGAACAAAATGACCGGCGCAGAAATTTGGCGCACCAAAGAATTAACTGCTCAGGCTGGGTATGCGTCGAACATCATCGCGGAAGTTGGCGGCGTGCGCAGTTATCTCAACTTCACTTCAAACGCGGCGGTAGGCGTGCGCGCCAGTGATGGCAAATTGATGTGGAGCTACAACAAGGCCGCCAACAACGTCGCCAATTGCGCGACGCCAGTTTTTGCCGATAACAAGGTTTTCTTCTCATCGGCTTATGGAACGGGCGGAGCCTTGCTGAACCTGACGGCGGACAAAGGCGAGGTCAAAGCCGAAGAAGCCTACTTCACGCGCGAGATGATGAATCATCACGGCGGAATGGTTTTGGTGGATGGTTATCTGTACGGCTTTTCAAACGCGATTCTGACTTGCATCGAATTCAACACAGGCAAAGTGATGTGGAAAGACCGCAGCGTAGGCAAAGGCTCGATCACTTACGCGGACGGGATGTTGTACCTGCTCGGTGAAAAACAAATGGTTGGACTGGCCGAAGCCAACCCGAAAGCTTATGTCGAAAAAGGACGCTTCCCGATTAACGACCGGGGCTGGGATAGCTGGGCGCATCCGGTGGTGATTGGCGGCAAGCTCTACATCCGCAATCAGGGCGATCTGACCTGTTACGACGTGAAGGAGAAATAAGGAGGGCATATGCGCGTGTCGGTAGCCCGCGCGTAAGCAAGGGCTTTTCCTCAACCCCCAGCCCTTCCTGACGGTCGGGCTACTGACACAGCGAGTCCTGGTAAGGAGAACTCATGACAAAGACAAATCTCAATCGTCGCTCATTTCTAAAAGCATCTGCGCTGGCCGGTGGCGGATTTATGCTGGGTTTGTATCCGAAGACTGTCGAGGTGTTGGCGCAACGACAGCAGGTTCCGCTGACGCCCACTGATTTCGTCAGCATTGCGCCTAACGGCATAGTCTCAATCATTTCGCGCAACCCTGAAACCGGACAACATTCGCTGAATATGTTGGCGATGCTGGTGGCCGACGAACTCGATGTTGACTGGAAGAACGTCAAAGTTATTCGCCCGGATGCCGATACCAAATACGGCCCGCAATTCACTGGCGGCAGCACGGCTACGCCGACGAATTGGGGGCCGATGCGCGAAATCGGCGCGGCTTCACGGCACATGCTCATTGCCGCCGCCGCAAACACCTGGGGCGTCGCTGCTGCGGAATGCGCAACCGCTTCCGGTCGCGTAATACATAAGGCATCCAATCGTTCGCTGGGTTACGGCGAACTGGCCGCCAAAGCGGTGACGATGCCAGTGCCGGATGTCAAAACGCTCAAGCTGAAAGACCCGAAGGATTACAAGATCATCGGCACGACGACGCACGATGTAGAGAACAAAGACATCGTTACCGGCAAACCGATTTTCGGCATTGATGTGAAAGTGCCGGGAATGCTTTACGCCGTGTTTGAAAAAACGCCTGTGCCGGGCGGCAAAGCCGTCAGCGCAAACCTGGACGCCATCAAAGCTCTGAAAGGCGTCAAACATGCCTTCATCATCGAAGGCAAACCGCGTATCAGCAATTTTCCGAATTTTCTGAACGACGATACGGGGTTGGAATCCGGCGTAGCCATCGTCGCTACCAGTTGGTGGGCGGCGCAATCCGCGCGCGAAAAGCTGGAAGTGAAATGGGATGAAGGCAAATGGGCTACGCAAAACAGCGTGGACATTGCCAAAAAAGCCGACGAGCTTTCCAGGCAACCCGCTGGACGAACGCTTCGCAAAGACGGTGACCCTGAAGCCACGTTCAAACGCGCTGATGTGAAGGTTGTCGAAAGCCAGTACGTTTTCCCGTTCATCTCACATGCGCCGCTGGAGCCGCAAAATTGCACAGCGCATTTCAAAGACGGCAAGCTGGAAATCTGGTCTACCAGCCAGACGCCGCAGATCGGCAAAACCATTGTTTCGCGCTTGATGGGCATGCCCGAAAAAGACATCACGGTTCACATGGTGCGCGCCGGTGGCGGATTCGGACGTCGTTTGTATAACGAATACATGTGCGAAGCCGCCTGGATTTCCAAAACCGTCGGCGCTCCGGTCAAGTTGCTGTGGACGCGCGAAGACGATATGCAACACGACTATTATCGTTCGGGCGGGTTCCAATACTTGAAAGCCGCCGTAGACAACTCCGGCAAACTCGTCGGCTGGCATAATCATTTCGTAGGTTACGGCGAAGGCGACACGTTCACGCATTCCGGCCAGGTGGACGGCAACGAATTTCCTTCGCGCTTTATCCCGAACTTCCAACTTCAGGCGACGGTCATGCCGCTCGGCATCAAAACCGGAGCCTTGCGCGCGCCGCGTTCCAATGTTTATGCGTGGGTGTACCAATCCTTCCTGGACGAACTCGCACACGCCGCAGGCAAAGACCCAGTGCAATTCCGCCTGGATTTGCTCGCCGCCGGGCCGCCCGCTGGAACTCAGGGAGTGATGAATGCTCAACGCATGATTGATGTGGTGAAACTGGTTGCTGAAAAGTCAGGATGGGGCAAACAAACGTTCCCGAAAGGCCGCGCACTGGGCATCGGATTCCATTACAGCCATCTCGGCTACTTTGCCGAAGTCGCCGATGTGACCGTCAATGCCAACAAGAAAATCAAAGTGAACAAAGTCTGGGTTGCCGGAGACATCGGCAGCCA
>DAOMFR010000302.1:0-3350 GCA_035429885.1 Blastocatellia bacterium
GGCTCGGCGGTTAGCAATGCTGCCATCACATCGCTCGTCGTCGCGCCTTCAAACGGCCTGCGCCCCGCGACCATCTCGTAAAGCATTACGCCCAAGCTGAAGATGTCCGTTCTGTGGTCTACCTTCAGCCCACGCGCCTGCTCCGGCGACATATAGCTGACTGTTCCCATCACTGTTCCCGGTTCGGTGCTCAGCTTGGCAAGGGTGGAAGCTTGAGAATTAGCTGGCAGCGACTTCATTTCTGTCAACTTGGCCAAACCGAAGTCGAGAACTTTGACCAGACCGTCTGGCCGCACCATGACGTTTTCCGGTTTGATGTCGCGGTGGATGATTCCGGCTTCGTGCGCCACGCTGAGCGCGCTTGCAACTTGCTCGGCTATTGCTGCTGCTGGACTGACGCCGAGCTTTCCACGCTCGATCAAGACCCGCAGAGTCTGGCCGTCAACAAACTCGCTGACGATGTAATGCGTGCCATCAACCTTGCCGACTTCGTGAATGGTCAGAATGTTCGGATGGTTGAGCGCCGAGGCCGTCTTCGCCTCGCGCTCAAACCGGCGCACGCGATCCGGGTTTTGAGTGAAAGCGGCGGGCAGCACTTTGAGCGCGACGTTCCGTTCGAGCCTGCTGTCTTCGGCCAAATAAACCTCGCCCATTCCACCACGACCAAGCAGGCTGACAATCTTGTAATGCCCTATGCTGCGCCCGGCCAGAGATTCTCCACCACTATCTACGAATAGTTCCGCTGGCTCCGCCAGGATCGGCGAATCAAGGAAACTCCCTTCCCACTCGTGCGCAACGATCAACGTCTCAACTTCCCCACGCAACTGCTCGTCGCCATCACACACCTTCGCCAGATGGGCTGCTCGGGCTTCTCCATGAAGCGCCAACGCTTCGTGGAATAAAGCATCAAGTTTTTTCCAGCGTTCAGGGGTCATAGTTGTTCGTGGGCTATTCGTGACTGAGTTCACTGCGCAACCAGGCGCGTGCCATGCTCCAATCGCGTTTGACCGTGGCGGGCGATATGTTCATCGCTTCCGCTGTCTCTTCAATCGTCAATCCGCCGAAATAGCGCAACTCCACGATCCGCGATTTTTGTGAGTCTATCGACTCTAACCGTTGAAGCGCGTCATCGAGCGCGAGCAGGTTGACATCGCGGTCTTCAGCTTGCCGATCCGCCGCGCTTAGCGAAAGGCGATACTCGCCGCCGCCGCGCTTGGCCGCCTGCCGACTCCGCGCGTGCTCGACCAGAATATGGCGCATCCGCACGGAGGCAATGCCGAAAAAGTGCGCACGATTTTGCCAATCTATCTCTTGTTCATCCACCAGCCGCAGATAAACCTCGTGAACCAAATCCGAGGGTTGCAGCGTCAGGTCTGGCCGTTCCTGGCGCAGGTAGTATTTGGCCAAGCGCCGAAGTTGCCCATAAATCTGCGCCAACAGTTCATCCAGGGCAGACTGATCCCCAGTACGCCATTTGATAAGCAGCTGAGTTATGGTTGCTGGGGACGACATCGCATTGAGTACCCAGGCCAAAGCCAAAGGATGTGCTGGGAAAAAGAATTTTACGTCAGTACATCAGTCGCGGCAATCAAGCATCACTAAGCGATCATCGTAGGCAAGGTTTCAGCTTTTATCCCGCCGTGTATAATTCGCGCCGCGCTTGTCGTCGCATCATCACAACACAACTTTTGAGGATTCAACCGGAATGGCTTTGCTCGAAGCCAACAACATCACCAAGTCATACGCCGGAGTTCAGGCGTTGAAAAATGCTTCGTTTGAGCTTCGCGCTGGGGAAGTTCATGCCTTGATCGGCGAAAACGGCGCGGGTAAATCCACGCTGATCAAAATCATCACAGGAGCGGTTCAAGCTGATGGCGGTGAAATCACGATCAATGGTCAGCCGATTGCCAATAACTCTCCACAGACGGCAAAAACCTTTGGCATTGCAGCGATTTACCAACAGCCTGCTCTTTTCCCCGAACTGACCGTCGCTGAAAATATTGCGCTCGGCGTGGAGCAAACTTCGGCCTGGAAACCGATCAACTGGAAAGCGCGACATGCGCGCGCGGCAGAGTTGCTGCAACAGGTTGGCGCGAAAATTTCTACTGATGCTTTAGCCGGTGAACTGACCATGCCGCAACAACAGCTCGTCGAAATCGCTCGCGCGCTCGGAGCCAATGCTCGCGTGTTGATTATGGATGAACCGACGGCTTCACTTTCGGAAGAAGACACGCAAAATCTGTTTCGGGTCATCGGCGAATTGCGCGGTCGCGGCGTGGGAATCATTTACATATCGCATCGGCTGGATGAATTGCCGGTTATCGCTGACCGCGTGACGGTGCTGCGCGACGGGGTAACGATTCAAACTCGGCCAATGTCGGAAGTGGATCGGCAGGAATTGATTCGATTGATGGTTGGCCGTGAATTGTCGGCGGTGTTTCCCAAACGTGAAGTTGCGCTCGGCGAAACTGTTCTGGAAGTCAGCAACCTGACTTGCCGTGAGGCTGGTGTCCGCAATATCAGCTTTTCCGTTCGCGCCGGAGAAATCCTGGGCTTTGCCGGACTGGTTGGAGCCGGGCGTACAGAGCTGGCGCGGACGTTGTTTGGTTTAACTCCCGCAGAGGACGGCGAAATTCAATTGCGAGGTCAACAAGTGCGAATCCATTCTCCGGCGCAAGCTGCCGAGCTTGGCATCGCGTACGTTCCCGAAGACCGGCGACGGCACGGAGTCATTCTGGAAATGCCGATCGCTGCCAACACCACGCTAGCGTCTCTGCGGCAATTGGCGAAATTCGGTTTTCTGGATTTTGACGCAGAACGCGAACTGGCGGCGGATTACGCCGCTCGGTTGGGAGTGAAAACGCCTGCGCTGTTTGCTGCAGCAGGAACTCTGTCCGGCGGCAATCAGCAGAAAGTCGCGTTGAGCCGTTGGCTGGCGACCAAACCTTCGGTGCTGATTCTGGATGAACCAACACAAGGAATAGACGTCGGCGCGAAGTCGGAAATTCATTCGCTGATGTGCGACCTGGCTGAACAAGGCTTGGCAATTTTGATGATCTCGTCCGAGCTTCCCGAAATTCTGGGAATGAGCGACCGCGTCGCCGTCATGCACGCCGGCAAAATCGCCGCAACATTCAACCGCGACGAAGCCAATCAGCAAAACATTTTGTCGGCGGCGCTTGGGCATTGACTGACCGGTTCGGACAGGGGCGATAGCGACCTGTTCGCTTGGCTTGCGCCCTCCATTCCGAAGATAAACCCCGTCGCTACTGCTCCGGGTTCCGCACCATCTGCCAAACAAAAGCGGAGGCCATTTCTGACCTCCGCTTTTGTTTTTCAGATTGTCGGTT
>DAOMFR010000303.1:0-2957 GCA_035429885.1 Blastocatellia bacterium
CCAACATCGCTCGCCACAAAGTGCCCAAACACTTCCGCTTCATTGAAGCCTTTCCACTGACGGCCAGCGGCAAAGTGCAAAAATTCGTGCTGCGTGATCAGTTAATCAAAGAATTGGGTTTGGAAAACGTGGCTGGAATGAAAACGGCATGACCAAAGGCATGGAGTTCAAGCTTTGACCTGCTTCATTTAATTTCAAAGCAGGCTGAAGCCTGAACTCCATATCTTTTTGCTTTGGCTTTTACCTGTTCAGCGCCGCCTGTATGTTTTGCCCGTCTTTGGTGTAGCTGATAAATGCAATCATCATTTCGTCGTAAGTCGGTTCGCCCCAGCGTACAACCTTTGCCGGATCAGGGTTGAATTTGTTCTTCGCTGAATTGTCGAACATTGAAGTAACCAGAATCCGTGTGCCTTTAGGCAAAGCCATCCCACCTTTCGGGGTGTAAAAAGTCTGCCAGCCAAAATCATAGTTCGGCACATTCAGCAAGACTTCGCGTTTGCCGCTGGGGTAAAAGGCTTCGATACGTTGCGACTTGCCTCGAACGTGCATGTGCGGAGCCAGCGAAGTAACGTGAATATCTTCCGGCACTGTCCAGCAAGCCGTCACCTGGTGATTTTCGGCGCCAGCCGGAATGTTGAAATAAGTGTTTGAAACCGCTCGAACCAGCATTTCTTTTTCCGGCGGCTGTTTGGCAAAGATCAGGCCAACGGATGAACGGTCTTTCTGCACGCTGCCAGCCGCTTTTGAATAGTGCATCTGGAAAAGAATCTTAGACCCGGCGGGAATTCTAATCGCCGTTGACGAAGATAGTGACGACGAAGTCAGCGAAATCGGAGGCGTTCCCGGAGCATAAGCCGCCAACCAAACGATGTTGCCGAAACTGTCGTCCTTTGCGCTTCGATCAGTTCCGGTTCCGCCGTTCGGCAGCTTGCAGCCATCGTCATGGATTGGCGCGTCAGCTTTTGTGCGAACCAGAAAACCATCTTGATATTGAGTTGATTCGCGCTCGGTTTCGACGCGCAATTTTTCCGCCTCTTCTTTGCTTGGCTGCGGGCGTCCATCGTTGGCCGCCGGAGGCTGAATGAACGCGATGATGTGATGAACGATGCGGCGATTGTCCGGTCGAGCTTCAGCCATTTGCACATAAACATCCTGTTTGAATCCCGGATCAACTTCAAAGTACTGGTATTCGTCCGGCCCGCTGGCTTCCAGCGTGAAAGTTTCGGGCATGGGAATCACCAGATCAGGTTTGCCAATTGTCCAGCCCTCGGCGAACTTTGGCGCTGGCGGTAAATCCTTCGCTACGCCTTCAGCCGCGCCGCTGTCTACCCAGGCCGTGATCGTGTCAATTTCTTTTTGAGTCAATCGCCGGTCATTCGCCCATTCACCAAAATGCGGGTCGGCGTGCCACGGAGGCATCGTGCGGTTGGCTACTTTTTCGCGTATGGATTTTGCCCACGGGCGAGTCTCCTTGTACGACAACACCGAAAACGGAGCCGCTTCGCCAGGACGATGGCATTCAGCGCAACTCTTGAAAAAGATCGGCGCAATGTCTTTGTTGAAAGTCACAGTCGCCGCGTTTTTTGAACCGTGAGCGGAACCGGACTGGAGAAATACCAGTCCGGCCAGCAGGCTGAGAACGAGCGAAAAAGCGAACGCGAATCGAGATTGAGTTTTCATGGTCATCCTCCTGAAGGTGTGAAGCTGATTGCGGTGCGCCTTAGTCAATTCGCTTGATTACGCCGCTCAACACATTGCCCGGATCAGTGTTGATGATGAAATACTCTTTGCCGCGTTCGAGGACGACGATTCTGGTAGTGACTTTGGTTCCGTCAGGCAGCGTGAACGAACTTGTCCCCGAACAATCCGAATTGACCGCGAAGTTTCCGTTGTATGGCAGGAAGGGAACAATCTGGCCGTTGTAGCTGGCAGTCATCGCTCCAGTGTAAGTGCCGTCATAGCTGTGATTGATCGTGCCAACCAACACGACCGGGCCAACGCCAGCCAGCGTGCCTTTGATTTCGTAACCATATCGCCCGTTGAGCAATCCGTTGGTGCATTGAACCGGGCTGTTTCCACGATCTGGCGCAATTTGCGCGCTGACCTGCGCAGGCTTGAGGCTTGGCAACAAGGCCAGGCAGACGGCAAAAGCAATGGCGAAAGCTGAAGTCAAAATGATTGTTTTGGGTTTCATCGTGAATGCTCCTTTTCTGGTGACAGATGTGACTGTTTCAAAATCTATTTGAGGCTCAGCCCGCGCCCGTTTGCGCCAACTGCCTACATCAATGAATTCGGAAACCAAAGCCGAGAAGTGCCACGTTGAAACAATTATTTTGAGTTTTTTTTGAAACTGGCTTTGTTGGCTTTCGGAATGCTGTGCTAAATTCCCGCCGCTTTTAGAGTTCACAGCTACAAGGGACTTCAGTCTAAATGGCGACACCTTCACAACCGGAAATCACTCAATTGCTGACCGCGTGGAGCGAGGGTAATCAATCGGCATTAGAGCAGTTGATCCCATTGGTGCAGTCCGAATTGCATCGTATCGCCAAACGCTACATTGATCGCGGGAATCCGGGGCAGTTGCTACAGGCTTCAGCGCTGATTAACGAAGCCTATCTGCGATTGATTGACTGGAAAAATGTGCAATGGCAAAACCGCGCTCACTTTTTTGGAGTCGCGGCTCAGTTGATGCGCCGCGTGTTGGTGGACGAATACCGCGAACAACATAGCCAGAAACGCGGCGGAGACGCCTTGCGAGTTTCCCTTGTCGAAGCAGAAGCCAAATCCGACGAACGCAGCGCCGATCTGGTCGCGCTGGACGACGCGCTAAAAGCTTTGGCGCAACTGGACGAACGCAAAAGCCGGATCATTGAACTTCGGTATTTCGGCGGCTTGAGCGTCGAAGAAGCCGCCGAAGTCCTGCAAGTTTCCACGCGCACCATCAAACGCGAATGGAG
>DAOMFR010000304.1:0-2887 GCA_035429885.1 Blastocatellia bacterium
AGGAGCCAATATGAGACTTCTCACAAAGTTAGATTTCCAATCCACTGGCTGGAATGTTAATAACCCCAGCATCCAGGCCCTCGTCAACGGTATCCTAACGACACAGAAGGATGTATTGGGTAAATACGGGATCACGAAGGACATTCACATTGTCCACATGATGGCTCAATTCAGCCACGAGTGCGGCAAGGGCATCGAAATGACCGAGTCCCTGAATTATCAACCACAGGCTCTTCTGGATCAGTGGCCGGAACACTTTACCCTGGCTCTAGCCACGAAATACGGTCGCACAGCAGATCATTCTGCCAACCAAGAGATGATTGGAGCGCTTGCCTACGGCGGGCGTATGGGCAACGCTCCGGCTCCGTCGGGAGACGGATACAGGTACCGGGGCCGAGGCTTTATTCAAACTACCGGCAAGGAAGGCTATGCGGCGCTCTCGAGGCTCGCCGGTCTTGATCTGGTCAACTCCCCAGAGCTAGTCACTGATCCAACCCACGCACTCGAGTGCGGCGTGGCAGAATTCGTCCATTACCCGAATATGCTTGTTCACTGTGAGAAGGATGAACTGCTGGCTGTTTCCTCTCTGATTAACGTTGGGCACATCGTCAACGACCCGAAGAATGTCATTGGCTATCAAGATCGTGCAGCGCAGCTTAGGCTTTGGAAGCGCCAGTATAGACTCCAGGTATAAGGCTCAACCATTCCGCAATTACAGTCTTACGACCTACCAATCAAACTTAGGAGGAACAATGAAACCTGTTTTTCGCTTAGCAGTAGTTTTGTTGATGGCAGGAATGTCATCGTTGGTGTTTGGGCAAGCCCCACCAGACCAGTTCTTCGACTCGAACGGAGTGCGTATCCGATACATTGAACAAGGGACGGGCGAGCCGGTGGTATTGGTTCATGGCTACACGGGTACGATCGAGGCGAATTGGGTTGCGCCCAAAGTGTTTGATGAACTGGCTAAAAACTTCAGGGTGATCGCCTTGGACTGCCGTGGTCATGGCAAAAGCGATAAACCGCACGACCCTAAACAATATGGCCAGGAAATGGCGTTGGATGTGGTGCGACTGCTGGATCATCTCAAGATTCGGAAGGCACATATCGTCGGCTATTCGATGGGAGCACTGATCACAGCAAAACTTTTGACCCTGAAACCGGAGCGATTTCTGACGGCTACGTTGGGCGGTCAAGGAGGTCTCCTTGATCCGACCGAGGCTGATTTAAAGCTTCACGATCAACTCGCTGCTGACATGGAAAAAGGTTCCTTACGCAGTTTGATCCTGGCGTTAACGCCAAAAGACCAGCCAACGCCAACGGAAGAACAGATCAAACAGAGCGAGACAAGTTTGCTTTCCGGGAAAGACACCGCCGCTCTTGCCGCCGTTGCTCGTTCACTTCGTGATTTGAGGATAACGGAGGCACAAGTTGCAGCGATTAAAGTACCGACTCTGGCCATTATTGGTACGGCTGACCCACTTATCGAATACGTCAATAAGTTAAAGAAAGCCATGCCCAGGCTAAAGGTCGTTCCTGTCGAAGGAGCCAGACATATCACTGCCTTCGCGCGACCTGAATTCATCGCGGCATTACAGGAATTCCTGAAGGCGAATTCGATCAAAAAGTAACGCTCAATAAATCAATCCTCGACGCCAAACAGCTAACCGAACACCTATGTTCGCAGCATCAACAACTCAATCACCAACAAGGAGAATTGCTATGCAAAGACACCGTTCAATAACAAACATCTTTTTGGCTTTCGGCGCGCTGTTGCTCGCCGTTTCGCTAACGCCGTTCTGTCTGGCTCAAACCACGCCGCCTGCATCGCAGGTATTTCAGATAATAGTTACGCGCGTCAAACCTGAAATGGTCACGGAATACAACGAGTTCCTGAAGGAAACGCTTGCAGCATTCAAGAAAGGCGGAGGCAAGCAGTGGGAAACCTGGACGACGGATACTCTGGGTGAGTATTACGAATACTGGGTTATCCGTCCGGTTGAAAACCTGAAACAATTCGACCAGCCTGGCCCTGTGGTTAAGGCTTTGGGCGGAGACGGCACTCGCGCCTGGTTCGCCAAATGGAATCGAATGGTCGTCAGCACGCGCTCGTTTCTGGTTACGACCCTTCCCGCATTGAGCGTTCCCATGAAGGGCGAACCGAAGTTATGCATTGGCGTGATAACGAACACCGCACCGGGACGCACCGCTGAGTTTTACAAATGGTTAAAGGAAAACGCTCTGGTCGCCAATGCGAAGACGAATTCCAAAGGCGTTTCCACCTTCGTGGAAGGGTTTGGCGGCAATCCGAGCGCTGTTCACGTCGCGGTGTTTTTCGATAACTTCGAGGACATAGGGAATTTCGTGCCTGCTTATGGCAAGGCGATGGCAGATTTGAAACTACAACCAAGTTCGCCGGTTGGCGTCGAAACACACGCTGAATTCGCGGTGTATCGTTACATCCCGGAACTGAGCCTTAGTCCCGCGCCCGCAAAAGCGGCTGGACAATAACAGTAAATTGTCAGTGCCCGGCTGTCTCTTCAAGCGCGACTGACGCTCTTGAAGAGACAGCCGGATCGCGTCTCAATTTCCCAAACGAAGCACTTTCAAAATGACAAAAGGTCACTCATGCCGAAGCGCCTGTAGCGGATCAATTTTTGTTGCGCGCCGCGCCGGTAAAGAGCAGGCAATGATCGCGATTGCCGAGAGCAATAAGCTGATTCCGGCGAGGGTCGGCAGATCAGTTGCAGTGACGCCGAACAGCAGTTTTGAAATCAATCGAGTCAGCGCTACAGAAGCCGCAAGACCGGCGACCAGCCCGATCAGCACCAGGCGCATTCCTTGCACGACGATCAGTTTCAGAATGTCGAATCGTTGAGCGCCCAGC
>DAOMFR010000305.1:0-2710 GCA_035429885.1 Blastocatellia bacterium
TTGCTGATTGAGTGGCAACTATACTCAATGGTTTTGATCCTCAGCAAGCTTGCCGATGATCACGCGCCAAAGACAACGCACGTTTCCACGCTTTATTACACAGAATTTTGACGGGCTTGCAGTCGCGATTTGCTGCGGGAGCTTAGCGCTGGTGTGGGCTGAATCAAGCTACTTTTTGAAAAGCGAAAAGGGCTGCCAGAATTCATCTGCACGATATTTTGGTGTAATTCCTGTCAATTCTTGACCATCTAACTTAGGTAATCTATATTGCACGGCGTTGGCAGTCCTCCTCAAATTTAACAGGTGTTATGAATCCAGGGCTGTCAAACACTTCTTCAATTGTTCAATAAAAATGCATTGTCGATGTTTATGCCGTCAGGCTTTTCCTGACGGCAAGGACGGTTGTTTACGTTAGGCGCTCTTCAGTTGTTGAATGAGCAAGGCAATGCGAGATTTTCAGATAGAAACGACAAAAAACTCACCTTGCCGAATCGCAACCGCGATGCGTGTTCAGGCAGGCGTCATTTACCTCATTTTGATCTACTTCAGTGTCTGCTTGATGACTCCTCAAATTGTTGTGGTTTCAGCTTGAAGCCGTAACTCTCAATGGTTATCAGGTGCGAGGCCGAAAGAGGAACCTACTCATGAAAAAAATAACACTGGTGATCAGCATCACTCTAGTTTTGGTGCTTGTCGGAATGGCGATGCTTTCAAAACGCCAAAATCAGGTTGCCGTAAATAAACACATCAAGTCAGCTTCAAAAGCTAATGGCTCCGCGACCTGGCATAAAGGCATGGATTTGCAGGAAGCAATGGAGCAAAAAATTTCCCTTTCTGGTGAGCACGTCAAACAGTCAAACGAGTCCGGAGACGCGACGCTTGAAGCGGAAACGGACGGCGGTGAAGAACGAATGGCTTCCAGTTCCGATTCGGAAGAAGAAAGGGAAAGAGAAGGACGACGCAATAACTTCAAGTTTACGAGACGGTTGAAGTTAACCCAGGATTCCATTGGGAAAGTGGTGATTAAAGCCAGCGAGACTCCGATGGCAGGACAGTTGATCCGGTCAGGCAAGTCTTTTGCTGGTGATCTACGTACACTTCCCAAAAACAGGGCTGTGGCAAAAGAGCGCCCTGAACGCGAAGGTCCAGCGCCGAATCCGTTTGAGATTGAGCCTACGTCGTTAAAAGCCCCTCAACCGCTTCAAAAGCTTCTCAAACCGACAAAGTTGCTCGCGCCAGCACCGGCGGCAATTCTGGGCTTTGAAGGCCTGGATCGTCAGAACTGGGGAGCGGGCAGTCCGCCTGACACGACAGGCGATGTCGGCCCGAACCATTACATCCAAGCCGTGAATTCTTCTGTCGGTATCTTCGATAAGACCAACGGCAATCTGATCACAGCCTTCACATTCGATACCTTGATGAGTCAGGGAAATTTTGGCAATCAGTGCGACACTGAAAATTTCGGCGATCCGGTTGTGCTATATGACACCTTTGAAGATCGCTGGATTCTGACGGATTTCGCCTTCACGCTTGATGGTGGCGGAAACGTCAACCCCCCAATCGCATTTCAATGTTTTGCTGTGTCGAAGACAGGCGATCCTGTCAACGGCGGATGGAACTTTTATTCAACCACGGTCACGGACGCCCTGAACGATTACCCGAAACTCGGTGTCTGGACGGACGGCATTTACATGTCGGCGAATTTGTTCGGATTCCCAGCAGGTTCGTCCTTTCAGGGCGTGCGAACCTGGGCCTTCAACAAGGCGCAGATGTATGCAGGCGCTCCGACCGCGCAATCGGTTTCGTTCAATGTGGGAGGGGGCGATTTCACAATCATCCCAAGTAATGCACGTCTGCAGACGGGAACGCCGCCTGCGGGCCGGCCCAATCTGTTTGTTTCGACTTGGCTATTCCTGAATTCTCTGACGGTTTACAAATTCCACGTGGATTGGGCGCATCCATCACTTGCCACGTTTACGGGGCCGGACGCTCCTCTCGCAGCCACAAGTTGGCCGAACGCGGCCGTCGCGAACGCGCCGCAATCGGGCACGGCGACGCTGCTGGACGTGTTGCAAATTCGCGCAATGGTGCAGAACCAATACACGAATTACAGCGGCACAGAATCCATCTGGACGACTCACACAGTTCGTCGGGCGAATACAACGGGCTTTGCCGCGCCGCGCTGGTATCAGGTCAACGTCACTGGTGGCACGGTAGCCGCCAACCTTCCGCAAGCGGCAACCTGGGACCCGGACGGGGCAAATACCTTCCACCGATTTATGCCCAGTCTTGCGCTTGACCGCGCTGGAAACATGGCGCTGGGGTACAGCAAATCCAGCAGCACTACTTTCCCCTCTTTTTCCTATGCTGGCCGTCTGGCCGCCGATCCGGTCAACACGTTCAGTCTGACGGAGCAAAATTTGTTCACTGGGACAGCTTCGCAAACTGGCACTACGCGTTGGGGCGATTACAGTTCGATGATGCTGGACCCGGATGGTTGCACCTTCTGGTACACCACGGAGTATGCGAACCCGGCGTCTCAAGCCTTTGATATGCGCTGGAAAACGCGCGTCAATTCATTCAGCTACGCCAGCATTGGTCAATGTACTCCGGTCGGCGCTGGCGGCACGATTTCGGGAACGGTGACTGTGACACCCGGAGGCGCTCCGATTAGCGGCGCGACTGTGGCGCTTGGCAGCCGAACTGCCAC
>DAOMFR010000306.1:0-2672 GCA_035429885.1 Blastocatellia bacterium
CGCTCCACCGGCAAACCGCGAAGCAACACAAAGCCTCGCCCGTTCAAAACGTCGTCGAGGATTTGCTGCAATCGTTCATGAAGCATTGGTAAGGGAAAATCTTCTCGGCGGATTGAAGGAATTTCGATTTCGGCATCTGCCAACCGTTTCGTCGCCGTTTCGATTTCTCCGATTTCGACGTCGGAAAGTGTCTTGATCCAGTCTTGACGCTCAGCCAAGTCTGGGCCGTACCAAGTAGAGGTGTTTTGAATTTCAGAAGGTAGGGGATGGTGTGGGGGTGCCATGAATTTGTTGGGTGAGTTGTCGTCACCTGTTTTACTCGTCATTCTTAGAAACACGACCGTTAGCCTTCCGCTTGCTCTGAATACTCTTCAAGGACAGTGTCTGATAGGTGCGCAAGATGTGGCTGCCCTGCCAGTTCTCTGATGCTGTTATAGGAAAGGTAGGTGCAGTTTTCTGATAGTGGACCACGATCAAGCAAGGAAAAAACAGGGCGACGGATCTCTGAAAAGACTTTTTCACGCCTACTTTCCGGAGCGACAATATGCAATCGAATATCCATATTAGGCTGAAGTGCTTGTAGATCAGCCATTCGTAGGATTCCAGAGTAAATGGATGTTGTATGTTCGACTTCAAATGCTCGGCGAATTGAGCGCCCTTTAAGCCAAAGTACATCAATCTGCTCAATTGTCCGTAAGGTGGTGTCGTCATAATTAAGGGGAAGCCGGTCAAGAATTGGAGGGTGATCTCCCTTCCATTCAGTTAGAACGGATGAGCGGTCTGACCGGGGAATCCAAATCTGCATTCCCATACGTGAGCCAATTTCGGCGATTAAAGCCTGAATTTTAATTGACTCACGAACATCATTCGATGTTGGTGCTCCTTCAGCACTGATGTCAGTATCTTCGGGAACAGTGACTGTGATGTCTTTGTCGAGGCGCCTAACGGTATGGGTCGTAAGTTTTTTAAGATCGTTATCGTCGAATGGAAAGTTATTGCCCGCAGCCTTTTGGTGTTTAAGTACTGCTTCAAGAAGCAAGGCGTCGGAATCATCAATTTGGGTTAGGCTTGAACGAATCTTCCCCGTCCAACTCGATGAGCCTTTGGTTTGACCTTTTGTAAAAGAAAGGTTGTTCCAAAGCTGATCATCATAAATTGGAATTGCCTGTTCAAGCTCTAGCCAGATTACTGGCTTAACGTTGAAGCGGACGATAAATGGATCATTCTCGGTAAAGAAGATTGGAGTCATCTCTTCATAAGAGTTACTGCAAACTTCTAAAATGCCAGTCCATCGTGACAGTCCCGTGACATAGCAAATCAACCGATCTCCAATGCTGACTTTGCTTGCTGCAATGCGATGCCGCTCTCGAAAGCCGGACACGGCGCAACCTGACCTGGTAAAAGCATCAAATGTTTCTGGCGAAAATAGGTTCAGGAAGTGCTTCATATTTCAGTAAAGACAGAGTGCGAAATACCAAAAAGTGAGCCGAGTTGCTTTGCCTGTTCAGGCGTAATAGAGCGCTTGCCGTTGACGATTGCTGAGGTCAAAGCGCGTGAACCGAAGATCGGTTGCAAGTCTACTTGCCGGAGTCCTCGAATCTGCATGTAATGTTGCAGGATACGGTAACCCGGGGCTTCAGGGATTTCGTGATGGGCTTCTTCCCAGCTTTCCGCCAATGTGGAAAGCAGATCAAGCAAGCGATCTTCTTCAGGAGATAAACTGGATTCGCCTTTGCGCAATAAGCGTTTGATCTCAGTGAGCGTCTGGTCGTATTCGGCTTCTGAGGTGATCGCCATGGGCAGAGAGCGTGAGAGCAACGCAGCATATTTACGCCGGTCGAATACGGATGCCTTGCTAGGCGATTTCCGGCTTACAGTCTTTTTCGGCTTGGCTTTGGATTTAATCAACGCAGTCATCTTTCCATTTCTCCTTGTCATATTCCTTATGGGTCAAAACGTGAGTGATGTAAACCCGTTGCTTATTGTATCTGATCTTGACGATGAGGCGATATTTGTTTCCACCGATGTTGAACACAGTGCAGTCGCCGACTGAATCGGCGTGAGGGAAGTCGCGGCGCGTGTGGGCTAAGCTTAACCAAAATGCATGCTTTGTGATTCGATACCAATCTTCGAGCGGATGTTCAGCATCCGGGTGAGCTTCCCAAAACTCGCGCAATGTTTTACGGCTGATGATTCTCATTGTGTTTACCCTAAAACAGGAAGTTGTCTCCGCAATAAACCCTATTGCGGAACACCGGGCAACTTGATGTCTGCTGAAGCATTGACCAGCACCAACAACCAATCATTCCCGCGTCCGCTGGTTGGCGGAGCGAAGGTCTGAATGCCGAAGCTGTCCTGATCCTTGATCGAATAGGCAATGCCGTAGCGTGGGTCGAACCAGTATTGGCGTTGCTGATCGGCTTTGATGACGTTTTTGTTCAGGGTGAAGCTTTCTCCGTGTGGCGAATAGAACAGCGCGAAAGAACCGTCGCTGGCGCGGGCGGCGCGCATTTTGGCTCCGCCAGTGGTTGGGCCGTTCAGAATCAGGCTTTGATCCGGAATGAGTTTGGTGAAGGGAAGCGATTCAAAGAGGCGACGAACGTGGCGCATCTGGAACGCTCCGGGATGATCCAGCGCTTCGTGCCAGGGAATGTTGGCTCCGATGGTGCTGC
>DAOMFR010000307.1:0-2648 GCA_035429885.1 Blastocatellia bacterium
CTTGATCGCGCATCGCTCAAATCCGAACACGAAAAGCTGCAACGCCGCATCAAGCTTGTGGATGCCGTTTCGGAAAGCGCGAAAGCGCTCGACCAGAAACTTGGCAAGACAGACCGGGAGCGGATGGAGCAGTATCTGACCTCGCTCAACGAAGTCGAATCGCGCTTGGCCGCTTCGGAAAAATGGATTGATATTCCGCTCAAACAGCAGGATTACTCGCACCTGAAACTTGATGCTACCAACGAAGGCGACCCCGCCGAGTATTACAAGACAATGTTCAATCTGATCGCCTTGGCCTTCGACGCTGACATCACGCGCTCGGTGGCGTTTATGCTCAATCGCGAAGATGGCATGGGCATCAGTGACACCTTCCCGATCAAGCTGGGTTTAGGCAAGACGCACCACAACCTTTCGCACGCCACTGACAAAGAAGGTCAGCTCAATTTCGCCAAGTACGATCTGTTTCTAAGTCAGCAACTCGCGCACTTTTTCGCGCGGATGAACGAATACAAAGACCGCAGCGGCACAGTGCTCGACAATACGATTGTGCTTTATGGCAGCGGAGCCAGCACAACCCACAATCCGCATAACCTGCCGACGATGATCGCGGGCGGCGCGAATATGGGATTGAAGCACGGCGGTTACTGGAAGAATGGCGAGACGCGCATGTCGAATGTGCATCTGAGCATCCTGCGCTCGATGGGAATCGAGCAGGAATCGTTCTCGGACAGCACAGGGACGGTCAGCAACTCGATCTTCAGCAAGGTGTAGCAGGCACGAAAATAACAGGGGCGGCGCGTGTATGACTCCCATAACGCTGCCGCCCCGAACGCTACCAAACAACCCAAACCATTTCCTCAACTCATCCATCAGACCTGCCGAAATTGCGGAATGCTGAGTGACGCGCCGCCCTTCAGCGCGGATTGATGCGCCACAATGCCCGGCACCGTGAAATTCAAGGCCGTCGCAATATCCACCAGCGGACGCCGATTGTGCAGCAGACTGTCAATGAATTCGTGGGCAATAAACGTATGCGAACCGCCATGCCCGCTATCGTGCCGCATTGGTTCCGGCAACATATCTGTTTGCCACCATTTCGTCGCAGGCAATGGCGATGATTTGGCAGGCCCCTGAACAAAGCCTGCGTCATCCTTCCCTTGCGCTCCCTCCTGTAACCAGCGCAAGCCATGCCTCTGATCCACAGTCATTTTTGTGGTATGCCAGATGGCGTATTCTCCGCCCCAGACCGGCGCTTCCCACCAAACACGCACGCGAAACGGCGTTCCTTTGCTTGTTCCGAACTGCGCGGTTTCGTTCCAGAAAGGATTGTTGCTGAAGGCGTTTCGTTTGCAGATCGGATCATCATTGCCCCAGCCCTGACAGGTGACCTGGGTCAGCGTTTCGCCCGTCAGCCCGGTCAGAAAGGCAGTGCAATGCGTTGGATAAAACATCGGCGGCACGCCATAACGCCACGTGGGCTGTTGCGCCGTGCCGTATAACTCACGCAACCCCGGATGCATGTAATCGGCGTCGCAACTGATGACCTGACCGAGTTCGCCTTTGGCCTGCATTTGCCGCAGCGTGATGAATTCCTGCCTCCAGACGCTGGTTTCGGCCATCATATAAGTCAGCCCGCTCTGACGAACTTTTTCATACAGCTTGTGCGCTTGATCGAGCCCTTCGGCAACCGAAGCCGCCATCACCGCGGGAACGGCGGAAAGGACGTGTTTGCCGTGCGCCAGCGCCAGCGTGACGTGCTGAAAATGCAGCGGGCCATCGGTGAACACCGCTATAGCGTCGAGATTCCGATCCTTCACCATTTCTTCCAGACGCGGATAGGATTTCGCGCACCGGTATGTCTGCATCAGTTTTTCGCGCCGGTCTGGCAGCAGGTCAGTGACGGCTTCGACAACGCAATCGGGATGTTCGTGCCAATAAAACTGCAACCCGAAACGGCCACCGGCAATGCCAATACGAATTTTGCGGCTGGCGGTCTGTCCATACAGACCTGCTGGTACAAAAGCCGCTGCGCCAGTCAGAACAGATTGGCTGAGAAAACGCCGACGTGTAATGGGGCGCAAGAATTTGGTTTGTATTTTCATTGGCAGAATCGCTGTAACAGATGAATTGTGGTGTTGTGACATAATGATGCTCTCGTAATTTTTGGCCCAAATGATCTCGGCTAAATACTACTTTGATAGATCATGAAACTGATTTTGTCACCTTTTTTATGCTCTTGTGTAAAAGGAATCAGCCAAGATGAATACTGTTGATGATCGCTGTTTTCTGCCACCGCATGGAAATTACGAAGAACTGCTGTCTTATCAAAAGGCCGAAGTGGTGTACCACCTAACCTATCGGTTCTGTCGCCGGTTTTTGGATGCGCGCGACCGCATCGTAGATCAAATGGTGCAAGCGACGCGCTCCGGCAAACAGAACATCGCCGAAGGCAGCAAAGCGGCGGTTACGTCGACAGAGATGGAACTCAAGTAGACCTGCGAAGCCCCATCGCATTTGAGCAATAGTCTCGGCTTTTCTGTCAGCTTTACGAATAACACCGCACTTCAAAAATCCACGCCAACGCCTCTCCATTTTTTAGGGAATAATTCAGCCCTCTCGTGTCCCATACCCAACGCGGGCAGCGTGTT
>DAOMFR010000308.1:0-2561 GCA_035429885.1 Blastocatellia bacterium
CTCCTTTCATTTTTGTGAGCTATTGTTTTTCCCAGGTTTCGGACTCGGTGTTTCTTTCTTTTCCATCTTTCAAAAGGTAGGTAGCTTCCGTCGTAAACGATTTCCCGTCAGCAGAAAATTTGAATTGGCGGCGGCTATGAATGTAACCACCATTTGGCTCTCGAATAATTTCAAACACAAAATCCGCTCCGTCCCATCGAGTAATCAATGTTGCAGGCGCATTTAATGCCGTTTGAGGATATTGTTTCCCATCTGTTTTGCCCTTTAGATCGAGTGTTCGTTTCCAGACGTCTTCAATGTGATACACGACGTGGATATTGTCGCCTTCAAGCTGTATGACCATATCCTGTTTGTTCTTCTCAGCATCCGGCGCAGCTTTGCGCACCCAGGTTCCATTCAGGTCTGGTTTGGATTGGCCAAGCCCTATCGTGGTCAGCGCAAATAAAATCACAGCCAAAGTAATCATTTGTTTCATTGGTATTCTCCGATGGTTTGCTACTGCTGGTTTTTGTTTTTGTACGGTACGCGCGCGTCAGCAAACAGTGAGCTTGCCAGAGCTAACCGCTTGCTGACGCGCGCGGTGCCGTATCAGTGTCCCAAGTTTTGGAATCGGAGGCTTGTTTGCCTCTGCTAACTAAGGCGCAGAGCGGCAGGAAAAGCGGCCAAGCAGGTTGAAAAAATAGATTGTCAGGAAGAGTTGTGTTAGATTGCCCGCCGTCGGAGCAGCATAACAGCAATTCCAAACAACATTTTGAGGCGCATCAGATGGCAGTTTCTTCTACTCATGAAGTCACACGCCTGTTGGTGGCGTGGAGTGCGGGTGACCAGGAGGCCCTTGCCCAGCTTGCCCCGCTTGTCGAGGCCGAACTGGAACGCCTTGCTCATTCTTATATGCGTAAGGAACGCGCCGCGCATACGCTGCAAACAGGAGCACTGGTCAACGAAGCCTATTTGCGGCTGATCAATTGGCAGGCAGTGGAATGGCAGAATCGCGCGCATTTTTTTGGCGTGGCAGCCAGCTTGATGCGCAAGGTGTTGGTGGATTACGCGCGCCGCCGTGCGAAACAGAAACGCATAGACGCGCAGTTACGCATCTCGCTGACCGCAATCGCCACTGAACCTCAACCCCACGATCCGGATTTGGTGGCGCTAGATGATGCCTTGCGGACGCTGGCCGAATTCGATCCACGCCAGAGCCACATTGTTGAATTGCGCTTTTTCGGGGGCCTGACCGAAAAAGAGATTGCTGAGGTACTGAACCTTAGCGAACGCACTGTGCGCCGTGAATGGAATGTTGCCCAAGCCTGGCTTTACAACCAATTGCAGCAGAAAGTACCGAACTAAAGCAAGATCCGCATCATTTAGACAGAAGCCTTTTTATAGACGGTAGCCTTTTCGCCTGGACAGACTTAGCCGATCGGCCAGTACGATTGTAACGCTTGATGAATTTTGCCCGTCTGGAAACCCTGTCCACTCTGTCCTCGTCGTTATTGTTCGATAGAAGCCGAAGCTGAAATCGCCATGGACGTTGCACGCTGGGAACAAATCAAGGAACTTTTTCACACTGCGCTCGAACTCAACGCAGCCGAGCGCGCAGCTTTTCTTGTCACAGCCTGTGGTGACGACGCTGAGTTACGCCGCGAAGTCGAGTTATTGCTCTCTGCTAATCATCAGGCGAGCGGTTTCCTGGACTCACCGGCCCTGCAACAGGCTGCGCAAAGCCTGGCCGATGATAAACAGTCAACCCAACAATTCGTCCCGGCCATTGGGCAAGAATTCAGCCATTACAAAATTCTTTCGCGCATTGGAGCCGGTGGCATGGGCGAAGTCTATCTGGCTCGCGATGCTCGCTTGAAACGACGCGTCGCACTCAAGCTATTGCCGCTCAAATTCACTCAGGATGCCGTGCGACTAAAGCGTTTCATCCGTGAAGCCGAAGCCGCCTCGGCGCTCAATCATCCCAATATCATCACAATTTATGAGATTGGCGTGGCTGAAACTGAACGCGGCCTGACGCATTTCATCGCCACCGAATACATCGAGGGCGCGACCTTGCGCGAATGGCAGCCAGAAGAAGAAAGCAAACGCCTGATCCAGACGCTGGAACTCGGCAGTCAGATCGCTTCGGCGCTGGACGCTGCGCATCAAGCGGGGATCGTCCATCGAGACATCAAACCCGACAACCTTATGGTGCGGCCTGACGGCTTGGTCAAAGTTCTGGATTTCGGATTGGCGAAACTGACCGCAACGAATAATTCCGGCAGCAAACAGATTGATACCGATGCAGAAACAACGCCCGCCGAGATGCAGACCTTGCCGGGCCTGATTCTGGGCACGCTGCGCTATATGTCGCCCGAACAGGCGCGCGGGCGATTGCTGGATGCGCGCACAGACATTTTCAGCCTGGGCGTTGTGCTGCATGAACTGCTGACAGGCAAGCCGCTCTTTGAAGGCGAAACGACCGCCGACGTGATCGCGGCAATCATCCACAAAGAACCGCCGCCTTTGAGCACTTATCTGCCCAACGCGCCGTCTGAACTGGAACGTATTCTGCGCAAGAC
>DAOMFR010000309.1:0-2480 GCA_035429885.1 Blastocatellia bacterium
TCGGCGCGTTCCTGCTGAGTTTCAGCTTTATTACGCTGAGCCTCGGCTTCGGCTCGTTGAGCTTCGGCAATCTGGCGTTGCAGATTGGCTTCGATGGTTTCGGCCTCGGCGCGTTCGCGTTGCGTCAACGCTTCGGCGCGCTGTTGTTCGGCAATCAGACGCTGGCGGTCGGCTTCGGCGCGTTGCGCTTGCGCTTCGACAAGATTGGCTTCGGCGCGAGCGCGTTCGGCTTGAGCAATGCGCGCGGCGCGGGTCGTGGCCACAATTCCTCCCAACAGACTGAACAGAATCAAGGCAGCAGCCGTCACGCCCAGTTTATGGCGGCGAACAAATTTGCCCGCGCGGTACACAGAGCTTTCACGCCGCGCGCTGATTGGCCGTCCGGCCAGATAACAGCGAATGTCTTCGGCGAGTTGCTCGACCGATTGATAGCGACGATCCGGTTCTTTGCGCAACGCCATCAGAACAATGTTGTCCAGGTCGCCGCGCAGGCTGGAACGGTGAAAGATGGACGACGAGTGGCGAAACAAGCCGGCTCCCGGCTTCGCCTTGCCACTTTCGTCCTTCATCCTTTCTGCCAGAGCGCTTGGTCGTTCAACTTCCGTGTCGCAAATGGCGCGTTCGATTTCGGCGGGTGAATAGGTGTCAAACTGATAAGGCCGTTCGCCAGCCAGCAATTCGTACAGAACCACGCCCAGCGAATACACGTCGCTGGCAGCGGTGATCGGCAAACCGCGCACTTGTTCCGGGCTGGCGTAATCCGGAGTCATCATTCGCATGGAAGTTTGCGTGCGAGTGATTGCTGTAGGAGACAGCGTTGGGTCAAGCAGTTTGGCGATGCCGAAATCCAGCAGCTTCGGCGTGCCCTCCGTTGTCACCAGAATATTGCTGGGTTTCAAATCGCGATGGACGATCAGTTTTTGATGCGCGTGTTGAACGGCGGCGCACACTGGCAAAAACAATTTCAATCGGTCAGTCAATGATAGCTGGCGCGTGTTGCAGTATTCGGTCAGCGGTTGCCCCTGAACATACTCCATCACGAAGTAAGGCAATCCGTCGTCCGTCGTGCCTCCGTCCAGCAATTGCGCGATGTTCGGATGTTCCAGCGTCGCCAGAATTTGCCGCTCGACGCGAAAGCGTTTCAACACGAAACTGGAATCCATGCCGCGCCGAACGATTTTCAACGCAACCTGGCGGTAATATTCGGCATCGGCGCGTTCCGCCAAATACACCGCTCCCATCCCGCCTTGTCCCAGCAGCCTGACCACGTGGTAAGAACCGATGTCGCGTCCAATGTAATTGTCGGATTTCAGCGGAGGTAACGACTGAGCAACCTCTTTGATCGGAACTTGGAGAAAATCATCCGATTCGTCTTCGCTGAGCAGGGCTTCCACTTCGCGGCGCAAATCCGCATCATCGCCACAGTATTGCGTCAACATCAGTTGCCGCTCCGGCTTGGGCTTTTCGACAACGGTCTGAAAAATGGATTCGATTTTACGCCAGCGTTCAGGGGTCATAGATTTTCAGGGAGATAATTGCCGATCAGGTTTTTCGCAAAGCCTGTCGCAACCAGGCCTGCGCCAACCGCTGTTCGCGCGTGATGGTGGCCGTGGAAACATTCATCACGTGAGCCGTTTCTTCGACCGACAAACCGCCGAAATAACGCAACTCAATCAACCGGCTTTTGCGTTCGTCGAATTCTGCAAGTGATTTCAACGCATCGTCCAACGCAACCAGTTCAGCGGCTTTTTCCGGGGCGTAGTTCAAGGCATCTTCGAAGTCTACCTGTTCCACTCCGCCGCCGCGCTTTTGCGTCAATTGCGCCCGCGCATGTTCCACCAGAATCTGCCGCATTAACTGAGCGGCGACTCCATAAAAGTGCGCGCGGTTCTGCCATTGCGGCAGGCTTTGATCCACCAGCCGCATGTAAGCTTCGTTGATCAGCGCCGTCGGTTGCAGCGTGTGATCCGAACGTTCACGTCGCAAATAGCTGTCGGCAATTTTGCGCAATTCCTGGTAAACGACCGGCAACAATTCCGCCAAAGCATCTTCATTTCCTTGACGCCAGTTGACCAGCAGCGGTGTAATTTCATTTGCGAATGGTTGTTGCATCAACCCAATTTTGTGGCTGGGGTCAGTTAGGTGTCAACAAATAAAGCCCGCGTCGCCACACGGCAACGAGAATACTCTCGTCCTTGCCGGGCAGCGGTGCGGGCGTTATTGCGCTTCAACGTGTCGCTGACTTTTTTACGGCGCGAAGTATCCAGACAGGTCAATCACCAAATCCGTCGTGGAAGCCGCAAACCGTTTGAACGCGCCATCCGTTCCCAACCCGACCGTGAAATGCCGATTGAACACGATGCCGCTGCGATAATTCGAAGTCGCGACATTGGGCTGAGCGGCGTCGCTCGGCCAGAAGGTCAGGAAGCCGTTGGCCGAAACGTTGACCGTGGTCGCGTTGCCAACGACGGCTTTCGCCG
>DAOMFR010000310.1:0-2170 GCA_035429885.1 Blastocatellia bacterium
GTCAGCGCAGCCAGACAAGCTTCCGGCTGGTATTCGGCCAGTTCGGGTTGATCGGCAGAGATGACTGCATCGGCGACAGAAGCCAAAGCAGTATTCAATTCCGCGTTGTTTGCGCCGACAACAATCGCGTGCAGTTTGCCGCCAAGCTGATCGGCTAAACGACGACCTGCTCCGGCGACGCCTTGAGCCGCACGGTCGTATCCGGCGGCAGAAAAAATTGTGATGATGACGTTGCTCATAGTTTCTTGGGTACGCACGCGCCCTCGCGTGCAGGCTTGCTGAAAAATGCTCTTGAAAAGAAAGATGCCATTGAAAATACGGCACGCGAGGGCGCGTGCGTACCAAGGTTATTCATCCCTTGTCCGATCCGCAGCCAAACGGTTTTCGGCAATCATGCGCAACCGCTGTTCTGTGGTTTTCTTCGGTTCGTTGTATCCCTGCTCGCCATACGGTTGCAGTTTTTCCAGCCACAGGTCTTCCAGATGCGCCAAATCTTCGCGGTAATCATGTTGCGGATCACTGACCGGTGTTAGTTCATCCAGAATTTCAAACGCGAATTTATCTGCGCCGAATGCGTTCCATTCGGCTTGGAGCGACAGGTTTTTGTGACCGCCCATCTGCAATTCAAACTTATGCCGATTGAAGATTCCCGGCAGGTTCAGCGCCGCGCCAACAAACATTTTCTCGTTGACCATATTGCGAATCTGAAACACGCCCATCGGCGTGTGGCCTTGCTGATATTCTTTTTTCAGAGCTTTTTGTTCGCTGTTCATAAACCACGCTCCCTGCCGGTCGCGATACTGACTCGCCTCAACTGAATCAGCGCGACGTGATGTGATTCGTCGCCGCTTTTGGCTTTGCACTATCCACAATCGCCTGATTGGCCAGCACTTGGAACTCCTGCCGGATGTTGATGTGCGTGTACGGAATAACCTGAGTCATCATGATTCCGATCATCTCTTCCTGTGGATCAACCCAGAAGTAAGTGCAGAACGCGCCGCCCCAACCATATTCGCCGATTGAACTCGGCACGGCGGCTTGGCCGATGTCGGTCAATACTCGATAACCCAGTCCGAAACCGTAACCAGGGCCGGTCAACCAAATCGGCAAATTGCCTGTGTGATTGGCGGTCATCAGTTCAACGGTCTTGCGGCCAAGAATTCGCGCGCCATCGAGCTCGCCTCCGTTGAGCATCATCTGGTGAAAGCGCACGTAATCCGCCGCGGTCGAAACCAACCCGCCTGCGCCGCTGAAATACACATGCGGTTCTTTGACAAAGCGGCTGTCTTTGGTCGGAGCTTCGAGCAGTTTGATCTTGTTGTCGTTTTTGGCGTCCGGTTCGTACACAGCGGCGAACCGATCCAGTTTGGATTGCGGCAGGAAAAAATGCGTGTCCGTCATTTTCAGCGGCGCGAAAATTTTCTTCTGCACGTATTCATCCAGCGTCATGCCCGAAATGATTTCGACCAATCGCCCCACGACATCCGTCGCGTTGCCGTATTCCCAGGCGTCTCCGGGATGAAAGTTCAACGGCAAAGTCGCCAATCGTTTGACCGCATCGCCGATAGTGTCATTCGGCTTGCGGCCTTGCTGAAATGTTTTCGTGAATTCCGGCAGCGTGATGCCGCGATAGCTGTTGGCGAACCCGGCAGTGTGCGTCAGCACGTGTTTGAACGTGATGGGCCGCGCAGCTGGAACCAGTTTGTACGGCACTCCAATGCGGTCGTCGCCCGAAGCCGGAACCGCCACTTTCATGTCCTTGAATTCCGGAAGGAACTTCGCAATCGGATCGTTGAGCAGAAAGTGGCCTTCTTCGTACAGCATCATCAACGCGACTGACGCAATCGGCTTGGTCATCGAAGCGATGCGAAAGATCGTGTCCGTCGTCATCGGCGCTTTGCTTTCGGCGTCGCGATACCCCACCGAATCCAAATAAACCACCTTGCCACGCCGAGCCACCATCGTCACTACGCCGGGAACCAAGCCTTTGTCCACGTACCGCTGCATCCCTGTGTGAATGCGCGCCAATCGTTCGGAAGACATTCCAACTTCTTCCGGCTTGGCGGTAGGCAGGCCAGAACCTTTGCTTTGCGAAAGCGCTGGCTTTGTTCCAACTGTCAGCGAAAAAATGATTGTGGCAATCAGCGAATAAGCAAACAGTCGTTTCATA
>DAOMFR010000311.1:0-2136 GCA_035429885.1 Blastocatellia bacterium
TGCGGTGGACGTCAACATGGGTTACACCAGTGGGGAATTTCGAGCGAGCACTCAACCACAATCCATTGAGTAGTCAATCCCCAGACTAGTTTTAATGTTAGCTTGCCTGCTTAACCAGTTCTGGCCCCAGATAAAGCCGAAGTTGTTTGGCTGCTGGCGGAGGGGTTTTAGGCTTGGCAGGCTGGAGTTCACCTAGTTCAATAGGATCGCGGAGCCAGAGCGGATCAAACAGTTCTTGTTGTTTGGTGCGAAACGGATGGACGTGTTGTGTGAGTTGTTGCATCGTCGTCGGACGCAAGTCTTTCTTGCCCCAACGACATTGATACTCTGTCAGCAAATAATCCTGGTATTCAGCCCGCAGCTTGCCATCCCAATACGAGAGTTGCACAGGCGTTTTCGGCAGCCCTTCTTCGATGTAAATCTTCCATCTTCCTAAACGCACAAATCCGTGGGTATCAATTCGGCGTTGACAGTAGCGTTGACCGAACGCGCGTTGCAATGTCGCGGGTTCAACCTGTTTGCCCTGTGCAGCGTTTAACACTTGAAGCGGAGTTCGCCTTTGATCCTGTCGGAAACGATGTGCCCAATGCGGCAAGCGATTGTGATCGCGGATCAATTCGCGATGAAATTCGACAGCAGCCGCAATCGTCCTGCAACGTTCCCAATGATATTCGCCGATGCGCGCCTGAATACCGAATTGGCTTTCAATCAAGTTCTGCCATGGATGCCCTTTTTCATACATCCGATGATGAATGCCTAAGCGACGGTTGACGCGCGCAAAATCATGGCTTTGAAACTGGCCTCCGTGATCGGAAACAAGCTCTTCCCACAATCCCCAACGTAGCAATGCTTGAAAATAGACCTGTAAAACAACGCCGACTTCCTGCTCCGGTGTAAGCGAACCTGCAAGAATAGTGCGTGATAGACCTTCCAATAATAGGCAGGAATAAAGCTGAACACCTTCCGGTTTGGCATCGAGGTAACGCAAATCAATATAAGTGTGTTGAAACGGGTGACGGCTTTTCGGTGGGCCTTCGCGAACTTCCCGTTCTTGCGATTCAAGACACGGGCGTTGCGGCGCGAAATGGACGCGGCGGTTAAGTGCCATGATTTTCTTGATGGTTGTCGGGCCGAGGTAGATTCCGTAGTCCTTTTCCAGGTAGCCCTTGATGCGAAACCATCCGGCGTAACCGTATTTCTTTTGCAGTGTAAGTGTGGCGTGAATCGCACCGAAATAGACTTTGCGTTTGGGATGATGAGGCGCTCGTGAAAGATCAAGCAAAAGTTGTTGTGGTTGGTCAGAAGTCTGCATGACTTGCTGCCTTGCTCGGCGCAACCATTTGCGAACAGCTTTGCGGGAAATATGCAACAACCCGGCAATCCGAACTTCTGTCCAACCTTGTTTATTGAGGCGCACAATTTCCAGTCGTAATGCCTGCACATCACTCGGCACCGGATAATGAACGAGCTTTTGAAACTCCGGGTGCCTCCAGAAAAAGAAACGCTCACACAGCCCCTTCACCGTATGATGGTCTATCCGTTGGCCTGTGGATTGAAACACAACCCGCGCCAGTTCACGGTCTCCCACTTTTGGCGCGCAACACTTGAAATAAAGCAATTGCACGATGACGCGCTCTGGGGTGTAAGGCTCTCGCGGAAATTGGGAGTCTGAAAACAACCCAGGCATTCCGTGCTCGCGGAATTCACGTAACCAACGAGTGATGGTCGAATAGCCAAGGTTGAGTTCTCGTGCTTGCTCTGCTGGTGTACTAAAGCCGCTCAAGCAAGGAACGATGGAGTGATAACGCTGTTGAACCTCGCAAGTAAGTGGCACAGCGTCAAAAGCGAGAGCGAGTTGCGTGGGCATCAGTAAACCTCCAGTAGTGGTGAAATGTTGGCCGGATAATATATGCGGTTTATTCACCTAACTGGAGCCAAAACAAAGCTGATGAAGGGATTATCAGTACACCAGTTTGATTAAATGGTTAGTTGTCGGAAGACATACAACAGATTGTGGAGCGACGCTCATTTGAAATTCCCCACTGGTGTAACCCATGTCTGCGGCCAGCGCACTCATGGCGATGGCTCCCATTTCGCAAAAGTCTGAAAATACTTGCCAGTGGCTGTGACGACCGT